>NZ_JBBKTQ010000006.1:0-320701 GCF_037890035.1 Ramlibacter sp. AN1133
CTATTTCCACAGCCTGCGAGGCGGACGGTCACGTCCTGGTCCGGGGCAGAGGCAACCGGCGAACGCAGTAACCATCGGCGACCCTTGTTCTAGTCTCCCCGACGAAAAGAAAAGCCGGCTCGCGGCCGGCTTCGTTCTTCGGGGCGGGGCGGCTCAGTTGCCGGCCTGGTACGCCGCGGTCATCATGCCCGTGTTGGCCATGCGGCCACGCAGTTGCGACAGCTGCGATTCCAGTTCCGCCGCTTCGCGGGCGCCGATGCGCGCGTTGGCGATGTGGCGGCGCGTCTCGATCGGCAGCTTCTTCGTGTTCAGGCCATTCCAGGCCGCGCGCCCCTTGGACGACAGGTTGTAGTAGATCGAGACGCCTTCGCGCAGCTTCAGCGCGTACTCGTCGGGCGAAAGCTTCAGGCCGGTCAGGCGCTTGGCGCTCCACTTCGCGGCGTCCTTCAGGTGCACGGCCAGCGCATGCACGGCCTGCACCGGGTCGGTGGGGTCGGTGAGGCCCACGGCCTTGGCCGTGGCGGGCTCGAACTGCGCGATGCCCAGGTTGGGCGTGCCGTCCTTGCTCGCACCCATCCGCGGCACCCAGGACGTCTCGGCGTTGATGATGCCGTAGACGTCGCGGTAGCTCAGGCCCACTTCGGACAGGTTCGCGCGTTGCGCCGCGGACTTGGCCAGCAGCAGGCGCGAGGGCACGTCGGGCGTCTTCAGGACGCTGCCCGCATAGCGCACCGGCAGCCAGGTGAGCCTGGAGCGCAGCTGGTCGTAGTAGCTGGTGTCGATCTTCAGCGCGCTGAACGGGTTGGCGGGTGCGGCAGCAGCCTGCACGGGCTGGGCCACGGCGGGCGCCAGCGCCACCACCTTGCCCGCCTGCGACCGCTGAGCCAGCGTGTCGGACGTCGGCGCCGGCGAACTGCCCATCGAGCCGGTGAGCGCCACGCTCGCCAGGCCCGCCAGCATCAGCACCGAAGCCACACCCGAAGTAACGCGCTCTTTCATTCGCTGGTCCCCTGTTCGAAATTTGCAAACAAGACTTACAGACGGACCGTGTCGGCGAAAGTTCGGGGGCTGGCGGGATGTCGTCCTACAGGACGCGGATTCGTGAAAAACTCTTGCGATTGGGGCCGAAAAAGCTGCTGCGGTGCAGCGAATGCGAAGCTCAGCCAAGGGAGCGAAAGCGCAGCTCTGGCGGTGAATATTCACGCCCGCAAACCATCCATCGCAGCTCGCAGCGCGGCTGTTGTATTCCCACCGCGGCTGGCTTGTAGCGCAAATTGTATACATGTATAAACCTGAGCCATGCCAGCCTCGTCCATTGCCCAGACCACCTCCACGGCCGTCACCCGGCTGCTGAGGCAGTCCCTCGACCACGGCCGCTGGGCTTCCGGCGAGGCGCTGCGCCAGGAGGAGATCGCCGCCGAGCTGGGCGTCAGCCGCGTGCCGGTGCGCGAGGCGCTGTTCCAGCTGCAGGCGGAGGGCCTGCTGCGCATGGTTCCGAACAAGGGCATGTATGTACGGACGGTCAGCGCCGCGGAACTGCGCGAACTGTTCCGCCTGCGCGGCCTCATCGAGGGCGACGTGCTCACCCAGGCCGTGCCGCTGCACACGGCGGCCACGATCAACCGGCTCGAGACGATCCAGGCCGCCCTCGACAAGGCCGCTGCCGTGGCCGACTGGATCGCGGGCGACCGCGAGTTCCACGAAGCGCTCTACGCGCCGGCGCAGCGCGGCGAGTCGATGGACATCGTGCGGCGCCTGCGCTTCCAGGTGGACCGCTACTACTACGCGCGCATGAAGCCGGGCACGCGCGCGCAGGGCTGGCACGAGGAACATCACGCGCTGGTGCGCGCGGTGCGCCGCCGCGACCCGAAGACCGCGCTCAAGGTGCTGCAGGCGCACCTGGCCGAGACCGAGCGCAGCGCCCTCGCCGCCCTTCCCCCGGCCTGAAAGGAGCCGCCGATGTCCCTCCATGGTTGCGTCGTGGAATGGTCCCGAGGCGATGCGCAGTTCACCGACGGGCGCTACCAGCGTGCCCACGAATGGCGCTTCGACGGCGGCGCGGTGGTGCGCGGCTCGAGTTCTCCGCATTCGGTGCGCGTGCCCTGGTCCGATCCGCAGGCCGTCGACCCGGAAGAAGCGCTGGTGGCCGCGGCTTCGAGCTGCCACATGCTGTGGTTCCTCTCGCTGGCGGCGCAACAGGGCTTCGTGGTCGACCGCTACAGCGATGCCGCCGAGGCGCAGATGGGTCCGATCGGCTTCGGCCGCCAGGGCATCCTCGCCATCGTGCTGCACCCGCAGGTCACCTTCTCCGGCACGCGCGCACCCGACGAGGCCGCGGTGCGCCAGCTGCACGAGGTGGCGCACGAGCGCTGCTACATCGCCAATTCGCTGCGCAGCGAGGTGCGCGTCGAGGGCGGCTGGCAGATGGCGAACGCGCGCCCCGCATGACCCGCCGGGGGGCGCAGCACCATCACGTGTACGTGGTGCAGCTGGACGACGCGGTCTGGAACAACGCGCGCTTTCGCCGCTGCAATCCCGGCTACGTGCCGGGCATGCCCTTCGTGTACGTCGGCATGACGGGGTTGGACCCGGACGTGCGCTTCGACAAGCACAAGGCCGGCATCCAGGCCAACGCCTTCGTGCGCGAGCACGGGATCAAGCTGCTGCCGCACCTGTACGAGGTCTACAACCCGATGCCGTACCGCGCGGCGTGCGAGATGGAGGTGGAGCTGGGGATCGCGCTGCGCGAGAAGGGCTACGGGGTCTGGCAGGCGTGACGCCCGCCGCCGTCATGCCCGCGCAGGCGGGAATCCGGGGCTTGCGCATTCGACGCGCTGCGCGCGTCCCCTGGGTCCCCGCCTGCGCGGGGATGACCTTTCCTCAGAGGCTGTTGCGCCACGCCGCCCGCGCCACCGCGTCCAGTGCGCCGTCCACCACCGGGTGCGCCGACACCAGCCGCACCGCGCCCTGCGACAGCATGTGAGTGAGCTTGCGGCGCGTCATCGAGCGCGTCGCGCCGGTGGCGTTGGTGAACATGAACAGCAGCCCGTGCGGGCTCGCCCAGGTGAGCTGCCAGCGCTCCCAGTTCGCACCCAGCAGGTCCACGTACGAGCCCACCGAGAGATCCTGCACCGGGAGCGTGTCCGCCTCCGGTGCAGCCGTCGTGGCCAGCGTGATCGGCACGTCGGGCACGTAGCCGGACTCGTGCATTTCCAGCGGCGCCAGCCAGGTGCTGACCCGCTCCGGCCCTTTCGGCTCCGTGACCGGGGCGGCGCTGCCCGTGGCGGCGGACAGCGCGAGGTCCCGCAGCGCCGCCAGCAGGTTGACCCACCGCTGCGTGTCGGCGGGCAGGTAGTCGATGCTCGCGAGGCCCTGGCGGATGCGCTGGACCATCTGCACCTGCTGGTTCGCGACGCGTCCCACCAGCGAAGGCTGCACGCTCCACAGCACCGTCGTCACCACCCAGCCATAGCTGCCGGGATCCTCCTGCGCCGCCATGTCGGTCAGGCGCGCCTGCGCCAGCACCTGCGCCCACGGGCCGGTGAGGAAGGCCAGCGCCTCGGCCGGCGCACCCTGCGCCTCGCGCCGCGCCAGGATCTCGCGGCCCATGCGTTCGGCCAGCAGGTTGCGCTGCTCGGCCCGGATCAATGCGCGCACGGCGCGCTCGCGGTTGCGGCGGCCACGCGGCTGCGCCTCGTCCCAGGCTTCCTGCAGCGCCAGCAGCGCGATCTCGAAGGCCTCGGGGCCGTTCGCGCGGGCATCCAGCAGCGCATCGGTGGCCTGCTGCAACGTGTCCATGAAGGCGGGGAAGCCCGCTTCGTGCTGCGAGCTCCAGGCCAGGCTGCGCTGCGTGATCTCCTGCAGCAGCTGGCGCGCCGGATGGGACTTGTCGCTGAAGAAACGCGGATCGGCCAGGGCCAGGCGCAGCAGCGGCGGCTCCAGCTCGCGCACCACGGTGCGCACGGCGGGCAGCAGGCGCGGGTCGGCGGCCAGGTTGCCGATCATGAGGTGCACGACCTCCAGCCCGAGCTCCTGCGCGGGCTTCTTCGCCTGCCTGCGCATCGCCTCGCGGAACGCATCCATGCTGTCGCGTTCGCGCCCGGGCATGGCCGCCTGCCGCTGCCGCAGCTGCAGCATCAGCTGGTCCACCTTGCGCATGTCCTGCACCATCTGCAGCGCCGCCGGCACGGTGTGGGAGAACTCCGTCTCGGCGAAGACGGCGGCGCCGCCCTGCGTGCCCTCGGCCGCTTCGCCGGCCATCAGCTTGCGCAGTTCGCGGATCGTGAGCTGGGTGGCGCGGTCCAGGTCTTCCTGCGTCACCGGCTGCAGCGGCGCACGGGCCTGGTCCTCGGGGTGCAGGCGCTGCGCAATGCGCGCATACGTGCGCGCCAGCTCGGGCGCCATCAGCACCGGCAGGTGGCGCACCCAGCGCCGGCGCACGGCGGGCGAGACAGGGGTGTGGCGCGCCAACCGGTAGACGGCGCGCACGTAGACCTCGGGGCGCAGCGGATGCCGCTGGGCGGCACCGACCGAAGTGAGTTGCGCCGCGACGAGCGTGTCCTCCAGCCCGGCGAGTTCCGGCCGCACGGCTTCTTCCAGTGCCCCGCAGGCCCGCACGAGGTCCGCGTTGTCCTGCATCTGCTCGTCGCCCAGCAGGGAGAGCAGTTCGAAGCTGAGGGGCGAGCCGCGGTCGCCGGCGATCGCATGCGCGAATTCGGCGAGCAAGGCCTGCGGGAAGGCATCGATCAGGATCTGCTGCCGGTCGCGCAGCACGGTGACGGCTTCCTGGAGCAGCCCGCGCTCGACGACGTCGTCGAGCGAGGCGGCGGCCTGCGGCAGCTCGCGCAGGGCGAGCGCCACCGTCGAGCGCATCAGCTCCGCCCCCTGGACGGCGGCGTCCTTGATGCAGGCCCGATAGAGCGTCTGGTACTGCGGCTGCTGTGTGCCGCTCATCGCGGCCGCCCCTCCTCAGTTCTGATCTGGTTCCCCGCCTCCGCGGGGAGACCTTGCATGGCGCAAGGTCACTTCAGCGCTTTATAGCGCACCCGGTGCGGTCTTGCACCTTCTTCGCCCAGGCGCCGGCGCTTGTCGGCCTCGTATTCGTGGAAGTTGCCGTCGAAGAAGACCCACTTGCCCTCGTCTTCGGCCGCCAGGATGTGGGTGGCGATGCGGTCCAGGAACCAGCGGTCGTGGCTGATCACCATGACGCTGCCCGCGAATTCCAGCAGCGCGTCTTCCAGCGCCCGCAGCGTTTCCACGTCGAGGTCGTTCGACGGCTCGTCGAGCAGCAGCACGTTGCCGCCCTGCAGCAGCGTCTTGGCCAGGTGCAGGCGTCCGCGCTCGCCGCCGGACAGCAGGCCGACCTTCTTCTGCTGGTCGCCGCCGTTGAAGTTGAAGCGGCCGCAATAGGCGCGGCTGGCCATCTGGAACTTGCCGATGTTGATGATGTCGAGGCCGCCGGAGACGTCCTCCCACACCGTCTTGTCGTTCGCCAGTTCGTCGCGGTGCTGGTCGACGAAGGCCATCTGCACGGTCTTGCCGATCTTCACCTCGCCGCTGTCCGGCTTCTCCTTGCCGGCGATCATCTTGAACAGCGTGGACTTGCCCGCGCCGTTCGGGCCGATGATGCCGACGATGGCGCCGGCCGGCACCTTGAAGCTCAGGTCGTCGATCAGCACGCGGTCGCCGAACGACTTGGAGACGTTGACGAACTCGATGACTTCATGGCCCAGGCGTTCGCCCACGGGGATGAAGATCTCGTTGGTCTCGTTGCGCTTCTGGTACTCGTAGTCGGACAGTTCCTCGAAGCGGGCCAGGCGCGCCTTGCTCTTGGCCTGGCGGCCCTTGGGGTTCGAGCGCGCCCACTCCAGTTCCTTCTTCATCGCCTTGGTGCGGGCGTCCTCGGTGCGCTGCTCGGACTCCAGGCGCGCTTCCTTCTGCTCCAGCCAGGTGGAGTAGTTGCCCTTGTAGGGGATGCCGCGGCCGCGGTCCAGTTCCAGGATCCATTCGGCCGCATTGTCGAGGAAGTAGCGGTCGTGGGTGATGCCCACCACGGTGCCCGGGAAGCGGGCGAGGAACTGCTCGAGCCATTCCACCGATTCGGCGTCCAGGTGGTTGGTGGGCTCGTCGAGCAGCAGCATGTCCGGCTTGGACAGCAGCAGGCGGCACAGGGCCACGCGGCGCTTCTCACCGCCGGAGAGGTTCTTGATCACCGCGTCCCAGGGCGGCAGGCGCAGGGCGTCGGCGGCGATCTCGAACTGGTGCTCGTGGTCGCTCTCGGCACCGGCGGCGGCGATGATGGCTTCGAGCTTCTGCTGCTCCTCGGAGAGCTTGTCGAAGTCTGCGTCGGGTTCGGCGTAGGCGGCGTAGACCTCTTCCAGCCGCTTCTTGGCGTCCATCACCTCGCTCATGCCGCCTTCGACGGACTCGCGCACGGTCTGCTCGGGATCGAGCTGCGGCTCCTGCGGCAGGTAGCCGATCTTGATGCCGGGCATGGGGATGGCTTCGCCCTCGATCTCCTTGTCGATGCCGGCCATGATCTTCAGCAGCGTGGACTTGCCGGAGCCGTTGAGGCCCAGCACGCCGATCTTCGCGCCGGGGAAGAAGCTGAGCGAAATGTCTTTCAGGATCTGCCGCTTCGGCGGCACGATCTTGCCGACGCGGTTCATGGTGTAGACGTACTGGGCCATGGTTCTGTTCTGCGGGAAACCGTCGATTATCCCGCATCACGAAATCGCGTGCGGGCGGCGGCGAGCAGGCAGTCAAAACTTCCGGACGCAGAGGACGCAAAGGGTACGCAGAGAGCGCAAAAGAACAGCCATCCTTGAGATGGTCTTCTTTGCGTCCTCTGCGTACCCTTTGCGTCCTCTGCGTCCGGCTGTCCGCCTTCGGGTCCGGCTGTCCGCTTTCCGGCTACCTCACCCCTCCGGCGGACGCTCCATGCTGTTCTTGAGCGCGGCCTGGGCGACCTGGTCGAGGGCCTCGTCGACCACCGGGCGGTCGGCCACCACGCGCAGCTGGCCGCCCGTGCGCAGCTTGTCCATGGTGCGGCGCGACATCGAATGCGCGGCACCGCCGATGGACGTGAACATGAACAGCGTCGCATGCGGGCTGCACCACGTGAGCTGCGCCCGCACCCATTCGCCCTTGATCCGGATCTCCACCCAGGCACCGATGCGCAGGTCCTCCGGCGCGACCACGGCCGCTTCGGCTTCCGGCTCCGGCGCCTGGCACGGCACCTGCCGCGCCCGGGCCGACTCCTGCTCGGCCCGCAGGGCCTCCTGGCGCGGCGCCTCCGGCGAGGCGACGTAATCGGTGTCGAGGTCCGCCTCCTGCTCGATGAAGCCGGACTCCTGCGCCTCGTTCTCGTCCAGCCACAGCTGCACTTCTTCCTCGGCGCCTTCCGGGTACTGCGACTGCTCCGACCACGCGGCCTCCGCGGCGGCCTGGATCGTGGCATCGCGCCCTTCCTGCACCGCGGCGCGGTGCAGCGTGATGAGGTGGTCGAAGAAGCGCTGCGTGAGCTCCGGCGGGTAGCCGATGCGCGCCAGGCCCTCGCGCAGGCGCTGCAGCAACGCAGGGATCATCTGCACCAGGCGGCGCGCGCGGCCCCGCTGGGCGGTGCTCTTCTGCACGCTCCAGATCAGGTCGTCGACCATCGCCCGGTAGCCATAGGGGTCCGGCGAGCCGTCCTCGCAACTGAGCTGCGCCTCGGCCACCACCTGCGCCCAGGCGTTCTTCAGGAAGTCGCGGATGAAGTCGGCGACGTCCAGGCTCTCGAGGCTGGCCGCGAATTCGGCCGCCAGCTTCTGCGCCAGCAGGTTGCGCTGTTCGGCATGCAGCAGCGCGCGGGCCGCATCCTCGCGCTTCTGGCGGGCGCCCTGGTCCTGGTCGCCCCACTGCCCCTGCAGTTCGTCGAGCATCTCGCCGAAGGTGTCGGCGTCCATCACCTTGCTTTCCAGCCAGCGGCTGACGGACTGGATCGATTCGAGGAAGCGGGGCCAGCCCGCGTCCTCCTCGGACGGGAAGGCCAGGCTGCGCTGGATGATGCGATCGAGCAGCTGCCGCGCCGGGTGGTTGCGGTCGCTGAAGAAGCGCGAGTCTTCCTTGGTCAGGCGCTGCACCGCGGGCTCCAGCGCCTTGAGCTGGCGCTTGAGCGTGGGCAGCAGGCGGCGGTCGTCCAGCAGGTTGTCGAACATGAGGCGCACCACCTCTTCGCCCAGCTGCTGCCCGATGCGGGCGGCTGCGGGCGGCTCCTTGCCGACGTCCGCCAGCATGTCCACGGGGCGGTCCGCCACCGGCGCGGGCTTGGTGCGCTGCTCCAGCCGCTTGACCAGTTCGTCGGTCTTCTTCAGGTCCTGCAACAGCGCCATCGAGGCGGGCACCGTGTGCAGGAATTCGGCCTTGCGGGGCTGGTCGAAGTCGCCGGCCAGGAGCTTGCGCAGGCGATCCAGCGTCAGCAGCGTCTTGGCCACCGTGTCCGTGACCGGGGCACCGCTCGCGCCGGTGGCCTTGTTGATCCGTCCGCCCACGGGCACCGCGGGCTCCACGCCGGTGGAGCGCAGCCAGTCCGCCAGCTCGCGGTACAGCTTGCGCAGCTGCACGCCCAGCAGGCCCGCCGCCGGCGTGATGAGGACCTCGCGCGCGCCGGCGTCCGCGACGTGCTCGGCCAGCGCGTGCTGCAGCGAGCGCACGAAGACTTCGGGCCGCAGCGGGTTGAGCCCCGGCTGGATGGTGCGCCAGCCGAGCATGGTGCTGATCAGGGCGTCCAGCGGCGGCAGCGTGTCGTCGACGGCGAGCGCCACTTCCTGCTGCGCGCGGGCGATCTCGATGCTCTGGTCCAGCTGCTCGTCCTCGAACAGCTGCAGGTCCTGGAAGCGCAGGACCTCGGTGGCCGTCTGGTCCTTGCCGCCGCCTTCGTAGACGAGGCGCGTGAGTTCCTTGACGAAGGTCTGCTTCACCGCGGCCGTGCGGGGTTCCAGGTCGAGGATGGCCATCTTGACCTGCGGGGCCTGCAGCGGTGCCATGCGCTGCGGCCCGGTGGCGTTCATGCCCAGCTCCAGGCCCTGCAGCACGTGCGTGATCAAGGCATCCGCCTGCTGCAGCATGGCTCCCAGGCAGTCGCTCAGGGACGGCTGCAAGGCGGTTGGATCGTCGGAGACGCCCAGCCGGAGCTTGATCATCTTGGCCATGTAGTGGTGTGCCCGGTCGGTCTCCTGATTATGGGTGAGGCCCAGCCGTGCGCCAATTTTCGGCAGGACGGGTGACGTTTTGTGCCCGACATGCGGTGCATCGACGCAACGCGGACGCCGCGAGCCCCCGAGCACGCCGAGCCGATCCATGCCACAATAGGGCTTCCCGCGGCTCCCCAGTTGCCCGTGGGCTCAGCGTTTCGCTGGGGACGAGGCGGGCTTGCAACGCCCGCCGGCTCCCACCCTAGAACCTCATCTGCCTTTGACTGGATCCGGCCTACGCGGCCTGGAACGGCCGATGCCCCCGCGCCCGGGAAGGCGCTTTATTGCTCAATGAATTTTGACGAACTGAATCTCGCTCCGGCCATCCTCAAGGCCGTCCACGAGCAAGGCTACGAAACCCCCACCCCCATCCAGGCCCAGGCCATTCCCGCGGTGCTCGCGGGGCAGGACCTGCTCGCCGGCGCCCAGACGGGCACCGGCAAGACCGCCGCCTTCACGCTGCCCATGCTGCACAAGCTGAGCAAGGGCCAGGGACGGAAGAACAAGTTCGGCAAGGACGGCATCGCCGCCCTGGTGCTCACGCCCACGCGTGAACTCGCCGCGCAGGTGGAAGAGTCCATCCGGACCTACGGCAAGTACCTGCCGCTCAGCTCCACGGTCATCTTCGGCGGCGTGGGCATGAACCCCCAGATCGACCGCATCAAGAAGGGCGTCGACATCCTGGTGGCCACGCCGGGCCGCCTGCTGGACCTGCAGCAGCAGGGCCACCTGGACCTGTCGACCGTGGAGATCCTCGTCCTCGACGAAGCCGACCGCATGCTGGACATGGGCTTCCTGCCCGACGTGAAGAAGATCCTCGCCCTGGTGCCCAAGGAAAAGCAGAGCCTGCTGTTCTCGGCCACCTTCAGCGACGAGATCCGCGAGCTGGCCCACACGCTGCTGCGCAACCCGCAGAGCATCCAGGTCACGCCGCGCAACACCACGGTGCAGCGCATCACGCAGGTGTTCCACCCGGTGGGCCGCGAGAAGAAGAAGGAACTGCTGGCCCACGTGATCCAGGAACACGACTGGTCGCAGGTGCTGGTGTTCACGCGCACCAAGTTCGGCGCCAACCACGTGGCCGACTTCCTGAACAAGAAGGGCATCACCGCGATGGCCCTGCACGGCAACAAGAGCCAGACCGCCCGCACGCAGGCGCTGGCCGGCTTCAAGAGCGGCGAGATCCGCGCCCTGGTGGCCACCGACATCGCCGCCCGCGGCATCGACATCGACGACCTGCCGCACGTGGTGAACTACGAGATCCCCAACGTGCCGGAAGACTACGTCCACCGCATCGGCCGCACCGGCCGCGCGGGCAAGGAAGGCCAGGCCGTGTCGCTGGTCTGCCTGGACGAGGAAGGCTTCATGCAGGAGATCGAGCGCTTCACCAAGCAGGACATCCCCGCGGTCGTGGTCGAGGGCTTCGGCCCCGAGCCGGGCGAGCAGGCCGAGCCGATCGCCATGGGCCGCCAGGTGCTGTGGGGCGGCAAGGGCCGCCCGCCCTCGCGCGAGGTGCTCAACGCCGCGGCCAAGGCGGCGCGCAGCGAGATGATGCAGCGCATGCGCGAGAACAAGGACAAGCAGGGCGGCTCCGGCCGCGGTGCGCGCAACGGCAACGGCGCGTCCGCGGGTGGCCAGCAGGCCCGCAACGGCGACGGCAACGGCCGGGGCCGCGCGAAGCCGCAGCAGCCCCATGGCGCCCCGGCCCAGCCGCGCGCGGCCAGGCCGGCGAACGGCGCGCGCAACGGCCAGAACGTCAACGGCAACAGCAGCGTCCAGGGCCAGCAGCGCCAGCAGGCGCAGCGCCCGCCGCGCGACGACGAACGCCAGCAGGCCCAGCGCCCGCCGGTGCGCGACGAGGAACGCCAGCCGCGCGAGGGCGCGCACAATAGCCGCAGCCCCTTCGTGATCCGCGAAGCCGCCAACCGAAGCACCGATGGACAACCCGACCCGCTGCGCACCAGCGTCGACAGCATGGCCCGGAACGGCCGCCGCGGCGGCGGCGGCGGGCGGCCGAACCGCACTGGTGGCGGGGGCGTCGGGCCTCGTGGGCCGGCAAATCCTGCAAGGACTTTTGGACGATGAAGCGGTCGCGGCGGTCCATGCCCTGGTCCGCCGCCCCCTTGGGGTGCAACACCCCAAGCTGACGGTCCACACCGTCGATTTCGCGGCGCTGCCGGCGCTGCCCCCCATCGATGAAGCCTATCTCGCGCTCGGGACCACCATCAAGGTGGCCGGCAGCGAGGAGGCCTTTCGCGCGGTCGATTTCGATGCCAGCCTCGCCACGGCCCGTGCCGCGCAGGCGGCGGGCGCGCGCCGCGCCGGCGTGGTGAGCGCGATGCAGGCCGATGCCGGCTCGCGCATCTTCTACAGCCGCGTGAAGGGCGAGCTCGAGGAAGCCGTCACCGGCCTCGGCTTCGAAGGCGTGGTGATCGCCCGCCCCTCGCTGCTGGTGGGCGACCGCCAGGCGCTGGGCCAGCGCGAGCGCGCCGGCGAGAAGATCGGCCTGCAGGTCGGCCGCTGGCTCAAACCCTTCATTCCCGCGAACTTTCGTCCGATCACCGCCGCCGAAGTGGCGCGCGCGCTGCTGCGCGCCGTGCCCGTCGCCCGCGGCCATCGCATCCTGCTCTCGGGGGAGATGCAGGACGACGCGTCGCTGGCCTGGCGTTCGTCCGGCTGGAACTGAGCGCCCCGCGCGGGCGCATCACCGACCGGCGGCTCCGTCCCCGACGCCGAACTTGCGCATCCGCAAGTTCAGGCACCCGCGGCCTTCCACTATTGCCCCTGACTCCGCAAGAAGGGTCACGAGGAGGGATGCCATGGACTGCCTGCGCACGCTGCGCCTGGTTGCGGGTTCGCTGGTCCTGCTCGCCGCGGGTTGCGGCGGCTCCGGCGGGACAGCCGACTCCGGCCCGCCGGACACCCTGCAGTACCTGTTCGTGCAGACGGCCGACAGCGGCAGCTTCGTGGCCTCGGACGACGAGCAGGACGTCTACCTGCTGACGCTCAAGGGCGCCCAGCCCGTCACCACGTTCTTTTCCGACCGCCCGTACCGGCTGGCCGGCATCATCGAAACCGGCGACTTCGTCGGCGGGTGGAACGACACTTCCGACGACAGCTTCCTGCGCGACCCGCCGAACGCGGCGCTGCAGATCGAGGGCGCGCCCGCCGGTGCCGACGTGGTCATCGTCGAACTGCTGGAGGTGCTGTACGACGCGCCCACGGCCACGCTGAAGTACCGCGCGAAGGTCGTGCGGCATGCCGACGATTCGATCGAGCTGTTCCACGCGCGCGGCGACAGCGCCGCGAAGATCCCCGCGAGCTTCGGCGCCGCGTCGCTGTTCATCGACAGCTGGTTCAGCCGCGCCTGGCACAAGGTCAAGCAGGTCGCCGACGACGCCGCCGAGATCGCCCGGAAACAGGCGGCGGAAGCGGCAGCCCGGCTGAAGAAGGCGGAGGGCGATTTCGAGCATGCCGTGGCGGACAACGCCAAGGCACTCGCGAACCTGGGCACCAACCCGGAGGGCATGCTCCAGATGGCCGACGAGGACCTGCACCGCCTCCTGACCCTGGCGCTGCCTTCCGGGCTGGGCGTCTGCCTGTCGGTCATCCCGGCGGAACCCCTGTTCGATCCGACCGCGGCGATCCCGCTGTCGCTGGCGCACGTGGACTGGATGGCGCAACGCGCGGCGAGCCTCGGGCCGCGGCCGCTGCGGCAGGTCGCGCTGCCGGGATCGCACGACTCGGGCACGTATCCGATCAATGGCGTGTCTCCCCTGAGCAAGGAGTTCCAGCAGTTCGGCGGCGCCACGCTGCTGAACGACCTGCGCATCCTGTTCCCGGCGTCGTATCCGCTCACCGCCGCGGCGGCCAGGTGGTCGCGCGCGCAGCGGCACACGATCGCCGCGCAACTGCTCGCAGGCGTGCGCTACCTGGACCTGCGGATCATCCCGGGCGCGGATGGCAGGAGCTTCCGGGCCACCCACATGTTCGCGGGCGCCGACCTCGACACGATGCTGCCGGAGATTTCCGCCTTCCTGGCGGCGCACCCGAAGGAGGTCGTCGTGCTGGACTTCCAGCACCTGTTCGACCGCGCCGGCAACCAGGACGAGATGAGCGCGGCGGATGCGCAGGAGCTGCTGGCGCGGATCGTGGCGGCGTTCGGCGAGCGCATCGTGACTTCCGCCGACACCCTGAATCCGAAGGACATGACGATGAACGAGATCTGGGGCCTCGGCCGCCAGCTCGTGGTGCTCTTCGAACCGGACACGCTCGGCCGCCTTTCCCCCGCCTCGCGCACCGGGCTCTGGCCGAGCGAAGCCGGCTGGAAGGAGCCGTCGCCGCCGAAGGAGCCGGGCAACCGGTACGTCGACCGCTTCTGGCCGAACAGGCAGCAGTGGGACGGCAGCAATGGCGTGGGCGCGTACCTTGACGGCGAAGCCGTCCATATCGCCTCCTCCGGCAACCTCGTGATCGTGCAGGGGCAGATGACGCCCACGCCGGACCTGGTGAAGAAGCGGGTGATCCTCACGATGGCGGCAGGCACGGCGAAGGCACAACTGGACTGCCTGAAGGCCGCCTCGGGCATCGCCTCCGAACTGGTCGGTTCGGTCAGCACGCACCTCGAGCGCCTGCTGCTGATCGACCTGAGCCTGTCGCTGCAGGAGGATGCGTTCCACTCGGTGCCGAAGTTCCGCAGCTGGCTGCGCCAGCACCCGCAGGCGCACATCGTGGTCAACGACTTCATCGCGGACTATCCGGAGCTGATCACGCAGATCATCGACGCCAACGGTCCCTGAGGGCGCATCGACCGGGTTTACCCGCGCTGTGGCGCCGGCGCGGGTGCAATGCTGATGACGCAGCATTTGTTCCATGCTACAAGGTGCGTCGCTTTCCAGCGTGTTCACACCAGCGGGGACGATGGCCAACGTACAGATCCGGGACGTCGAGAAGTTCTTCGGTGCCGCGCACATCATCCGCGGCGTCAACATCGACATCGAGGACGGCCAGTTCGCCGTGCTCGTGGGGCCGTCGGGCTGCGGCAAGTCGACACTGCTGCGCATGATCGCGGGGCTCGAGGAGATCAGCCGCGGGGAGATCCGCATCGGCCCGCGCGTGGTCAACGACCTCACGCCCAAGGAACGGGACATCGCCATGGTGTTCCAGAACTACGCGCTCTACCCGCACATGACGGTGCGCGACAACATGGCCTTCAGCCTGATGCTCGCCAGGCAGCCGAAGTCCGTGGCCGACGAGCGCGTGAAGAAGGCGGCGGAGATCCTCGGCCTCGAGGCCCTGCTCGATCGCTACCCGCGCCAGCTCTCCGGCGGCCAGCGCCAGCGCGTGGCCATGGGCCGCTGCATCGTGCGCGACCCGCAGGTGTTCCTGTTCGACGAGCCGCTGTCCAACCTCGACGCCAAGCTGCGCGTGCAGATGCGCACCGAGATCAAGGAACTGCACCAGCGCCTGAAGACGACTTCCGTTTACGTCACGCACGACCAGATCGAGGCCATGACCATGGCCGACCAGATCGTCGTGATGCGCGACGGCGTGGTGGAACAGACCGGCTCCCCCCTGGAGCTGTACGACCACCCGGTCAACCAGTTCGTCGCCGGCTTCATCGGCTCGCCCGCCATGAACTTCCTGCCCGGCGTGGTGCGGCGCGCGAACGGCAGCGCGCGCATCGACTTCGGCCCGGGCCTGTCGCTGCCCGCGCCGGCCGCGGCGCTGGCCGCGCAGGACGGCCAGGGCGTCATCTACGGCACCCGCCCCGAGCACATGGAACTCGCCGCCGAAGGCGAGGGCATGCCGGGCGAGGTGGTGGTGGTCGAGCCCACCGGCGCCGACACCCAGGTCTTCACCAAGCTCGCCGGCGTCGAGGTCACCAGCGTGTTCCGCGACCGCCACGCCTTCCGCCCCGGCGAGATCATCCGCCTGCGGCCCGACCCCGCGCGCGCCCACCTGTTCGATCCCGCCAGCGGGATGCGGCTGGCGCAGTGAGCGCGCCGCGGCCTGCCCCGAGCTTGCTCCCTTTCACCTCCAAGGAGACAACCATGACGAACCGTCGGAAGTTCCTGAAGAAAGCCTCGGCCGGCGCGGCCGCCGTCTCGCTGCCGCTGCTGTGGCCGGCGAGCGCGCAGGCGCAGTGGAACAACCAGCCCGAGAAGGGCGCCAAGCTGCGCGTGCTGCGCTGGAAGCGCTTCGTGCAGGGCGACGAGGATGCGTACATCGCCAACGTCAAGAAGTTCAGCGCCAAGTACGGCATCGACGTGCGCCTGGACAACGAAGGCTGGGAGGACGTCCGCCCGAAGGCAGCCGTGGCCGCGAACACCGGCGCGGGCCCGGACATCATCCTGTCCACCAACGACGACGCGAACCTCTATCCCGAGAAGCTGGTCGACATGACCGACGTCGCCGACTACCTCGGCAAGAAGTACGGCGGCTGGTACCCGGCCTGCGAGGCCTACCTGAAACCCGATGGCCGCCACTGGATCGGCGTGCCGCTGGGCGGCACCGGCTCGATGATGGTGTACCGCGATTCGCAGCTCAAGGCCGCGGGCGTCACCGCCTTCCCGAAGGACACCGACGGCTTCCTGAAGATGTTCCAGGCGCTCAAGGCCAAGGGCACGCCCGGCGGCATGGCGCTGGGCCACGCCACCGGCGACAGCGGCTGGACGCAATGGCTGATCTGGGCCTTCGGCGCGGCGCTGGTCGACAAGGGCAACAAGGTGATCATCGACAGCCCCGCGACGCTCAAGGCGCTGGAGTACGGCAAGGAGCTGTACGCCACCTTCGTGCCCGGCACGCTGTCGTGGCTGGACCCGAACAACAACAAGGCCTTCCTGGACAACCAGGTCTCGGTCACCAACAACGGCATCTCGATCTACTACGCGGCCAAGAACTCCACCGACCCGAAGGTCAAGGAGATGGCCGCCGACATCCAGCACGCCTCCTTCCCGATCGGGCCCGTGGGCGTGCCGACCGAATACCACCTGTTCTTCAACCAGATGGTGTTCAAGCACACGAAGTACCCGAAGGCGGCCAAGGAGTTCGTGCGCTTCATGATGGAAGAGGAGCAGTACGGCCCCTGGATGCAGGCCGCCGGCGGCTACATCTCGCAGCCGCTGCGCGCCTACGAGAAGAACCCGGTGTGGACGGTCGACCCGAAGAACACGCCGTACCGCGACGCGGTGAAGAACATGCGGCCGGCGGGCTACATGGGCAAGCTCGGGTACGCCTCCGCCGGCGCGCTGGCCGACTTCATCGTGCAGGACATGGTGGCCGAGGCGGTGAGCGGCGCCAAGAGCCCCAAGGAAGCGATGCAGCGCGCCGCCCAGCGGGCCGAACGCTACTACAAGGTCTGATCCGCCATGGAAGCGGGCGCGCTCCAGCCACCGGACGAAGCAGCCGGCCGCGCCCGGCCCGCGCGCCGGCACCGCCTGTCCAACAGCCGCAACTTCCTGGGGCTGCTGTTCATGGTGCCGGCCGCGGTGCTGCTGCTGCTGTTCCTCACCTACCCGCTCGGCCTGGGCGTGTGGCTGGGTTTCACCGACACCAAGATCGGCCGCGGCGGCGAGTGGGTGGGCTGGTCCAACTATGTGTTCCTGTGGGGCGACAGCGTGACGCGGCTGGCGCTGTTCAACACCCTCTTCTACACGGTGGTGGCCAGCGTCATCAAGTTCGGGCTGGGGCTGTGGCTCGCCATCCTGCTGAACGAGAACATCCCGTTCAAGACCTTCTTCCGCACGGTGATCCTGCTGCCCTACATCGTGCCCACCGCGCTGTCGGCGATCGCCTTCTGGTGGATCTACGACTCGCAGTTCTCCATCGTGAGCTGGACGCTCATGAAGCTCGGGTGGATCGACCGCTACATCGACTTCCTCGGCGACCCGTGGAACGCGCGGCTGTCGACGATCGCGGCCAACATCTGGCGCGGCGTGCCCTTCGTGGCGATCACGCTGCTGGCCGGCCTGCAGACGATCCCGCCTTCGCTGTATGAAGCCGCGGCCATCGACGGCGCCGGCGGCTGGAAGCGCTTCCGCTACATCACGCTGCCGCTGCTCACGCCCATCATCGCGGTGGTGATGACGTTCTCGGTGCTCTTCACCTTCACCGATTTCCAGCTGATCTACGTGCTGACGCGCGGCGGGCCGCTCAACGCGACGCACCTGATGGCGACGCTGTCGTTCCAGCGCGCCATCCCCGGCGGGGCGCTGGGCGAAGGCGCGGCGATCGCGATCGCGATGGTGCCCTTCCTGCTGGCGGCAATCCTCTTCTCGTACTTCGGGCTGCAGCGGCGGGCCTGGCAACAGGGCGCGAGCGACGCATGAGCGCCGCACGGCCGCCCGAAGGCGCTCGCCCCCTCCGCTTGCGCAGCGGGGAGGCGGAGCGTGAAATGCGGAGCCTGGGGGAGGTCTTTCAATGAAGAAGCAGGACAACGAGACCCAGGGCATGAACTACCTCAGTTCATTGCCTTCCCGCACGGTCACGCTCTACATCCCGCTGGCCGTCTTCGTGTTCGTGCTGCTGTTCCCCTTCTACTGGATGGCGGTCACGGCCTTCAAGCCCGACCACGAGCTGCTCTCGCGCGACGGCAACCCGTTCTGGATCGTCGGCCCGACGCTGGCGCACTTCAACAAGCTGCTGTTCCACACCGACTACCCCGCGTGGCTGTGGAACACGATGGTGATCTCGGTCGTTTCCACCTTCGTTTCGCTGCTCTGCTCGGTGCTCGCGGCCTATTCGATCGAGCGGCTGCGCTTCCGCGGCTCCAAGCAGGTCGGGCTGTCGATCTTCCTCGCCTACCTGGTGCCGCCGTCGATCCTGTTCATCCCGCTGGCGGCCATCGTCTTCAAGCTGGGGCTGTTCGACACGCGCTGGGCCCTGATCCTCACCTACCCCACCTTCCTGATCCCGTTCGCGACCTGGCTGCTCATGGGGTACTTCCGCTCGATCCCCTACGAGCTGGAGGAATGCGCGCTGATCGACGGCGCGAGCCGCCTGCAGATCCTGTGGAAGATCATCCTGCCCCTGTCGGTGCCGGGGCTGATCTCCGCCGCGATCTTCGCGTTCACGCTGTCGTGGAACGAGTTCATCTACGCGCTGACCTTCATCTCCTCGTCCGAGGTCAAGACGGTGTCGGTGGCGGTGGTGACCGAGCTGGTCGAAGGCGACGTGTACCACTGGGGGCCGCTGATGGCGGGCGCGCTGCTCGGGTCGCTGCCGGTGGCGATCATCTATTCGTTCTTCGTCGAGTATTACGTGTCGGGGTTGACGGGGGCGGTGAAGGAGTAGTCCGGGCCACCTTCCGGGCGATGCGGGCCCGCAGGCTGGCGGTGAGCCGCGAAGCGCGAACCCCAGCGATGCGCGAAAGCGCTGGGGTTCCGGCGCTGACGCGCGTCACCACCAGCCTACGAATTCACCCTGCCGCGAGCACATAATCCGGACAGCAAGACCCACGGACGGACCACGCCATGACCCCTCCCCGCAAGAAGAAGCCCGAAGAACTCCGCTCCCAGCAATGGTTCGGCCGCCAGGACCGCGACGGCTTCGCCTACCGCAGCTGGGTCAAGGGCAAGGGCGTGCCGCACGACCAGTTCGACGGCCGCCCCGTCATCGGCATCTGCAACACCTTCAGCGAGCTGACGCCCTGCAACTCGCACTTCCGCACGCTCGCCGAGCAGGTCAAGATCGGCGTGTATGAAGCGGGCGGCTTCCCGCTCGAATTCCCGGTCATGTCGCTGGGCGAGACGCTGCTGCGTCCCACCGCCATGCTCTATCGCAACCTCGCCAGCATGGACGTCGAGGAATCGATCCGCGGCAACCCCGTCGACGGCGTCGTGCTCCTCATGGGCTGCGACAAGACCACGCCGTCGCTGATCATGGGCGCCTCCAGCGTCGACATCCCCACCATCGGCGTGTCCGGCGGCCCCATGCTCAACGGCAAGTGGCGCGACCAGGAACTGGGCTCGGGCACGGGGGTGTGGAGCATGAGCGAGCAGGTGCGCGCCGGCACGCTCAAGCTGCAGGACTTCTTCGAGGCCGAGAGCTGCATGCACCGCAGCCACGGCCACTGCATGACCATGGGCACGGCCTCCACCATGGCGAGCATGGTCGAAGCGCTGGGGGTGGGCCTGCCGGGCAACGCGGCCTATCCGGCCGTCGACGGCCGCCGCAACGTGCTGGCGCGCATGGCGGGCCGGCGCATCGTCGACATGGTGCACGAGGACCAGAAGCTCTCGTCGATCCTGACCCGCAAGGCCTTCGAGAACGCGATCAAGACGCTGGCGGCGATCGGCGGCTCCACCAACGCGGTGATCCACCTGATCGCCATCGCGCGGCGCATCGGCGTGGAGCTCTCCATCGAGGACTTCGACCGCCTGGGCAGCGAGATGCCCTGCCTGGTCAACCTGCAGCCTTCCGGCCAGCACCTGATGGAGGACTTCTGCTACGCCGGCGGCATCCCGGTGGTGATGAACGAGATCCGCGCGTCGCTGCACCTCGATGCGGTGACGGCCAACGGCCGGACGGTGGGCGAGAACATCGAGGGCGCGCAGAACTGGAACAAGGAAGTGATCCAGCCCCTGGAGGCGCCCTTCAAGGAGAAGGCGGGCATCGCGGTGCTGCGCGGCAACCTGGCGCCCCGCGGTGCCGTGATCAAGCCGAGCGCCGCCACCCCGGCACTGATGGTGCACCGCGGCCGCGCGGTGGTGTTCGAGGACATCGAGGACTTCCACAAGCGCATCGACGACGAGAACCTCGACGTCGACGAGACCTGCGTGCTGGTGCTGAAGAACTGCGGGCCCAAGGGCTACCCCGGGATGGCCGAGGTCGGCAACATGCCACTGCCGCCGAAGGTCCTGCGCAAGGGAATCACCGACATGGTCCGCATCAGCGATGCGCGCATGAGCGGCACGGCCTACGGCACGGTGGTGCTGCACACCGCGCCCGAAGCCGCCGCGGGCGGTCCGCTCGCGGTCGTGCGCAACGGCGACATGATCGAGCTGGACGTGCCGAAGCGCCGGCTGCACCTGGAGATCGGCGACGAGGAACTCGCGCGCCGCCTGGCCGAATGGAAGGCGCCGCCGCCGCCGCTTTCCTCCGGCTACTGGAAGCTCTACACCGACCACGTGCTGCAGGCCGACGAAGGCGCCGACCTGGACTTCCTGGTCGGCAAGCGCGGCTCCTTCGTGCCCCGCGACAATCATTGAGGGCGGGGGGCATCGAAGTGCGTCCCCTCGTCGCCGTGGATTGGGGCACCTCGTCCCTTCGCGTCGCCCGCGTCGGCAGCGATGGCACGGTGCTGGAGGAAAGGACGTCCGACCGCGGCATCCTCTCCGTGCCCGCGGGTTCCTTTCCCGAAACCCTGCGCGAAACCTGCGGCGACTGGCTGAACCAGCCCGACGTGCTGTGCCTCGTGAGCGGCATGGCCGGCAGCCGCCAGGGCTGGCAGGAAGCGCCCTACTGCACCTGCCCGGCCGGCTTCGCCGACGTCGCGCACGCGCTCGCGTGGATCGAGCCGGGCCGCATCGCGCTGGTGCCGGGCCTGTGCTTCGAGTTCCTGGACACGCCCGACGCGCTGCGCGGCGAGGAAGTGCAGGTGTTCGGCGCGATGGACCTGCTGCATCTCGACGACGGCGTGTTCGTGCTGCCCGGCACGCATTGCAAGTGGGTGCGCGTGGCCGAGGCACGCGTGCAGTCCTTCGCGACCTTCATGTCCGGCGAGTTCTACAGCCTGCTGCGCCAGCAGTCGATCCTGGCCCGCACGATGCCCGACGAGGACGGCCCGCTCGAGGAGGCCGCCTTCCTGCGCGGCGTGCACCACGCCCAGCAGGCGCGCTCGCTGCTGCACAGCGCGTTCAGCGCGCGCACGCTGGCGCTGTTCGACATCCTGCCCACGCAGGCGCTGCCAAGCTACCTCTCGGGCCTGGTGATCGGCGAGGAACTGCGCGCCCGCGCGCTGCACGGGCTCGAAGTGGTGCTGATCGGCGCGCCGGCGCTCACGGAGCGCTACGCGCTCGCCCTGCACACGCTGGGCTGCGCATCGCACCGCCTCGGCTCGGAGGCCACCTGGCGCGGCCACTGGGCGCTCGCGCGCACGCTGCAGAAGGCATGAACCCCCTGCTCGCCGAGGCCTGGAAGCGCGCGCTCGACGACCTGCCGCTGGTGGCGATCCTGCGCGGCATCGCGCCGGCCGAAGCCGACGCCGTCGGCGACGCGCTGTGGAACGCGAACTGGCGCGTCTTCGAGGTGCCGCTGAATTCGCCGCAGCCGCTGGAAAGCATCGCGCGGCTGGCGCGCCGCTTCCCGGGCGCGGTGGTCGGCGCCGGCACCGTGCGCACCGAAGACGAGGTCCGGCAGGTGCACGCCGCCGGCGGGCGGCTGGTCGTGTCGCCGCATTTCGACGCCCGCGTCGTGCGCGCGGCCACCTGGTCGGGCATGGCCTGCCTGCCCGGCGTGATGACGCCGACCGAAGCCTTCGCGGCGCTCGAGGCCGGCGCCACCGGCCTGAAGCTCTTCCCCGCGGAAATGATCCCGCCGGCCGCCGTGAAGGCGCTGCGCGCGGTGCTGCCGCCGACGGTGCCGCTGTTCCCCGTGGGCGGCATCGCACCCGCGACGATGGCGCGCTACCTGGCCGCGGGCGCGAACGGCTTCGGCATCGGCTCGGCGCTCTACCGGCCGGGCGCCGCGGCCGAGGAAGTGGCCCGCATGGCGCGCGCCTTCGCGGATGCCTGGGCAGGTACCATGCGCGCATGAACAGCGCGCCCGCTTCCACGCCCTCCGCCCCCATCAACTTCGGCCTGCAGGGCCGCGTCTGCATCGTGACGGGCGCGGCACAGGGCATCGGCGAAGCCTGCGCGCGCCGCTTCGCGCGCGAGGGCGCGACGGTGGTGCTGAGCGACATCGAGGATGCGCGCGGCGGGGCGGTGGCGCAGGAGCTCGGCGGCACCTTCATCCACTGCGACGTGGGCGACAAGGCGCAGGTCGACGCGCTGGTGCGCCAGGTGATGGCCGCGCACGGCCGCATCGACGTGCTGGTGAACAACGCGGGCATCTTCAAGGCCGCCGAGTTCCTCGACGTGACGGAGGCGGACTTCGACGCGGTGCTGCGCGTGAACCTCAAGGGCTCCTTCCTCATGGGCCAGGCGGTCGCGCGCGAGATGGCCAGGGCCGGCCGCGGCGCCATCGTCAACATGAGCTCGGTCAACGCGGTGCTGACCATCCCCACCATCTCCAGCTACAACGTGAGCAAGGGCGGCATCAACCAGCTCACGCGCGTCATGGCGCTCTCGCTGGCGGACAAGGGCGTGCGGGTGAACGCGGTGGCCCCCGGCACCATCGCCACCGAGCTGGCGGCCAGGGCGGTGCTCACGAGCGAGGAAGCCAGGCAGCGCATCCTGACGCGCACGCCCATGAAGCGGCTCGGCGAACCTTCGGAAGTGGCGGACGTGGTGGCGTACCTGGCGAGCGACGCGGCCAGCTATGTCACGGGAGAGATCGTCGTGGTGGACGGCGGGCGGATGACCCTCAACTACACCGTGCCGGTGTAGTCGCCGCGGCGGCGGTCAGCGGGCGCGGCGGGGCGCGGCCTTGCGCGCCGGGGCGCGGCGCGGCGCCGGCGCTTCCTCTTCCATGAAGTCGCGGATCAGGCGCCGCACCACCTGCGAGGGCGTCATGTCCTGCGTGCGGCACAGTTCCTCGAAAGCCTGTTTCTTCGCCGGATCGATGAGGATGGTGAGCCGGGCGGTCTTGAGCTCCATGGGGGCGAACCGGTTCTGATGTTAATCAGATTGTAATTGTTTTCCGTTCGCCGGTGGCACGACTATCCCGATGCCGCGTCCGAGCCGTCGGCCCGGTACGAGACGCCGTGCTTGGCGAGGTACTCACGGATCAACTGGCGCACCACCTGCGACGCGGTGATGTCCTGGGAGGCACACAGCGCCTCGAATGCCTTCTTCTTGTCGGCGTCGATGAGCACCGTGAGGCGGGCGGGTTTGTCTTCCATGCGATCGTTCTGGCTGCCAGACATGATAATACTGTGCACCTGACATGTGAGTCGGATGGTAGTACTGCGACGCATGAGCCATGCCGAAGATGCCGCGCTCCGAAGACGGCTTGCGGCTCATCGGCCTGTAGGCCGGCGGAAACGCTGAGCCAGATGCGGCCTCGCCGGCCGCCTTTCAAGGGGGGTGCGTCAGGCCGCGACGGTGCCGCCGGCGGGCGCCAGCTTGGCCTCCCGGATGGGCAGGTGGATCAGGGCGGCGCCGATCGCCAGCAGGATGTCCACGTACCAGAACCAGTCGTAGGCACCGGTCCACTCGAACACCTTGCCTCCCAGCCAGGCCCCGAAGAAGGCGCCGACCTGGTGCGTGAGCAGCACGAGCCCGAACAGCGTGGCCATCTGGGCCGGGCCGAAGAACTTGGCGACCAGTCCGGCGGTGGGCGGCACCGTCGACAGGTAGCTCAGGCCCATGACGGCCGCGAACACGAGCACCGTCACGCCCGTCTTCGGCATGAACAGGAACACCATCACGGCCACGGCGCGCACGGCGTAGATCAGCGCCAGCAGCGACTTCATGCGCCAGCGGCCGACCGCCCAGCCGATGGCCAGGCTGCCCACGATGTTGAACAGGCCCAGCATGGCGAGCGACCAGCCGCCCCACTGCTTGGGCAGCCCGCACGCCTCGACCACGCCCGGCAGGTGCACGGCGAGGAAGGCCACGTGGAAGCCGCAGACGAAGAAACCGGCGCACAGCAGCAGGTAGCCGGGATGCCGCAGCGCCTCGCGCACGGCGGCCCCGGCGCCCTGGGGCTTGCGTTCCTCCGCCGCGACCGTCTGCGCCGCGGTGCCGCGCAGCACCCAGGCCGCGGGCAGCGCGGCCAGCACCATCAGCGCCAGCACCTGCATCGCGACCGTCCAGCCCATGCCCACGATCAGGGCGGCCGCGACCGGCGCGGTGGCGAACTGGCCGAAGGAGCCGCCCGCATTGACGATGCCGGTGGCGAGGCCGCGGCGGGCCGGGGCGATCATGCGCACCGCCGCCGACATCAGCACCGCGGGGCCCGCCATGCCTGCCCCGCCGGAGGCCAGCACGCCGATGGAGAACACGAGGCCCAGCGTGGTCGTCATGAAGGGCGTGATGAAGGTACCCAGCGCCAGCAGCGCGAGGCCGGCAACGAGCACGCGGCCGACGCCGTACCGGTCCGCCAGCGCGCCGGCGAAAGGCTGCGTGAGGCCCCACCAGAGCTGCCCGAACGCGAAGGCCAGGCTGATGCTGCCCAGGCCCAGGCCGGTCTGCGTGTTGAGCGAGGACAGGAACAGCCCCATGCTCTGGCGCGTGCCCATCGTAAGCGCGAAGGTTCCGGCCGCCGCGAGCAGCACCAGCCAGAACGCCACGCGGCGCACGAGCGTTGCTTCAGTCATGGAGTTCCCCTTCGGGCAGATCGTCCAGCAGATCCTGGCATTCGTCCAGCAGCGCGTGCAACGCCGCCACGCGAGCGGCGCCCAGCCGCCGATTGAGTGACTCCTGCGCCACACGCCAGCGACGTTGTGCCTCCTGGCGCTTCTCCCGCCCGGCGGCGGTGGCTTCGACCAGCCGGCTGCGCGCATCGGCGCCGGCGCCCTGCGCGACGAGCCCGGCGGTGATCAGAGGCCGCAGGTTGCGCGTGAGGGTGGAGGCCTCCACCTTCATGGCGCGCGCCAGGTCGACCGGCCGCACCGGCCCGAGCCTGACCACGTACGACAGCAGCGAATACTGCGTGCCGCGCAGGCCGGTCTTGCCCACCTCGGCGTCGTACAGCTGGGCGACGCGGCGCATCAGCTGGCGCAGCTTGAGGTTGGTGCAGCCCTGCGGCTTGACAGCGGTGTCCATCGCAGATTATTGTAGCTGCAACCATTGCATATGCAAGTTTCCGGAGAGCGGGATGAGTGATCGACTGGAACAGTGGCTGGCGCGCGAGCGCGAGGTGGCCGGGCGGCTGCAGGCCGGGGCCGGCTGGGGCGTGGTGCCGCCCGAGGCGTTCACCGGCCGCAGCGGGCTTCAGGTGATGCAGGCCATGCTGCGCGGCGAGCTGCCGGGGCCGCCCATCATGCGCACGCTGGACTTCCTGCTCGTCGAAGCGGGCGAAGGCCACGCCGTCTTCCAGGGCACGCCGGGGCCGGCGCACGCCAACCCGATGGGCGGCGTGCACGGGGGCTGGTACGCCACCCTGCTCGATTCGGCGCTCGGGTGCGCCGTGCACACCATGATGCCGGCCGGTCGCGGCTACACGACGGCGGAACTGAGCATCAACCTCGTGCGGGCGATCGGCCCCAAGGTGCGGCGCGTGCGGGCCGAGGGCAAGGTGGTGCACTGCGGCCGGCAGCTCGCGACCGCGGAGGCGCGGCTGGCGGGCCCCGACGGCGCGCTGTACGCGCACGCCACCACGACCTGCCTGGTGTTCGACCTGCGCTGAGCGTTCAGCGCACCGGCTCGCTTGCGCGGCGCCGGCCCAGGCCGTCGAACGCGAAGGTGAAGATCAGGTCCACCCCCGCGCGCTCGCCCGCCTCGGCGCGCACCGTCACGCGCTGCGAGACGTCGTAGAAGATGAACAGCGTGCCCATGGCCCCGGACAGGCTGCGCTCGTAGGCGGCGTAGAAGTTGTCCGCGAAGCGCTTGCCCACCCGCACCACGGCGCCGGCGGTGGCGTCGGTGCGCACGGTGACGTCGTCGAGCCCGAGCTTGCCCGCGATGCCCTTGCCGGTGCCGCCGCGGCCGGCGAGCAGCGCGCTCGCCGCGCGCTGCAGCAGCGCGGTCTCGGCGCCGCCGCCGGCCGAGGAGCGGCCCAGCACCAGGTAGGACAGCGTCTCGGCTTCCGACAGCCCCGCTTCCGAATACAGCTCCACGTGCGGCGACTGCGCGCGCCCGGACACCTGCACGCCCACCTTGGGCGTGAGGTTCGGCCGCAGCGCGAGGATGTCCAGCGCCGGGTTGTCGGGCGCGCCGGTGAAGCGCAGCTCGCCTTTCTCGATGTTCATGCGCTGGCCGTAGGCCTCGTAGGTGCCGCCCGCCGTGCGGATCAGCCCGGTGAGCTGCGGCAGGCCGCCCGCCGCGGCGCCCTCGACCTGCACCGAGCCGACCAGCCGTGTGTCCACGCCGCGGCCGCTGACGCGGAAATCGTTGCCGAGATCGAAGCTCACCTTCATCGTCACCGTGCGGCCCGTGCCCTCGCTGGCCGCCGGCCGCACGCGGCGCTCCGCCTCCGTCACCGCGACGCCCGGCGCGTTGCGCACGATCACGTCCTCGCCCAGCCGCGGCGGCGTCTCGTCCGGGATCTGGATGCGGGCGCGATCCACCCGCAGCTGCCCGGTGATGCTGGTGCCGGTGCGGTCCATGCGCGCTTCCACGGGACCCGACACGGTGAGCTGCCGGTCGCTGCGGATGCTGGCTCGCAGTTGCGACAGCTGCGCGTGCGCCTCGAACACCGGCCCCTCGGCCGTCCACGTCCCTTCGCCGTAGGCGAGCAAGGTGCCGCCCCCGCCCCCCTCCTCGCTGCCGCGCAGCAGGAATTCGCTCACGGCCAGTTTCTGCCCGGCCAGCTGCGCGCGCAGGCGCCCGTTGCGCAGCTCGATGCCGTCCACCACCGAACGCAGGGCGAGGTCGTCCGCCTGCACCGGCCCCGCCAGCTGCGGCAGCGCCCGCGTGCCGGCAACCGTGATGTCCGCGGTCAGCGAACCGCGCAGCCGCCATCCCGGCGGCGCCAGCAGCGACCAGACGCCGATGCGCGGCAGCTGCGCCTGCACGCGTCCGGCCAGCGGCGCGTCCGCGGGCCACTCCCAGCCGCCCTCCGGCGTGTGCGCCAGGCGGCTGCGGATCTCGCCTTGCGCGTGGCCGGCCCGCTCGCTGTCCCACAGCAGGTTCAGCACCACCTGCTCGCCTTGCGTCGTGAGCGTCACCCGCGCCTCGCGCACGCCGGCGGTCACGCGCGCGGCCGCGCCGTCGATGCTTTCGGCCAGCACGTTGACGTCGCCGCGCACGCGCGCCAGCGTGGCCTCGATGCGCGGCGTGGGCCCCAGCACGGCGTTCCACTGCGCATCGAACACCATGTCGCCGGACAGCGCCGAGCCGGCGAGTTGCGGGCCGCCGAACAACTCGATCCACGCCATCGGCAGGCCGGCCAGGCGGCCCGAGGTGGCGAGCTGGCCGCGCTCGCGGCGCACCGGCGTCCACGTGAGCAAAGCGTCGGTCGCGGGTGCGCCGCCGCGCATCGCCGGGGCCCGCAACAAGGCCTCGCCGGCCGACAGCGTGAAGCTCTCGCCCTGCAGCCGCCAGTCCACCGGCCGCTGCAGTTGCAGCCGCCAGGCATCGCGCGTGAGCGCCGGGTCCCGCACGGTGAGCGCGAGGCTCGCGACCTGCCCGCGCCACAAGGGCGCGGCAGCTAGCGTTCCCGCCAGTTGGCCGGTAGCGGTGAGATCGAACTTGCGCTGGCCCTGCTCCGCCTGCGCACGCAGTTCCAGGGCGGCATTGCGCAGCCGCCCCTGCAGGCTCAGCGTGGCTTCGCGCAGCAGCCAGGGGGGCGTCGCGTTCGGGCCGCCGGCGGCTGGCTGCCACGCCAGCGATTGCGCCGTCACGCGTCCCTGCAGCGCGGGGTCGCGCCAGCCGCCCTGCCACGCGAGCTGCGCCTGCGCGTTGCCGCGCAAGGCCAGCCCCTTGAGCGCATTGGCGAGCCCCGGCCAGCGCGCCAGCCAGCGCTGCGCCTGCGCGAGGTCGCTGGCGGCGACGTCGGCGTTGCCCTGCCCCCGCGTTTCGGAGAGGCTGCCGCGCGCGGTGGCGCGCAGGCCTGGCGCCTGCAGTTCGAGTTGCCCGCTGCCGGCGGCCTGGGCCAGTTGCAGTTCGAGCTTGCCGTCCAGGGTCGCATCGGCCGTGCGCACGCGCAGCATGGCCAGCGACAGCGCATTGCCGGCCCAGCGCCCCTGCGCGGACACGTCGCGCAGTTCCAGCGCGCCGGCGGCCGCGAGCACGCCCTGGGCGTCGCCCTTGGCGCGCCGCGCAGGTGCACGCGGCGCGCCTGCCTTGAGCGACAGCACGAAGCCGACCGCGCCGGGCTCGCCTTCGAGCTCCAGCGGCCCCGTCAGCGGCAAGGGCGCGAGCCGGCCGTGCAGCTGCGACGGATCGACATCGTCCACCCGGCCGGCGAAATGCCAGCCGCGCTCCTTCCAGCTGCCCTCGCCCGTGACCGTGCCGCCGCCGGCTTTCGCTTCCAGGCTGCGCACGAGGGCCATGCCGCCGCGCCAGTCGCCCTGTGCCCGCAGCGATGCGATCGGCAGCCGTCCTGCGTCCCACGGCCCGGGCAGCGCGTTGCGCAGCTCGCCGCGCAGGGCCCAGCTCTTGTCCGCCTGCGGCACCACCTCGACATGCCCGGACAGCCGCGTGCGCGGCGCCTGCGGCCAGAACAGCGCGGCATCGAGCTGGCGGAAGTCGGCCTCGCCCTGCGGCACCGGCATGGCATCGAAAGGCGTGATGCGCGCCGTCGCCGTCGCCTGCGGCAGCAGGCCGCGGTCGGGCCGCGGCTGCAGCACGTGCAGCTGCGCGCGGGCATCGATGCGCGCGGCCGGCCCCTGCGCCTGCAGGCCGAATTCGATCGGCACCGGCTCCGCGCGGCCCGGCACCGGCGCCTGGAAGCGGCCGGCCAGCTTCGCATCGAGCGTCATGGGCGGCAGCGCGAGCATCTTCGCCTCGCCGCTGTAATCGCCGCCGGCGATGTGCAGCGACTTCAGTGCGATGCGATGGTGCAGCCCGTCGAAGGCATAGCCGCCGGCCAGCCCGCTGGCCTGCAGCTGGAAGCGGCCGTCGTAGGCCAGTTCGCGCACCTGCAGCTCCTCGACGTTCACGCGCCAGGGCAGGCGCAGGTCGGTGGGCGGCTTCAGCGGGTCCGGGCTGGCGGGGCGGCGGTCGGTCACGCGCGCGCGGGCCACCTGCACCTGCTGCAGCTGCAGTGTCTTGTTCATCAGGGCGAGCGGCTGCCACTCGAGCCGGATGTCCTCGGCTTCCAGCCGCAGGCCGTCGCGCTCCCAGACGATGCGGCGGATCTTCCAGCCGCCGCGGATCGAGCCTTCCACGCCCTCGGTGCCGAGGGGCCCGCCGCCGATGCGGTGCAGCAGCCAGTCGAGCGATCCTTCCTGACCCGCCCACCACCAGAGGCCCGCGGCCAGCAGGATCAGGAGCAGGCCGAGGTTCAGGACGATGCGCGTCGTCCAGCGTGCCGCGCGCAAGGCCCGGGCCTTCAAAACACGAACCCCGCGCTGAAGTGCAGGCGGAAGCGCCGCGCCTGCATGCCGTAGGCGATGGCGCCCTCCACCGGGCCCACCGGGCTGCGCCAGCGCACCCCGGTGCCGATGCCCACCTTGGGCTTCAGGTCGCCGATCTGGTCGGCCACGGAGCCGGCGTCGACGAACAGCGTGTGCTCGAACTCCGTGCGCCGGCCGCCGCGGACGATGGGCCGCTGCCACTCGACGCTGCCCACCGCGAGGTAGCGGCCCGGGCCGACGAAGCCGCCGGGCAGCGGCACGCCGATGTCGAGGTACTTGTAGCCGCGCACGGTGGTGTCGCCGCCGGTGCGGAACAACTGCGGCGCCGGGATGGTCGCATTCTGCCTTGCCAGCACGGCGCCGCCTTCCGCGCGCAGCTGCAGGCGACCGCGTTCCAGCGGGCGGAAGCCGAGCCAGCGCACGACGGTGCGCTGGAAGGGCTGGCGCACGTTGCCCAGCGTGAGGCCGCCGCCCAGCTCCAGGCCGATGCCGTAGCCCCTGGTGGGCAGCTGCAGGTCGTCGAAGTAGCGGCCCGTCCAGATGTAGTTGCCGGTGATCGCCGAGCCGGTGCCCGTGTCCACCGGCGTGAGTTCCACGTTGCGCGGGTTGTCCACGGTGGCCCGCTCGTACTGCACGTACATGTTGCGGTCGATGCGGTCGCCGTTCTGGAACCGGCCCATGCGCAGGCGCTGGCTGTTGGTGACCAGCCGGTCGTCGTCCAGCCGCTCGGCGCGCGCCAGCGCCGCCCAGCGCCAGCCGGATGCGTCGGGAATGGCGATCCACTCGGTCTGCAGGTACGGATTCTTCTTCTCGGCCTGCAGCTTGGTCACGGCCCGCCAGCCGATCACGGGCAGGCGGTTGTGCGTGTGTTCCACCGTCGCGCGCGGGCCGCCGTCGGTGGTGAAGCCCAGGCCCAGCACCACCTTCTGCAGCGGCGCCTCGCGCACCGTGACCTGCACCGGCGCCGCCTGCGGGTCGGACTGCGGGTCGATGAAGATGAAGGCCGAATCGAAGTAGCCGCTGCCCGCCAGCCGCAGCTGCGCCTGCACGATCCTGTCCTGGTCATAGACCGTGCCTTCCGGCAGGCGCGCCAGCCGCGAAACCAGCACCGGGTCGTAGCGCTCGATGCCGGCGACGCGCACGGGGCCGAGGCGGAACAGCGCGCCCGAATCGAGCCGCAGCCCCAGCTTGGCCGACGCGCTGGCGGCATCCACGTCGGCCAGGCTGTAGCTGATGCGGCCGGCCGGATAGCGGCGCGCGAGGAGCTGGCGCGTGGCGGTGGACTTGGCCTGGTCCCAGGGCGCCGACGCGAAGGGGCGCCCGGCCGGCAGTTCCCAGCCGGCGACGATGGCCTGCCGCTGCGCCACCGCATCGGCGTCGGTGCTGGTCGCGATGTCGCCCTCGAACGCGATGTCCACGTCGGTGACGCGCGTGCGTTCGCCCGGCTGCACGTCCACCACGAGGCGCGTACGGGGGCCCGGTTCGCGCGCGATGCTCACCTGCGGCGCGAAGTAGCCCTGGGTGGCCAGCAGTTCGCGTGCATCCTTGTCGGCCAGCACGATCAGGCGCGCGATCTCGGCGTCGTCGAGGTCGCTCACCTGCCGGTAGCGCCGCAGTTCGAGGTTGCGCTCCAGCAGTTCGCGCAGCGGGCCGGGCGCGCGCACGACGAGGTCGAACGCGGGCTGCTGGGCCTGGGCCCACGCGGGCTGCGCGAGCAGGCACAGCAGTGCCAGCCCGGCGGATGCCAGCAGGCGCATGGCGTGGCCGATCGCGGGAATCCCTTCAACAGCCGGACGCAGAGGACGCAAAGGGTACGCAAAGGACGCGAGAAACTTCCATCGAGATGGATGGAATCCTTTTGCGTTCTCTGCGTACCCTTTGCGTCCTCCGCGTCCGGTAGTTCGGCTGTTCGGCTGCCCGAGTGTGGGGCTTTTCATCAACCGCCCATAATGCCAGCATGCGACTCCTCCACACCATGCTGCGTGTCGGCGACCTGCAGCGCGCCATCGATTTCTATACGAAGGTTCTCGGGATGGAACTGCTGCGCACGACCGACCGGCCGGACCAGAAGTACTCGCTGGCCTTCGTCGGCTACGGGCGCAACCCCGAGCATGCCGAAATCGAGCTCACGTACAACTACGGCGTCGAAACCTACGAGCTGGGCACGGCCTACGGCCACATCGCGCTCGGCGTGCCGGATGTCTACGCCGCGTGCGACCGCATCCGCGCGGCGGGGGGCAACATCACGCGCGAGCCCGGCCCGGTGAAGGGCGGCAGCACCGTGATCGCCTTCGTGACGGATCCGGACGGCTACAAGATCGAGCTGATCCAGCGCTCCACCGACTCCGAATAGGGCCCCGGCAGCCCCAGCTGGCGGTCGATGTCCATGTGGCCCCGGGCCACGGGCTGCACTTCGACCTTCACGCCACCGCGCTCGGCCCGCGCCGCGAACGCCTGCGCCTGGGCGCAGGCGGCGGGGCCGCGCGTGGAGCACACGGCCAGCATCCTGCGCGCGTCGCGGGCCATGGCGTGCAGCGGCGACACGGCGCGCCAGTAGGCGTGGCTGGCGCCGAAGGCCCGGTCGTACAACTTCGCGTGCGGGGCATTCATCAGCGCCGGCACGTCGAAGGCGGGGTTGTCCAGGCATACGGTGCCGCGCCACGGATCGGCGCCCTGCTCGCGCGCCAGCGCCGGCTCCGCCGACAGCAGCGCGACGAGGTGCGCCCCGGAGGAATGCCCCATCAGCACGCAGTGCGTGGCATCCGCGCCCCAGCCGGAGGCGCGCCGCTGCACCTGCGCGAGCGCCTGCGCGACGTCGCGCGCCTGCTCCAGCGGGTGGGCCTTCGGCAGCAGCCGGTAGTTGGTCGAAACCACGACGTAACCGCGGGCCGTCCAGTAGCGCACCTTCGCGAGCGCGCCGCCGGAGCGCTTGTCGCCGCCGCTCCACGCGCCGCCGTGCACCAGCAGCAGGAGCGGCCCGCCGGCCGTGCCGGGCAGGTACGCATCGAAGCGCTGGCGGCGGTCGCTCCCGTAGGCGATGTCGCGCTCGGCGCGCACCGCCAGGTCGTTCATCGCCGCGGCGATGGCGTTGTCCTGCTGCGCCCGCGCGGGCAGGGCCGGCAAGGCGAGCGCCGCGCGCAGCAGCGCCCGCCGCTTCATCCGCGGGGCAGCGCCGCCGCCTGGGCGGCAAACCGCGTGATGCGGGACCAGTCGCCGGCCTGCAGCGCGTCGGCCGGGACGATCCAGGAGCCGCCGACGCAGGTCACGTTGGGCAGCGACAGGAACTCGCGCGAGTTCTGCAGGGTAATGCCGCCGGTGGGGCAGAAGCGCACGTCGTTGAAGGGACCGTGCCAGGCCTTGAGCATGGCCGAGCCGCCTGCCTGCAGGGCGGGGAAGAACTTCAGCGCGGTGTAGCCGTCCTCCTGCGCCAGCATGATCTCGGTGCCGGTGGCCACGCCGGGCAGCAGCGCCAGTTCCAGCTCGTGGCAGGCCTTGCCGACGGCGTGCGTGTAGCCCGGGCTCACCGCGAAGCGCGCGCCGGCCATCACCGCGGCCTGCGCGTCGGCGGCACTGCGCACCGTGCCGGCGCCGACCACGGCCTCCGGCACTTCCTTGGCGATCGCCTCGATGCAGGCCAGCGCCACCGGCGTGCGCAGCGTCACTTCCAGCATGCGGATGCCGCCCGCCACGAGCGCGCGCGCCAGCGGCACGGCCAGTGCCACGTCGGTCAGGACGATCACCGGGATCACCGGCGCGTCCTCCATCACTTCCCTGGATGTCGGCCGCGCCGACAGGGGTTTCATAGCCATGTGCAGGCGCCCTCCTCCGCCATCATCGCATTGCGGCGGAAGCCCGCGAAGAGTTCGCGCCCGACGCCGTGGCCGTTCGCCGCGGCCTGCTCGCCCGTGATCTGCGCCGGCTGCCGCCTGGCCCATTCCGCCGCATCGACCAGCGCTTCGAGCTTGCCCGCGGGCGCATCGAGCCGCACGAGGTCGCCGTCGCGCAGCAGCGCGAGCGGGCCGCCCGCGGCCGCTTCGGGGGTGACGTGGATCGCGGCCGGCACCTTGCCCGAGGCGCCGCTCATGCGGCCGTCGGTGACCAGCGCCACGCGGAAGCCCTTGCCCTGCAGCACCGCCAGCGGCGGCGTGAGCTTGTGCAGCTCCGGCATGCCGTTGGCCCGCGGGCCCTGCCAGCGCACCACGCAGACCACGTCGCGATCGAGTTCGCCGGCCTTGAAGGCGGCCTGCAGGGCGTCCTGGCTGTCGAAGACGCGCGCCGGCGCCTCGATCACGTGGCGGTCGTCGGGTACCGCGGACACCTTGATCACGCTGCGGCCCAGGTTGCCAGTGAGCAGCTTGAGGCCGCCGGTGGGGCTGAAGGGCTGCTGCGCCGGGCGCACGACGCCCGCATCGCGCGACGGCCCGATGTCCTTCCAGGCCACGCCGCGCTCCGCATCCGCCACCGGCTCACGCGTGTATTCGCGGATGCCGCCTTCGCGCACCGTCAGCACGTCCTCGTGCATCAGGCCCGCATCGAGCAGTTCGCGGATCACGAAGCCCGGGCCGCCGGCGGCCTGGAACTGGTTCACGTCGGCCGAGCCGTTCGGATAGACGCGCGCCAGCAGCGGCACCACGGAAGACAGTTCGTCGAAATCGTTCCAGTCGATGGAGATGCCGGCGGCGCGTGCCACCGCCACCCAGTGGATCAGGTGGTTGGTGGAGCCGCCGGTGGCCAGCAGCGCCGCCATCGCGTTGACGATGCAGCGCTCGTCGACCATCCTGCCGATCGGCGTGAAGCGGCGCGCCTTGAGGATGCCCAGTGCCGTGCGCACGGCCTCGCGCGTGAGGTCCTCGCGCAGCGACAGCTGCGGCTGCACGAAGGCGGAGCCGGGCACGTGCAGGCCCATCGCCTCCATCAGCATCTGGTTGCTGTTGGCGGTGCCGTAGAAGGTGCAGGTGCCCTGCGTGTGGTAGGCCTTCTCCTCGGCTTCCAGCAGTTCCTTGCGGCCGACGAGGCCCTGCGCCGCCTGCTCGCGGACGCGGGCCTTGTCGCTGTTGGACAGGCCGCTGGGCATGGGGCCGCCCGGCACGAACACCGTGGGGATGTGGCCGAACTGCAGCGCGCCGATCAGCAGGCCGGGCACGATCTTGTCGCAGATGCCCAGCATCAGCGCGGCGTCGAACACGTCGTGGCTCAGGCCCACGGCCGTGGCCATCGCGATCACGTCGCGCGAGAACAGGCTGAGCTCCATGCCCGCCGTGCCCTGCGTGACGCCGTCGCACATGGCAGGCACGCCGGCGGCAACCTGGGCCGTGGCGCCGTGCTTGCGGGCCTCGTCCTTGATCACCTGCGGGAAGCTGGCGTACGGCGCGTGCGCCGACAGCATGTCGTTGTACGAGTTGACGATCGCGATGTTCGGCGCGCGTTCGGCGACGACGCGGAACTTGTCGCTGGGCGGGATGCCGGCGAAGGCGTGGGCGACGTTGGCACAGCCCATCCGGTCGGCGCCGCGCTCGCGTGCGGCCGCCTCTTCGATACGGGCAAGGTAGGCTGAACGGCTGGGGGCGCTGCGCTCGCGGATGCGCTGTGTCACCGCCTCCAGCACGGGGTGAAGTTTCATTCGGGATGGCGCCAGGAGGTGTTGCTTGCATCCTACCCCGCCGTGCCCGGCTTGTGGCCCGTCGGCAGGTACGAACCGGTTACCAACATCCGGACGGTACCGCGTGCGCTAGAGTGGCGGCGTGAGCGAAGTGTTGAAGCCGCATCGCGACCCGCAGCGCATGCTGGAGCACGCCCTGGCCGAATGGGGCGGCCGCGAGGACCTGTGGATCTTCGGCTACGGGTCCCTCATCTGGCGCCCGGAGTTCGACTACGTCGAGCGCCGGCCGGCGCGCGTGCACGGCTGGCATCGCGCGCTGAAGATGTGGAGCCGCATCAACCGCGGCACGCCCGAGCGCCCCGGCCTCGTCTTCGGCCTGCTCACCGGCGGCTGCTGCCGCGGCATGGTGTTCCGCATCCCGCGCGAGGAAGGCGCGCAGACGCTCGCGCGCCTGTGGAAGCGCGAGATGACGCTGGCCGTGTACGACCCACGCTGGCTCGCCGCGCACACGCCGCAGGGCCCCGTGCGCTCGCTGGCCTTCACCCTCTCGCGCAAGAGCCCCAGCCACACCGGCGAGCTGAGCGAGGACGAGTACCGCGCGATCTTCGCCTTCGCCTCGGGCATCTACGGCACCACCCTCGATTACGCGCACCGCACCTTCGAGGAACTGCAGCGGCACGACATCCGCGACCGCAACCTCGAGCGGCTGCTGCGCAGGATCCAGGCGGAACAGCGCAAGTCCTAGGAGACTCCTAGCCCTCGATCGTGGCCGGGGCGCAGTCGGTGCGCTGGCGCACCGACTGCTGCAGCGCGGCCCGCTACCGTGACGGCTGGCCGACTGGCGCTGCATCCGCATTCTCGCGGGGAGCCGCGGCGCACGGCCGCGGGCTCCAGGAGCACTCCATGACACTCAAGATCCTTTCTCCCGCCCTGGTGGCGGTGTTGCTCGCCACGAGCGCTCCGGTGTTCGCCCAGGGCCAGTCCGACCACGGGGGCCGCCAGGGGGACGATCGCCGGCAGCAGCGCCACGAGGACGGGCGGCACGCTGCGCCGGAACACGACCAGCACGGCCGGCACCATGACGGGCACGGCGATCCACGGCGCGACGCGCCGCCCCTCGGCGCGGCGTCGGGCTTCTCGGTCCTGAGCGCGGCCCGCGGCGGCACGGGCGCGGTGACCTGCACCAACTCCAGCATCGCCGGCGATGTGGGCTCCTCCGGCTTGCCGGTCTCGGTCACGCAGACCGCCTGTGCGATCGCGGGAGCCGTGGTCGCGCCGGTCTCCACCCAGGTGCTGGCCGACTTCAACGCGGCCTACGACCGATTCGCGGCCATCCCATGCACGGCAACGCTGGACGCTGCCTATACCGGCATCGCGCTCACGCTGGCGCCAGGTGTCTATTGCAGCGCGGCCGCGGTGACGTTCACCGACACCGCCTTGACGCTCGACGGGCAAGGCGATGCGAACGCCAGCTGGCTCTTCAAGATCGGGACCGCCGGCACCGGCGCGCTGACCGGCACCAACCTTTCAGTGGTGCTGGCCAATGCCGGGGCACCCTGCAACGTGAACTGGTGGGTTGCGCAGGCCGTGACGATGACGACCTCCGCCTTGCAGGGCAGCATCCTGGCCGGCGCGGCGATCACGATGACGGGCCTGGCCGGCAACACGACGCCCTTCAACGGGAATGCCCTGGCGAAAGGCCCCGTCACCTTGACCGGCATCACCGTCGCCGGCTGCAGGGCGTCCGTCGGCCCCGGCACGGTGCCTGGCATGTGCAACCAGGGCGTCGGCAACGGGCCGGAGCACTGCGATCCCGGCAACTCCGACCACGGCAGGGTGTCCCCGTTCGGTCCGAACTCCAACGACGAGCTCGGCGGCGTGCCCGGCTATCCCGGCCGCAAGGGCGGGAACAAGAAGTAGACCGGCAGGCATGCAACGCCGGATGACTGGCGGCAATCCGCCGGCTGGTCATCCGGGCGCTGCGGGGAGCACGCCGCGCTGCGGCTCGCCCTGGCGCAGGAGGCGGAACGCCGCCCGCAGCGGGGCGATCGCAGCGTGCTCGCAGGCGCCTCGCAGGCGCTGGTACTCGGCCGCGAGGACCATGAAGCACTCGCAGGCGCGCTCCTCCAGCCCGCCGCGGTCGAGAATGGTGATGTGGCCGCGCGAGTACGCGATCAGGCCGGCCTTCTGCAGCTTCAGGGCCTCCGAGGTGACACTGCCGCGGCGCACGCCGAGCCAGCAGGAGAGTTCCTCGTGCGTCATCTTCAGCCGGCTGTCCCGCTGCAGGTCCATGCCTTGCAGCAGCCGCAGGCACAGCCGCTGCTCGATGCTGTGGTGGCGGCTGCACACCACGCCCTGCGCGACCTGCGCCTCCTGCGCCATCATGTACTGCAGCAGCAGCCGCGACACCGCCCGGGAAGCATCGAATTCCGCCCGGATCCGCGCGGCGCTCAAGCGCAATGCACGGCCCGCGCCCTGCACCACCGAGCGCGTCGGCGCGCCGCAGCCCATGAAGGTCGACACGCCGACCATGCCCTCCCGCCCGACGATCGCGACCTCGTCGCAGCGGCCGTCCTCGGACTGGATCTGCAGCGACACGACGGCGCGCAGCGGAAAGTAGGCGTGGCGCGGCGGCTGCCATGGTTCCTGCAGCACCTGCCCCGCCGCCAGTTCCACCCCTTCGAGCCAGCCGTTCCAGCGCTCGCCATCCTCCTGCGGCAGGGCCGCCAGCAGCTGGTTGTCACGCGCGTCGAAGGCGGCGAGCTGCATCGGATCTCCCCAGGTTCCATTCCCTTATAGGTGGCACCCCGCGCCCGGAGTTGACTGCCATCAAGCTTTGCGTGCGACAGCGTACCGATGCTGCTCGACCAGCGCGCTATGTACCTTGGCGTACAGACCGATCGCCGCGCAGTCTTCATCCTGCGCTCCATGTGGAGGCTCAACATGAAGACTGCATCGAAACTCGTCCGACCACGGCTGGCAACCCTGCTGCTGGCCGTGCTGATCGCGGGCTGCGGCGGCGGCGGCCGCGACCCCATCCTCGGCTTCGACGGGCCTCCGCCCGCGCCACCCGCGCCACCCACGGTCACCGCGGTCGCGCCGCTCAACGGCGCGACCGGCGTCGCGCTCAACAATGCCGTGATCAGCGCGGACTTCAGCGAGCGGATGTCAGCCCTGGGCGGCACTGCCACTTTCGTCGTCACCTGCGCGGCGCCCTGCACCAGCCCCGCAGGCACCGCGAGCCTGGATGCGGCCAGCCGCGTCGCCACGTTCGCGCTGCCCGCGGGCGCTTCGCTCGCGCCCCTGACGCAGTACACCGCCACGGTCACAGGCGCGCGCAGCAGCGTCACCGGACTGGCGATGACGGCGCCTTTCGTGTGGCGCTTCACCACCGGCGTGGCAACCGACACCACCCGACCGCGCGTCACGCTGACGGTGCCGGCGACCACCGTGCCCGGCCCGACGGCCGGCGTCCCCGCGAACACCGCGGTGACGGCCGCGTTCACCGAGGACATGGCGCCCACCAGCATCTCGGCGGCGAGCTTCACGCTCACCTGCGCGGCGCCGTGTACCGCGCCCGCGGGCGCGGTGAGCTACGTGGTCGCCAACCGCACCGCCGTCTTCACGCCGACCGCGCCGCTCGCGGCGGGAACGACCTACACCGCGACCGTCACCACGGCGGCCACGGACCTGGCCGGCAATGCACTGGCGGGCAACCAGGCCGCCCTCCCCGCGGCCAGCAACTACGTGTGGACCTTCCGCACCGCGGCGGCCGTGCCAGCCGCCCGCGTGTCGGTCGCCAGCACCAACCCCGCCGCCAACGCCGGCAACGTGTGCCCGGATGCCGCCGTGAACGCGACGTTCACCGTGCCCTCCGGCCTGCGCATGGATCCCGCCAGCATCAGCGCGGCCAACTTCGCGGTGACCGGGCCCGCGGGCGCCGTCATCGTGCCGGCCTCGGTGGCGCTGGACGCCGCCACCGGACGCATCGCCACCTTCACCCCGCTCGCACCGCTGCCGCTCGGCGCGTACATCGCGCGCGTGCGTGGCGGAGCCGCCGGCGTCAAGGACCTCGCCGTGCCGGGCAACACGCTGGTCAGCGACTTCGTCTGGGGCTTCACGGTCGTGTCCTGCGCCGTGGTTCCGCCGCCGGTGCCGTTCCCGCTGGGCGCGGCCGCCCCCTTCGGCGTGTTCGGCGGCTCGGCCGGCACGACCAACCAGGGCATCCTGACCATCGTCAACGGCGACATCGGGACCACCGGGGTGTCCACCACCGTCACCGGCTTCCACGATGCCGGCCCGGGCTGCACCTATACCGAAACGCCGCTGAACATCGGCGCCGTCAACGGGCAGATCTTCACCGCGCCGCCGCCGCCGACCCCGGGGTGCCCGAGCGAGGGCACGGCGGTCACGCTGGCCGTCGCCACGCAGGCGCGCGCGGATGCGCTGATCGCGTACGGCCAGCTGGCCGCGCTGCCCGGCGGCCCCGACCCCGGCGCCGGCAACCTGGCCAACCGCACCCTGGCGCCCGGCGTGTACACGGCGGCCGCGGGCACCTTCCGCATCCAGGGCGGCGACCTGACGCTCGATGCGCAAGGCAACGCGAACGCGACCTGGGTGTTCCAGATGGCGACCTCGCTGACGGTCGGCGGCCCCGGCGCGGCCTTCCCGAGCAGCGTGATCCTCACCAACGGCGCGCAGGCGAAGAACGTGTTCTGGCAGGTGGGTTCGGCCGCCACGATCAACGCCGGCGGCGGCGGGACGATGGTCGGGACCATCATTTCGCAGGCGGGCCAAGCCGTTTCCACGGCCGGCGCCCTCGCGGTGACGACGATCGACGGGCGGCTGCTGTCGCTGGGCCCGTCCGTCACGCTGGTCAACACCGTCATCAACGTGCCGGCACCGTGATGCGCCGCCCTCCCTTCACGAAGGACGAATCATGAGGATCACTTCCAGACACACCGTGGCACTCGGCTGCATGGTGGCCGCCGCCCTGGCCGCGCCCGCCAGCATGGCGCAGGGCGCCCGCTGGTACGGCGGGGCCAGCCTCGGGCGCTCCGCCGCCACCATCGACGACACGCGCATCACCAGCGGCCTGGCCGGCCAGGGGCTGGCCACCAACAGCATCTCCCACCGCGACCGCGACACCGGCTACCGGCTGTTCGGCGGCTACCAGGTGAACCGCAATTTCGGCATCGAGGCGGGCTGGCTGGACATGGGCGAAATGGGCTACACCGCCACCACCACGCCGGCCGGAACGCTGGTCGGGGATGTGCGGTTCAAGGGCCTCAACCTCGACATCGTCGGCACGCTGCCGATCACCGAGCGCGTCTCGCTGCTCGGGCGCATCGGGGGCGCCTCCGTCCGCAGCACAGGCACCTTCAGCGCCACCGGCGCGGTGACGATGCCCTACGCCGCCAGCAGCACCAGCGCGCGCCACTTCGGGGCCAGGTATGGCATCGGCGTCGCCTGGCGGCTCACCGATGCCTGGGAACTGCGGCTCGAGGGCGAGCGCATGCGCGTGAACGACAGCGTGGGCAACCGCGGGCACGTGGACCTCCTGAGCCTGGGGGTCGTCTACTACTTCGGCGGCGCGGCTGCACCTGCGCGCGCTGGCGCACCGGCGCCCGCCCACGTCGCCGCACCCATGGCGACGCCGTTCGCGGCCGACCTTCCCGAGCTTTACACCGAAGAGGAACCCTCATGATGAACACCACCCGCACTTCCGTCGGCGCCCGCGTCTCCGATGCCGCCGACGAAGCCAGGCACTTCGCCACCGACGCGGCCGGCAGGATCGGCGAGACCGCCCGCGAACTGCGCGACGACGCTGCCGATCTCGCCCGCACCGGCGTCGAGACCGTGAGCGACGCGACGGCCGCGGCGCAGAGGCAGCTGGGGAACTATGCAAGGGCGACCCGCCGCCACGTGGCCAGGGAGCCGATGAAGTCGGCCCTGATCGCCGCCGCCATCGGGGCCGCCGCGACCGCGCTCGTGCTGGCGATCTTCCGCAACCGGCGCGACGCGGACTGAGGCCCTTGCGCAGGGGGCGCGGCATGGCTCACCCGATCCTTTCGGTGCTGGTGGCACGGCCGGACCTGGTCGTGGAGCATGTCGCCGGCTACGCGGAGCTGGTGCGGGAAGAGGCCTCGGCGCTGGGCACGCAGCTGGCCAGGCGTGCCATCGCCGGCGTGCTGGCGGCCGTCGGCCTGCTCGTGGGGCTGACCACCGCCGGCGTGGCGGTGATGCTCGGCGTCACGCAGGGCGCATTCCATCCGGTGCTCGTCGCGGTGCCGGGGAGTGCGTTGCTGGTGTCCGTCTTGGCCTGGGTCGTGGCGCGGCAGCGGCTGCCGGCGGAGATCTTCGGCGAGCTGAAGGCGCAGTTCGACGCCGACGCGCGCGCACTCCATGCAGCAGGGGCGCGGACGTGAGCAAGGCCGTCTCCAGGCTCGCGCGCAGCCGCCAGGCCATCAGCGAACAGATGGCGCAGGCCACGCAACGGCCGCAACGCGGCGAGGCAGGCGGCTGGTTCGCGCGCCTGAGGGCCGCCGGGAGCACCTGGTGGCGCTACCACCCGGTGCACCTGGGCCTGCAGCTGGCCACGCCCTTCGTGTCGGCCTGCGCCAGCCGCTGGCCGTGGCCCTTCCTGGCCGTGGCCGCCGCCAGCGGCGCGCTGATCGCCGTGACCCGCCCGTGGCGCCTGCTGGCCGTGTCCGGCGTGGGGGCCGCCGTTGCCAGGTTCTCGCGACTTCCCGCCCTGCTGCTGTCGGGGCTCGCCGCCGTGGGATCGCGGGGAATGCCGGTCACGCCAACGCAGCGGCTTGCGGGTCACCCATGGCGGAACGTCAACGCGAGCTGACCCGCACGCTGCTGGGCGCGATCTTCCTGGGCGGGTTGATCGTCGCCTCGCTCTGGATCCTGCGGCCGTTCCTTGCCGCGGCGATCTGGGCGACGATGATCGTCGTCGCCACGTGGCCCGTGCTGCTGTGGTTCCAGGCCCGCTTGTGGCGGCGCCGGTGGCTTGCCATCGTGGCCATGACCGGGGTGCTGCTGCTGGTGTTCGCGGTGCCGCTGGCGCTCGCGATCGGCACGGTCGTCCTGAACGCGGACGAGATCGTCGCGTGGGCGAAATCCATGGCCAGCTTCCGCATGCCGACGCCACCGGCCTGGATCGCCCACCTGCCCTTCATCGGGCCGAAAGTCGTGCCGGTCTGGGAACAGGCCGCGGCGTCGGGGGTCGAGGGACTGCTGGCGCGGGTCATGCCTTATGGCGGAAGGCTGGCGCAATGGCTGGTCGCGGAGGCCGGCAACGTGGGGATCCTGTTCATGCAGTTCCTGCTGACGCTCGTGCTCACGGCGTTGATGTACGCGGGCGGCGAAGCGGCCGCGCGGGTGGTCCTGCGCTTCGGCCGCCGCCTGGCCGGGGACCGCGGCGAGAACGCCGTGCGGCTGGCCGGCCAGGCGATCCGCGGCGTCGCGCTCGGCGTGGTCGTCACGGCGATCGTGCAGGCCGCGCTCGCCGGCATCGGGCTCGGCGTGGCCGGCGTCAAGTTCGCCGGCCTGCTCACGGCGGTGGTCGCCTTCCTGTGCATCGCGCAGCTCGGCCCGTCGCCGGTGCTGATCCCCGCGGTGATCTGGCTCTATTGGAGCGGCGAGACGGGCTGGGGCACCTTCCTGCTCGTCTGGTCCATGATCGTCGTGACCATGGACAACGTCCTGCGGCCCCTTCTCATCAAGCGTGGCGCCGACCTGCCGCTGCTGCTGATCTTCGCCGGCGTCGTCGGCGGGCTGCTGGCGTTCGGACTGGTGGGTGTGTTCGTCGGGCCCGTCGTGCTCGCCGTGGCGTATACGCTGCTGCGCGCCTGGATCGACGACGACGGGCTTGCAGCCTAGCGCCCATGCCGGCCATCCGTCGCCTCGCACCCCACGCATTTGCGGAGCATCAACTGCGATGCGCGCAAGCCCGCGCGGGCCCCTCGCAGGAAGCGGCCGCGGCCTAGATTGCAGGCGCGGTGCAGCACCCGCCCCCTCCGAACCCTGAAAGGAGATCCACCATGTTCATGCGTTCCACCCTCACCGCCCTCGCCGCTGCCGTCCTGCTCGCTGCCGGCGGCTGCGCCGTCACGCGCGGCCAGGAAACCGCGGGCGGCTACGTCGACGATGCCACCATCACCACGCGCATCAAGGGCCGCTTCGTCGAGAACCCGGACGTGGCGGCGACCAGCATCAAGGTCGAAACCCTCAATGGCACCGTCCTGTTGTCCGGCTTCGCGAAGAACGCGACGGAAAAGTCCACCGCGGAGAGGATCGCCCGTGAAGTCAGCGGCGTGAAGTCGGTCCGCAACGAAATCCTCGTGCGGCCCTGAGCCCGCGCCCGCGCAAGGAGAAAATCATGCTCTTCACGATTGCCGTCGTCCTGGTCGTCCTCTGGCTCCTGGGCCTGGTGACCTCGTACACCATGGGCGGCCTGATCCACGCGCTGCTGGTGATCGCCCTCGTCGTGATCGCCGTGCGCCTGCTGCAAGGCCGATCCCTCTAGCGGCCCGCGACGCCCGCTCGCCGCGCCCGCCAACGAACCGAGGCCGTACCGCACCATGACCTACAAGTTCAAGTCCAAGGCCACCGGTGACCTGATCATGCTGGATGCCGATGGCCGGCGATTGCTGGAAATCATCGGCAAGGATGCCGGGCCCAGGGGCATCATCCTGCCCGGGCAGATGGCCGCGGCGGTGCAGGCCCTGGAGGAGGCCATCGGCAGGCAGGAAGCGGAGCACGGCGCGCTGATCGACGCAGCGAAGGGCCAGGGCGCACTGCCCCCCGCGCTCGACGAAGTCCCGTTGCGGCAGCGCGCCATGCCCTTCATCGACATGCTGGTGCGCTGCGCGAAGGAGGGAGCCGACATCGTCTGGGGCGTCTGAGTGCCCCGCAGGTCGCGCAACTGATGCGGACTGCTCCGTCGCCGCCAGACTACTGGAGCCAGCCGCCCGGGCGGCTGATGGAGCGCTTGCGCGCCGCGCCCACCGGCCTCACCGGCGCCGAGGCCCGCGCGCGCCTGGCGCAGCACGGGCCCAACTCCCTCGAGAGTGCCAGGAAGGCCGGTGCGCTGGGCCTGTACGCCAGGCAGTTCGAGAGCCCGCTGATCCTGATCCTGATCGTCGCCTCGGGCGTGTCGCTGGTGGCCACCGAATGGGTCGATGCCGTCGTCGTGCTCGCGGTCGTCTTCGGCAGCACGATCCTCGGCTTCCTGCAGGAGTTCATCGCCAGCCAGGCGATCGAACGACTGCGTTCGCAGGTGACCATCCAGTCGATCGTGCTGCGCGACGGGGTGGAACGCACACTGCCGTCGTCGCAGGTCGTCCCCGGCGACGTGGTGCGGCTGGCCGCCGGCAGCCTGATCCCGGCCGACGCCCGCGTGCTGGAAGCCAACGATTTCTTCGTCAGCCAGGCCGTGCTCACCGGCGAGACCTTTCCGGTGGAGAAGATGCCCGGCACCGTGGCCCCCGCGGCGGTGCTGGCGGCGCGCAGCAACTGCGTCTTCATGGGCACCAGCGTGCGCAGCGGCACGGCGCGGGTGCTGGTCGCGGCGACGGGCAGGGACACCGTCTTCGGGCAGATCGCGGGCCGGCTCGCGCTGCGTCCGGCGCTGACCGAGTTCGAACGCGGCATCCAGCGCTTCGGCTACCTGCTCACGCGCATCATGCTGGCGATGGTGGTGGTCGTCCTCGCCATCAACATCTTCCTGGCCAAGCCGCCGGTCGCCTCGCTGCTGTTCGCGCTGGCGCTGGCGGTCGGACTCGCGCCCGAACTGCTGCCCGCCATCGTCAGCGTCACGCTGTCGCACGGCGCGAAGCGGATGGCGCGGCTGGGCGTCATCGTGCGGCGGCTGAATTCCATCGAGAACCTGGGCAGCATGGACGTCCTGTGCACCGACAAGACCGGCACCCTCACGGCCGGCGTCGTGCAGCTCGATGGCGCCGTCGACGTGGCCGGCCAGCCCAGCCCCGGGGTGCTGCGGCTCGCCTGCATCAACGCGCGCTTCCAGACCGGCATGGCGAACCCGCTGGACGAGGCCGTGGGCGCGGCCGGGGACCGGGCGGGCGTGGACCTGGCCGGGGTTCGCAAGATCGACGAGATTCCCTACGACTTCGTGCGCAAGTCGCTCTCCGTCGTGGCGGGGGACGCCGGCGCCGCGCGCCGCCTGGTGACGAAGGGCGCGCTGGCCAACGTGCTCGCCCTGTGCGACCGGGTGCGCGACGGCGTTGCCGCGGTGCCGCTCGATGCGGCGGCGCGGGCGGCGATCGAGGCGCGCTACGACGGCTGGAGCACCCAGGGATTCCGCGTGCTCGGGGTCGCCTCGCGCGAGGTGGACGAGCGCGCCGGTTCGTATTCGCGCGCCGACGAAGCAGGCATGTGCTTCGAGGGCTTCCTGCTGTTCCTGGATCCGCCCAAGGACGACGCGCGCCAGACGCTCCTCGACCTGGCGCAGCGCGGCGTGCGGCTGAAGATGATCACCGGCGACAACCACAAGGTGGCCCGCCACATCGCGCAGGCGATCGGCCTGCCGGTGGAAGTGACGCTGACCGGCGCCGGCCTGGCCGCTATGAGCGACGAGGCCCTGCTGCACTCCGCGCAGCAGGCCACGGTGTTCGCCGAGGTCGACCCCAACCAGAAGGAGCGCATCATCCTGGCGCTGCGCAAGTCCGGCCACGTGGTCGGCTACATGGGGGACGGCATCAACGATGCGCCCGCCCTGCACAGCGCGGACGTCGGCATCTCGGTCGACACCGCGGTGGACGTGGCCAAGGATGCCGCGGACTTCGTGCTGCTGCGCAAGGACCTGACCATCCTGCGGGCCGGCATCGACGAAGGCCGCGTGATCTTCGCCAACACGCTCAAGTACATCCTGACCACCATCAGCGCCAACTTCGGCAACATGTTCAGCATGGCGGTGGCCTCCGTGCTGCTGCCCTTCCTGCCCTTGCTGGCCTCGCAGATCCTGCTGAACAACTTCCTGTCGGACATCCCGGCGGCGGCGATCGCCAGCGACAACGTCGATGCCGAGTGGGTGGCCAGGCCGCGCCGCTGGGACACCGCGTTCATCCGGGACTACATGGTGCTGTTCGGCCTCGTGAGCTCGGTGTTCGATTTCCTCACCTTCGGCGCCCTGCTCTGGGTGTTCCATGCCGGCGCGGAGGAATTCCGCACCGGCTGGTTCATCGAATCCCTGCTGACGGAACTGGTGATCGCGCTGGTCGTGCGCACGCGGGGCCCCTTCTGGCGCAGCCCGCCGGGGCACCTGCTGCTCGCGAGCACCGCGGGCGTGATCGCGCTGACCCTGGCGCTGCCGTACCTGCCGTTCGTGTCCGTCTTCGGCTTCGTGCCGCTGCCCGCGTCCATGGTGCTGGCGATGGTCGCACTGACGCTGGCGTACGTGGCCGCAGCCGAGGTGGCCAAGCGCAGCTTCTACGCCCGACGCTAGCGGCCCGAGGCCGGGCTCCTATGTACGACAGCGCACAGACCCGCGCAAGCCCCGGATTCATCCTTTCGCCACCTTTGGCCAAAGGACCCATGATGCTGCCCCGCCTCGTCGACCCTGCGCCCGGCGATTCCCTGTCGAGAGCGGACCCGCTCCCGTCGTTGCGGAGCAGGAGGCGCGATGGCCCCGGCGCCGGCAACGACGCCGCGCAGCCGCCGCCGCTGCATCTTCTTCGTTACGACGCCCACCGGCCGGCGGACGCCGGCGACGCACGCTTGCCGGAGGTCGACGGCCAGGGGTTCGCGCCGCGCCGGTTGCACGCCGGTCGCAGGGTCTTCGTGCAGGGCCAGGCGTTCGACCATCTGCACTCCGTGCATGCCGGCAGCTTCAAGACGGTGATCGTGCTTCCGGACGGCCGCGAGCAGGTCAGCCAGTTCTGCTTCACTGGCGACCTGATGGGGCTGGACGGCCTGGGAGGCGGCATCCATGCCAGCACCGCCACCGCGCTGGAGGACAGCGTCGTCTTCGAGGTGCCGGTCACGAGCCTGTGCGACGCGGCGGTGCCCAGCAAGCCCTGGCACGAGGTGCTGTACTGCCACATGAGCCGGGAGATCGTCCGCGAGCACGCCCAGATGCTGCTGCTCGGCAGCATGGGGGCGTTCGCCCGCCTCGCGACCTTCCTGCTCGAACTTTCCGACCGCATGGCCGTGCGCGGCTTCTCGCCGCTGGATTTCCACCTGCGCATGACCCGCTGCGACATCGGCAGCTACCTGGGCCTGAGCATGGAAACCGTCAGCCGCATGTTCTCGACGCTGCAGCAACACGGCGTCATCCATGTGGACAGGCGGCACGTCGTCATCCGCTCGCCCGGGCAACTGCGGGAGTTGCGGGACCGGAACAGCGCCTGAGGCAGCGCCGTACCGTAGCCGTACCTACGTCGCGGCGCCCCGGGCTCGCCCGCCGGCGGCGCCACGACGTCGGCAGTGGAAGCGGCCATCTTCCGGATTCCTGCCTCGGCACGAGGGACGGACTCCTCCCCTGAGCGGACTTCCGTGCCCCCCGCGGCGCGCAGCGCCCAGGCCTCGGGCGAGATCCATGTCAGGCGCGGGAATCCGCCTGGCCCCGCAGGCGCCGGTCGAACAGGCGCTGCGCGCGCGCGAGGTCTTCGAGCGTGTCGATGTCGGTGACGATGCCCTCGTCGGCGAGTTCCAGCTTCAGCGGCTGCCCGGCGCGCACGATCGCCGCCGCGCCTTCGGCGCCCTTCAGGGCCATCAGCGCGGGACCGTGCTGCGCGCCGAAGCCGACCGGATGGCCGCGCGTGCCTTCATGCACGGGCAGCACGATGGACGCGCGTTGCAGCGCCTGCGCCACCGCGCGCAGCGACTCGGCGCGCACCAGCGGCAGGTCCGCGGGCAGCACCAGCCAGCCGCCGGCATCGGCGGTGGCGCGCACGCCCGCCGCGATCGAATCGCCCATGCCGGGATGGCCCGCGTCCTCGACGTGGAACGGCAGGCCGCTCGCGCGCACCGCGGCCAGCGTGTGCTCGATCACCGGCTGGCCGGCCAGCAGCGCCTGCAGCTTGGAGCCCTGGCCGCCGGAGGCGAGGAAGCGTTCGCCGCGGCCGGACGCGAGCACGAGGACGAAGGGGCTTGCCATGGGGAGCGAAGTTAGCACCGAATGCGACAATCCCCGCATGACCAGCCCGTCCGAACACATCGCCGACCTGCGCAAGAGCTACGAGCGCGCCGAGCTGAGCGAGGATGCTTCGCATGCGGACCCGCTGCAGCAGTTCGACCAGTGGCTGGCCGAGGCGATCGCGGGGCAGATCCCCGAGCCGAACGCGATGACGCTCGCCACCGTGGCTGGCGACCTGCGTCCCAGCACGCGCATCGTGCTGGTCAAGGGGTACGACGCGCGCGGCATCGTCTGGTACACCAACTACGAGAGCCGCAAGGGCGTGGAGCTGGCGGGCAATCCGTATGCGGCGCTGCAGTTCCACTGGGTGGAGCTGGAACGCGTGGTGCGCATCGAAGGACGCGTGGAGAAGACGAGTGCCCAGGAAAGCGACGCCTACTACGCGAGCCGCCCGCTCGATTCGCGCATCGGCGCCTGGGCCAGCCCGCAAAGCCAGGTGATCCCGGGCCGCGGCATGCTGGTGGCGAACGCGGCGAAATACAGCGCGCAATTCATGCTGAACCCGCCGCGTCCGCCGCACTGGGGCGGCTATCGCCTGGTGCCGGATGAATGGCAGTTCTGGCAAGGCCGCAAGAGCCGCCTGCACGACCGGCTGCGGTACCGTCTCGACAACGGCGCCTGGGTGCGGGAGCGTCTGGCGCCTTGAATGCGGACTTCCGGACGCAGAGGACGCAAAGGGTACGCAGAGGACGCAAAAGAAAACCTTCTAAAGTCTTCTTTGTCTTTTTTGCGTCCTCTGCGTACCCTTCGCGTCCTCTGCGTCCGGAAGTTGGCTGTTCCCCTGCCTACTTCACCGCGACGGCCTCCGTCACGCGGTAATACAGCCCGTACTCGTCATCGCTCAGCGTGACGAACTTGCCTTCCACCGTCACCGGTTCCATCGTGTAGCGCACCGGCGTCTTCGCCTTCACTTCCACCATGCTCTCCGGGCCGCCCGGCAGGCAGAACTGGCAGGTGAGGGGGACGGAGCTGAGGAGGAAGTGCGTCTGCTTGTCGCCGGGCTCCAGCGGCATCATGAAGCCCTGGATGCGCTGCGGCTTCTGCGTCAGCGCCAGGTGCTCCTTCGTGAACACCGGCAGCAGCCGGTTCTTCTCGTTCTTCGTGCTGACCGACGTGAGCAGCGACCAGGGCACCACGTCGTTGCGCTCCTGCAGCGGCGGGAAGGGACTCAGCGGACTGTGCACGCCGGCCCCCGTGCCCTGCGGGATGCCCGCGGGCGACTGCGCCCAGGCCGCGCCGGCGACAAGGGAGGTGGCCAGGACCAAAGTTGCGATCTTCTGCATGGCGTGCTCCTCGGTGGAGGCCGTATTCTGCCCAAACCGGCTCAGGCGCGCTGCAGGAGTTGCGCGACGTCGACCCGGTAGGCGCTGATGGCCGGGATCAGCGCGGCCGCGCCCGCCGTCAGCAGCGCCGCCGCCGGGATCCACGCCTCCTGCGGCAGCCACACGGCGCCGGTGATCGGCAGCGACTGCTGCGCTGCCAGCACCGAGCCGACGGCGCCGGCCAGCAGGTGCCCCAGCGCCAGCCCGAGCACCGAAGCCAGGATCGCCAGCCACAGGCCCTCGGCCAGCAGCAGCGCGGCGACGCGCCCCGGCGAAGCGCCCAGCATGCGCAGCATGGCCAGGTCGGCGCGGCGCTCGCGCACCGCCGTCCACAGCGCGATGAACACCGACAGCGCCGCCGTCAGCAGCAGCACGGCGCCCACGCCCTGCAGCACCTCGCTGCCCACGCCCAGCAGGCGCAGCAGGCGCGTGACCTCGATCGCGGGTGCCGCCGCCTGCATGGCCGTTTCGCTGTTCACGTAGCGCGGGAAGCTCACGGCCGCCAGCGGCGTGCGGTAGCGCACCAGGGCGAGCGTGATCTCGCGCTCCTCGTCCTCGTGGTCCGCGGCGTCGTCGGCCTTGCCGCCCATGTGCCCCTTCTCGTGCACGTGCCAGACCGATTCGGTGGGCGTGAGGATCAGCCGGTCCAGCACGCAGCCGCACGGCGCCAGCACGCCCGTCACCGTGTACGGCATCGCGGCATGCGCAGCCCCGCCGCCGCCCAGCCCGTGGCCGCCGACGAAGCGCTCGCCCGGCTTCAGGCCCAGCGCCTGCGCCACCTGGGCGCCGAGCACCGTCTCCATCGCCGCCGACCACAAGCGCCCCTGCGCCACCGGCACGCGGTAATGCGCCAGGTACTGCGGCGTGGTGCCGACGATGCGAAAACCGCGGTAGCTGTCGCCGAGGCTGATGGGGATCACCTGCGCGATCTGCGGTTTGGCCGCGAGCGCCTGCACGTCGGCCAGCTTCACGTTGCCGGGCGGCACGTCGATGTGGAACACGCCCGCCAGGATCAGCTGCAGGGGGCTGCCCTTGGCGCCCACCACCAGGTCGATGCCGGCCAGGTCGCGCTGGAAGGAACGCTGCACCTGCTCGCTGGCGAGCACGACGAAGGTGATCGACGCGAGCCCCAGCGTGAGCAGCAACAGGTTCAGCACGGTCGCCAGCGGCCGCGCCCAGAGATAACGGAAGGCCAACGCCAGCAGCTTCATGCGAGGGCCTGCGCGGGCTCGAGCCGCAGCACCTGCGCGCTGGGCAGCGCGGCGCGCACGCGCGCATCGTGCGTGGCCAGCACCAGCGTGGCGCCGCAGCGCCCGGCGGTCGCGCGCAGCAGGCCGACCGCCGCCGCCGCGGCTTCGTCGTCGAGGCTGGCCGTCGGCTCGTCGGCCAGCAGCACGCGCGGGTGCAGAAGCACGGCGCGCGCCAGCGCCACGCGCTGGGCCTGGCCGCCCGAGAGTTCGCCGGGGCGGCGCTGCGCCAATCCATCGACCTCCAGCGCCGCGAGCGCGGCGCGCACGCCAGCGCGATCCTCGGGCAGGCCGGCGGCGAAGAAGGCGAGCGCCAGGTTGCGCTCCACAGACAGCGCGTCGCTCAGGTGCAGCCGCTGCGGCAGGAAGCCGATGGTGCGGCCCCGCCAGCGATCGCGCTCGCCGCGGCGCAGCGCACCCACGTCCTGCCCCGCCACGGTCACGCTTCCCGCCGCGGGCGTGAGCAGGCCCGCGACCAGCGACAGCCAGGTCGACTTGCCCGCCCCGGAGCGGCCCTGCAGCAGCAGGGTGCCGCCCTGCGCCACGTCCACGTCGGGGAAGGCGAGCGCCGGCCCCTGCGGGTAGCGGTACGCGAGCGAGCGCGTGAGGATCACCGCCGCGCCAGCTCGGTGAAGGTCTTGCGGAACTTCGCCACCTTGGGCGCGGCCACCGCCATGCAGTAGCCCTGGTGCGGATTGCGTTCGAAGAAGTCCTGGTGGTAGGGCTCGGCCGGCCAGTAGTTCGCCAGCGGCGCGACCTCGGTGGCGATGGGCTTGCCGAACAGCTTTTCCTGGCTCATGGAGCGGATCATGTCGTCGGCGAACTGCTTTTGCTCCGGCGTCGTGGTGTAGATCCCGCTGCGGTATTGCGTGCCGACGTCGTTGCCCTGGCGATTCAGCTGCGTGGGGTCGTGCACCACGAAGAAGATCTCCAGGACCTGCCGCAGGCTGATCTGGGCCGGGTCGAAGGTGAGCTTCACGACTTCGGCGTGGCCGGTGGTGCCGGTGCAGACCTCCTCGTAGCCGGGGCGCTCCACGTGCCCGTTGCTGTAGCCGGATTCCACGTCGAGGATGCCGCGCACTTCCTTGTAGACCGCTTCGGTGCACCAGAAGCAGCCTCCGCCCAATACGATCGTCTGCGTTTCAGCCATGCCTTGTTCTCCTGAAGCGCCAACTGTAGTGCCCGCGCGCCTGCCTTACCATCGCGCCCCATGCACGACAACGCTGACGCAGGGGCCTCGCTTGCAGCCCGGTGAACTCAAGCCGATCCTCACCGCGCTGGTGCTGCCGCCGACCGGCCCGCTGCTGCTGGCGCTGCTCGGGCTGCTGCTTGCCACGCGCCGGCGCACGGCAGGCCTGGCGCTCGCGGCCGTCTGCATCGTCCTGTCGCTCGCCCTGGGCAGCCACGCGGTGGCGCGCCTGCTCGCGCGCGAACTGCTGCCTCCCGTCACCGCCGCCCGCACCGCCGACCTGCGCGACGTGCAGGCCATCGTGGTACTCGGCGCCGGCGTGTGGCCCGATCCGCCCGAGTACGGCAGCCCGCAGCCGAGCGAACCGGCCCTGGTGCGCCTGCGCTACGCGGCGCGCCTGGCCCGCCAGACCGGCAAGCCCCTGGCCTTCGCGGGCGGGGCGGGCTGGGGCGGCGTGGCCGGCGCGGAGTCCGAAGGCACGGTCAGCCGCCGCATGCTGCAGGAGGACTACGGCCTGGCGGTGCGCTGGCTCGACGACCGCTCGCGCGACACCGAGGAGAACGCCGTGCGGATGGCGCAGCTCGCCGGCCGCGACGGCGTGCGCCGCATCGCCCTGGTGACCGATGCGATCCACATGCCGCGCGCCGCGGCCGCGTTCCGCCGCGCCGGCTTCGACGTGGTGCCCGCGCCCACCGACTTCCCGCGGCCGCAGCACAACGCCGTCCTGGAATGGCTGCCCTCGACGCCGGGGCTGGCGGCCTGCCGGCACGTGATCCGGGAGTGGCTGGGCGGCGTCGTGGCGCGCGCCACGCATTGATGCCGGCCGTCGGCCGGACCCGCTCACGGATGGGCTACCTTGACCGGAGCGGCCCGCCGCGGCTACATTACTAACCGGTCAGTCATTAACTTCCATCCTTCGCCGCCACCCGGAGCGCGATCTTGTCCGTGCCCCTGTCCGAACTCGTTCCCGAAGAAGAGCGCACGCCGCGCCGCGGCCGCCGCAAGGAGGCCCGTCCCGGCGAACTGCTGGACGCCGCGCTGCACCTGTTCGTCGAGAAGGGCTTCGCCGCCACCCGCGCCGAGGAGGTGGCCGCCCGTGCCGGCGTCTCCAAAGGCACCCTCTTCCTCTATTTCCCGAGCAAGGAGGAGCTGTTCAAGGCCGTCGTGCGCGAGAACATCTCCGGTCGCTTCGCCGAATGGGAAGAGGAGTTCGAGGCCTTCGAGGGCTCCACCTGCGACATGGTGCGCTACTGCATGCGGGTCTGGTGGGAGCGCATCGGCGCCACGCCGGCCTCGGGCATCACCAAGCTGATCATCAGCGAGGCGCGTAACTTCCCCGACATCGCCGCCTTCTACCAGCAGGAGGTGGTCCGGCCAGCCAACGTGCTGATCCGGCGCATCCTGCAACGCGGCGTGGACCGCGGCGAATTCCGCAGCCTGGACGTCGAATACACCGTCTTCAGCATCGTCGCGCCGATGGTGTTCCTGATCATGATGAAACATTCCCTGGGAGCCTGCGCGCCGCAGGAATATCCACTCGATCCGCTGCGCTACATCGACACGCAGCTGGACAACCTGCTGCAGGGCCTGTGCGTGCGCGTCGCGCCCGGGGGGCGGCCATGAAACGCTGGCGCTGGTTCCTGGTCGCCTTCCTGGTGGCCGTGGTCGCGATCGGCGCCTGGCGCGTGCTGTCCGCGCGCCGCGTGCAGCAGGTCGCGCAGTCGGCGGCGGTGGCGCAGCGCGTCGAGCCGGTGGTCGAACTCGCGGCCACCGACGTGGTGCGGGCCGAGACGCGCGAGCTGCAGCGCGGCCTGCCCGTGTCGGGATCGCTCAAGGCCGTGAATTCCGCCTTCGTGAAAGCCCGCACGCCGGGCGAGCTGCAGGGCCTCACCGTGCGCGAGGGCGACACCGTACGCGCCGGCCAAGTGGTGGCGAAGGTCGATCCGGTCGAGGCGCAGGCCCGCGTCAAGCAGGCGCAGGAGCAGGCCGATGCGGCGCGGGCGCAGATCGAGATCGCCGAGCGGCAATGGAGCAACAACAAGGCGCTGGTGGACCAGGGCTTCATCTCGAAGTCCGCCCTCGACACCTCGCTGAACAACCTGAACGCGGCGCAGGCCAACCACAAGGCGGCGCTGGCCGCGGTGGACGTGGCCCGCAAGGCGCTGGAAGACACCGTGCTGCGCGCGCCCATCGGCGGCGTGGTGGCGCAGCGCCTGGCGCAGCCCGGCGAACGCGTCTCCGTCGACACGCGCGTGATCGAGATCGTGGACCTGGGCCGGCTGGAGCTGGAGGCGACGCTGGGGGCCGCCGACTCCGTGGACGTGCGCGTGGGCCAGGAAGCGCTGGTGCAGGTGGAAGGCAGCCCGCGGGCGATCGCCGCGCGGGTGGCGCGCATCAACCCGAGCGCGCAGGCGGGCAGCCGCAGCGTGCTGGCCTACCTTGCCCTGGCGGACACCACCGGGCTGCGGCAGGGCCTGTTCGCGCAGGGCACGCTGGCGCTCGGCCACGCGTTGGCGCTGGCGGTGCCGCTGGAGGCGGTGCGCACGGACAAGCCTTCGCCCTACGTGCAGGTGGTGGAAGGTGGCAAGGTGGCGCACAAGGCCGTGGAGCCGGGCGCGCGCGGCGAGGCGAACAAGGAGACCTGGGTCGCGGTGACGGGGGTGCAGCCCGCGGCCGTGGTGATCCGGGGGCATGTGGGGGCGTTGCAGGAGGGGACGAAGGTGCGGTTCACGCCGGATTCGCCCTCGGGCTCCGGAGCGCCCCCACCCCAACCCTCCCCCAGAGGGGGAGGGAGCAAGGCGACGAGCCCGTAACCCCTTATGTGGTTCACCCGCGTCAGCCTGAAGAACCCCGTGTTCGCCACGATGGTGATGCTCGCCATCGTGGTGCTGGGCGTGTTCTCGTACCAGCGGCTGCATGTCGACCAGTTCCCCAACATCGACTTCCCGGTGGTGGTGGTCACGGCCGAATACCCCGGCGCCTCGCCCGAGGTGGTCGAGAGCGAGGTCAGCAAGAAGATCGAGGAGGCGGTGAATTCCATCGCCGGCATCAACGCCCTCACCTCGCGCAGCCTCGAAGGCCAGTCGGTGGTCATCATCGAGTTCCAGCTCTATGTCGACGGCCGCAAGGCGGCGGAGGACGTGCGCGAGAAGATCGCCGCGATCCGCCCGACCTTCCGCACCGAGGTGAAGGAGCCGCGCGTGCTGCGCTTCGACCCGTCCAGCCGCCCGATCTGGTCGCTCGCGGTGCTGCCCGACGCGAGCCGCGGCAAGCCCATGACGGCGGTGGAACTCACCAACTGGGCCGACCAGGTGCTCAAGAAGCGGCTGGAGAACGTGCGGGGCGTGGGCTCGGTCGCCCTCGTCGGCGGCACCAAGCGCGAGATCAACATCTACCTGCAGCCCGCGGCCATGGAGGCGCTGGGCATCACCGCCGACCAGGTCGCCGCGGCCGTGCGCAACGAGAACCAGGACCTGCCGGTGGGCGCGATCCGCTCGCTGGCGCAGGAACGCGTGGTGCAGATCGACGCCCGCGTGCAGCGCCCCGAGGAATTCGGCAAGATCATCATCGCCCGCCGCGGCGGCGCGCCGGTGCGCGTCGACCAGGTGGCGCGCATCGCCGACGCCGGCCAGGAGATCGAGAGCCTGGCCCTCTACAACGGCCAGCGCACGCTGGTGCTGCAGGTGCAGAAGGCGCAGGACGAGAACACCATCGCGGTGATCGACGGCCTGCAGGCGACGCTGGCGGAGATGCGCGCGCAGCTGCCGGCGGGCGTCAAGCTCGAATCGGTCACCGACGCATCCCGGCCGATCCGTGTCTCGGTGCAGAACGTGCGCCAGACGCTGATCGAAGGCGCGTTGCTCACCGTGCTGATCGTGTTCCTGTTCCTGAACTCGTGGCGCTCCACGGTCATCACAGGGCTGACGCTGCCGATCGCGCTGATCGGCACCTTCCTGTTCATGTACGCCTTCGGCTTCTCCATCAACATGGTCACGCTGATGGCCCTGTCGCTGTGCGTCGGCCTGCTGATCGACGATGCGATCGTGGTGCGCGAGAACATCGTGCGCCACGTGCAGATGGGCAAGGGCTCCTACCAGGCCGCGATGGACGGCACGCAGGAGATCGGCCTGGCGGTGCTGGCGACCACCTTCTCGATCGTGGCGGTGTTCCTGCCGATCGGCTTCATGGGCGGCATCATCGGCAAGTTCTTCCACGAGTTCGGCGTGACCATCGTGGCGGCGGTGCTGATCTCGATGTTCGTGAGCTTCACGCTCGACCCGATGCTCTCCTCGGTGTGGCACGACCCGGAAATTGCGGCGCATGCCCGGCACAGGGCGCCCAGGACCTTCTACGAGCGCACGATCGGCCGCGTGACGGGCCTGTTCGACACGGCCACCGAGCGGCTCGCGGACACCTACCAGGCGATCCTGCGCTGGGCGCTGGCGCACAAGCTGGTCACCGTGCTGGGCGGCCTGGCCGTCTTCGTCGCCAGCGTCTTCATGGTGCCGCTGCTCGGCACCGAGTTCGTGCCCAAGGCCGATTTCTCGGAGACGAGCCTGAACTTCTACACGCCCGTGGGCTCCTCGCTGGAACTCACCGAGGCCAAGACACGGCAGGTGGAGAGCATCATCCGCGAGTTCCCGGAGGTGCGCTACACGCTGTCGACGATCAACACGGCCAACGCCGGCAAGATCTACGCCTCGGTGTACGTGCGCATGGTGGACCGCAAGGACCGCAGCCGCAGCGTCGACCAGATGGCCAACGTGCTGCGCGAGCGCCTCAAGCAGGTGCCCGGCATCACGGTCACGCACGCGGGCCTGCTCGACGCGGTGGGCGGCAACAAGCAGATCGAGTTCTCGCTGATGGGGCCGGACCTGCAGGAGCTGGAGCGGCTGTCGCGCCTCGTCACGCAACGCATCCGCGACGTGCCCGGCCTGGTGGACCTCGACTCCAGCGTCAAGCCGGACAAGCCGACGATCGCCATCGACGTCAAGCGCGATGCGGCCTCGGACCTCGGGCTGTCGATCGCCCAGATCGCCGGCTCGCTGCGCACGCTGGTCGCCGGCCAGACGGTGGGCAACTGGCGCGCCCCCGACGACCAGACCTACGACGTGAACGTGCGGCTCGCGCCCGACGCCCGCACGGCGCCGCAGGACCTGGAGCGCCTGCCCTTCGCCACCGGCACCAACGCGGACGGCAGCGCCCGCATCGTGCGGCTGAACCAGGTGGCCACCGTGCGCGAGGGCACCGGCCCCAACCAGATCAACCGGCGCGACCTGATGCGCGAGGTGGCCGTCAACGGCAACGCCTACGGCCGCGCCGCCGGCGACATCTCCGAGGACATCCGCAAGCGCCTGGACCAGATCGCCCTGCCCCCCGGCTACCGCTGGCAGTTCGGCGGCTCCACCAAGAACATGAAGGAGTCCTTCGGCTACGCGGTGTCCGCGCTGGCGATGGCGGTGATCTTCATCTACATGATCCTGGCCAGCCAGTTCCGCAGCTTCCTGCAGCCGCTGGCGCTCATGACCTCGCTGCCCCTCACGCTGATCGGCGTGGTGCTGGCGCTCATGACCTTCGGCTCCACGCTGTCGATCTTCTCGGTGATCGGCATCGTGATGCTGATGGGCCTGGTCACCAAGAACGCGATCCTGCTGGTGGACTTCGCGATCCGCCTGCGGGACCAGGGCATGCCGCGCAGCGAGGCGCTGCTGCAGGCCGCGCGCGTGCGGCTGCGCCCGATCCTGATGACGACGCTGGCCATGGTGTTCGGCATGGTGCCGCTCGCCTTCGCCCTCACCGAAGGCTCCGAGCAGCGCGCGCCCATGGGCCAGGCCGTGATCGGCGGGGTGATCACCTCCTCGCTGCTGACGCTGGTGGTCGTGCCCGTCGTCTATTGCTATCTGGATGACCTGGCTCAATGGTTGCGCCGCTCCCGCCGCCGTTCCGCCGGGGGTGGGCGGGCGGCCGCCGTGCCGGCTTCTAAAATCAGCGATTTGTCCTGACCGCCAGACGAGAGGAAGAGGAAACCCGCCATGACCGCGCCCGCCGACATCGAACAAGCCCGCTTCAACATGATCGAGCAGCAGATCCGCCCCTGGGACGTGCTGGACGTCGACGTCCTGGGCCTGCTGCACGAGGTGCGGCGCGAGGATTTCGTGCCCCTCGCGCACAAGGCGCTGGCCTTCGTCGACATGGAGATCCCGCTGCTGCCGGACACCGAGGAGGCCATGCGCAAGGGCTACAGCATGCTGCCGCCCAAGGTGGAAGCGCGCCTGCTGCAGGACGTGGCGCCCAAGGGCCACGAGAAGGTGCTGGAAATCGGCACCGGCTCGGGCTACATGGCCGCCCTGCTGGCCAGCCGGGCCCAGCGCGTGATCACGCTGGAACTGCACCCGGAACTCGCCCGCCTGGCGCGCGAGAACCTGCAGAAGGCCGGCATCCGCAACGTCGAAGTGCGTGAGGCCGACGGCGCGCGCGGCCTCGCCGCCGAAGGCCCGTTCGACGCGATCGTGCTGTCCGGGTCGGTGCACGAGGTGCCGCAGGTGCTGCTGCAGCAGCTGAAGGTGGGCGGCCGGCTGGCTGGCATCGTCGGCGATGCGCCCATGATGCGCACCACCATCATCCGGCGCACCGGCGAAGCCGAGTGGGAAACGAAGCAGCCGTGGGACTACGTCGCCCCGCGCCTGGCCAACTTCCCCGAAGCCTCGCGCTTCCACTTCTGACGCCGATGATCGAGCAGGTCCGCCCCGGCGACTGGGACGACTGGATGCGCTCGCAGAGCGCGCGGCCCCTCGTCCTCGACGTGCGGGAGCCATGGGAGCTGCGCACGGCCAGCGTGGCCCCGCAGGACTTCGACCTGCTCGCCATTCCCATGAACGAGATCCCCGGGCGGCTCGCCGAACTGCCGACGGACCGCCCCATCGCCTGCCTGTGCCACCACGGCGCGCGCAGCCAGCGCGTGGCGATGTTCCTGGCGCACCAGGGCTACAGCGATGTGGTGAATATCGCGGGCGGCATCGAGGCGTGGGCGCGCGACCGCGATCCTTCGGTGCCGCTCTACTGAGCTGTGTTACAAGGCGCTACAAGTCCAAGAGCAAGACCTGGAATAAGGACGGAGATCATGAAGCTGCTGCCCCTGTTGGTGGCCATGGGGCTCGCGCTGGCGGGCCCCGCGCGGGCGGAGGGACTGCTGGAGCTGTACGACGCCGCGCGCGCCTACGACGCCAGCTGGCAGTCGGCCAAGGCGCAGTACGACGCCAACGTGGCGCGCGGCGCGCAGGCCCGCGCCGGCATCCTGCCGCAGGCCGCGCTCTCGGCCGGCGTCACCCGCAGCCTGCTGGAAACCAACGTGAGCGGCGCGCCCGTGAACCCCGCGGTGGACCGCGGCTTCACGACGCAGCAGGCGACGCTGAGCGCCTCGCAGCCGCTCTATCGCCCGGCCAACCTCGCCACCTACCGCCAGGGCGAGCGGCAGATCGAGCTGGCCGAATACCAGCTCACCGCCGCCAGCCAGGACCTGATGATCCGCGTGAGCCAGGCGTACTTCGACGTGCTGGCGGCGCAGGACACGCTGGCCTTCGTGCGGGCGCAGAAGGCCGCCACGGCCGAACAGCTCGCCTCGGCCAAGCGCAACTTCGAGGTCGGCACCTCCACGATCACCGACACGCGCGAGGCGCAGGCCCGCTACGACCTGGTGCTGGCGCAGGAGATCGCCGCCGAGAACGACCTGCGCGTGAAGAGGATCGCGCTGGACACCCTGGTGGGCCGCAACGACGTGGAGCCGAGCCCGCTGGCCACGCCGCTGGCGGTGCCGCCGCCGCAGCCGCCCAACGCGGAAGCCTGGGTCGCGGCTTCGGAGCAGGCCAGCCCCGCGATCCTGCAGGCGCGCAAGGGCGTGGAGATCGCCGAACTCGAGACCGAGAAGGCCAAGGCGGGCAAGAAGCCCACCGTGGACCTCACCAGCAGCTACGGCATCACGCGCAATGCCGGCGGCAGTGCGACGCTGGCGCAGACCTCGCGCAACAACAACGCCAACGTGGGCGTGGCCTTCCAGTGGCCGCTATTCACGGGCTTCGCGGTGGAGAACCGCATCCGCGAAACCCTGGCGCTGGAGGACAAGGCCCGCTCCGACCTGGAGGCCACGCGCCGCCAGGTGGCGCAGGCCGTGCGCACGGCCTTCTTCGGCGTGCTGTCGGGGGAGAACCAGGTGCGCGCGCTGGAGTCCGCCGAGGCCTCGAGCCAGAGCGCGCTGGATGCCAACCGCCTGGGCTACCAGGTCGGCGTGCGCATCAACATCGACGTGCTGAACGCACAGAGCCAGCTGTTCCAGACCAAGCGCGACCTGGCGCAGGCGCGCTACAACGTGCTGCTGGGGCACCTGCGCTTGCGGCAGGCGAACGGGACGCTGCAGGCGGAGGACCTGGCGCGGCTGAATACGCTGCTGACGCGCTGACTTTGCCCCCGTAGGCTGGCGCTGGAGCGACAGCGAAAGCCCAGCGATGCGCGAGCGCTGGGCTTCGCGCGCTGGCGCGGCTCAGCGCCAGCCTACGAAATCAGCTTCAACACCGCCGCCGCCGTCTTCTCCGCCGCCCCCCGGTGCGCCGCGGCGAATTCCTCGCTCGCCTGGACCGCCTGCACGCGCGCATGCCGGTCGCGCACCAGTTCCACCGCCACCCGCACGCCCTCTTCCATCGAACCCACGCGCCGGGCCGCCCCCGCCTCCTGCGCCAGTTCCGCCGCCTCGCTGAAGTTGAACGTGTGCGGTCCCATCACCACCGGGCAGCCGCAGGCCGCCGCCTCGATCAGGTTCTGCCCGCCCAGGGGCGCGAAGCTGCCCCCGAGCAGCGCCGCATCGGCCAGCGCGTAGTACAGCGGCATCTCGCCCAGCGAGTCGCCGATCCACACCTGCGCCGGCGCCGGCGCGTCGTCCCAGGTGCTGCGGCGCGCCACCGTGAAGCCGGCCTGCGCCGCCAGCGCCGCGACCTCGTCGAAGCGCTGCGGATGGCGCGGCACCAGCAGCCACTGCACCTCGGGATGCGCGGCGATCGCCTGCAGGAACTGCGCTTCCTCGCCCTCGCGCGAACTGGCGAACATCACCACCGGCTGCGGCGAGGTGGAGCGCCAGTCGCGCCCCTGCGCCAGCTGCGCCGGATCCGGGCTGGCGTCGAACTTGAGGTTGCCGAACACGCCCTGCACCGTGGCGCCGGCCTCGGCGAGGCGGCGCGCATCGTTGCGCGTCTGCGCCCACACCGCGCGCAATGCGCCATAGGCCGGCCGCGACAGGCCGCCCAGCCGCCGTGCCTGCGACAGCGACTTGGGCGACAGGCGCGCGTTGGCGAGCGCCAGCGGGATCGCGCGCGCCTGGCATTCGGCGGCGATGTTGGGCCAGACCTCGGTCTCCATCAGGATGCCGGCGCTGGGACGGAAGTGGTCCAGGAAGCGCCGCACGGCGCGCGGCGTGTCCCAGGGCAGCCAGGCCTGCGCATCGCCTTCGCGCAGCAGCCGCTGGCCTTCGGCGCGGCCCGTCGCCGTGCCGTGCGTGAGCAGGATGCGCACCTCGGGCCGGGCGCGCCGCAGGGCCTCGACCAGGATCGCGGCGGCGCGCGTCTCGCCCAGCGAAACGGCGTGGATCCACAGGCGGCCCGGGTCGGTCGGCGCTTCGTAGCGGCCGAAGCGCTCCTCGACGTGCTCCAGGTAGCCCGGCTCGGCCACCCCCCGCCGGCGCAGCTTGCGGCGCAGCAGCGGCTGGGCGCCGATCAGCACCAGGGAGTACAGCGGCCGGATCATCCCGGGATTGTGACCGCCCGCCACGCCTCCCAGACCGCGTCCACCTCCGGTGCCGGCGCGGCGTAGACGCTGCGCTGGCGCACCGCATCGAGCGGGCCGGTGCGCCAGGCCGTGTCGAAGTTGTAGATCTGCACGTGCGGCAGGCCGAGCGCCACGGCAATGTGGCTCAGGCCGCTGTCGACGCCGATCGCGCCGGCGCAATGCGACATGCGCTCGGTGAGCGCGTCGAGCGACAGCCGCGGCCACACCTCGGCGCGCGCGCCCAGCGCCTGCGCGAGGCGCACGCTGCGCGCGCATTCCGCGTCGCTGCCGTGCGGCAGGCCCAGGCGATGGCCCTGTCCGATCAGCCGCCGACCCAGCGCGATCCAGTGCGGCTCCGGCCAGCACTTGTCCTCGCGCGAGCTGCCGTGCACCAGGACCACGGTGTCGTCGTGCCCGCGCCCCGCGGCCCCGAGCCCGAAGCGCGGCGGGCCCTGCACCTCGTAACCGAGCGCACTGGCGCACAGGGCGCGCGAACGCTGCACCGCATGCGATTGCGCCTCGACGGGAATGGCGACGTCCGCGACCCAGCGCGTCGGCGCCTCGTAGCTGGAGCCTTCGGTGCGGTTGGCCATCGCGTAGCGCCGGCCGCCGGGCGCCAGCTGCGCCATGTGCGCCACCAGCGCGGATTTCGTCAGGCCCTGCAGGTCGATCACCGCGTCGTAGCGCTCGCGGTGCAGGTCGTTGCGGAAGTCGCGCCACTCGTGGCGCGTGCTGTGCGCCAGCGGCGCCTTGCGCCAGCGGCGCAGGTCGCACGGGATGGGCCGCCGCACGCCCTCGCAGCGCGCGACCAGGGGGGCGAAGCCGCGCTCCACCACCCAGTCGATGCGCGCATCGGGCAGGGCCGCACGGATGTCCTGCACCGCCGGCATGGCATGCACGACGTCGCCGAGCGACGAGAGTTTGACGATGAGGATGTTCAAGGGGTAGTGGAGAACGTCATCCCGTGCGCTGCCCTCGTCATTCCCGCGCAGGCGGGAATCCAGGGCTTCCGGGACGGCGCCGCGCGCCGCCCTGGATCCCCGCCTGCGCGGGGATGACGGTCACGGCGCGGGGAGGACGGTCACGGCGCGGGACGGACGATCACGGCGCTGGAACGACGGCCAGGCGCCGATTATCTCAGTGCGCAGCCTCGGCGATCTGCGCCTCCGGTTTCACCGTGCGCAGCAGCGCCAGCATCTCGCCCTCGATGCGGTGCATCGCCTCCTGCGTGTGGCCCTCGAAGCGCAGCACCAGCACCGGCGTCGTGTTGGACGCGCGCACGAGGCCGAAGCCGTCCGGCCAGTCCACCCGCAGGCCGTCGATGGTGGACACCTGCGCGTTCGGGAAGCTCGCCTTCCTGACCAGCTCCGCGACGACGCGGTGCGGCTCGCCCTCCTCGCACTTCACGTTCAGCTCCGGCGTGGAAAAGCTCGTGGGCAGCGCGTTGAGCACGGCGCTCGGGTCCGGCGAGCGCGACAGGATCTCCAGCAGCCGGCAGCCGGCATAGGTGCCGTCGTCGAAGCCGTACCAGCGCTCCTTGAAGAAGATGTGGCCGCTCATCTCGCCGCCCAGCGGCGAGCCCACTTCCTTCATCTTCGCCTTGATCAGCGAGTGCCCGGTCTTGTACATCAGCGGCTTGCCGCCGGCCGCGGCGATCGCGGGCGCCAGCCGCTGCGTGCACTTGACGTCGAACAGGATCGTGCCGCCCGGCACGCGCGAGAGCACGTCCTGCGCGAACAGCATCATCTGCCGGTCCGGGTAGATGTTGTGGCCGTCGCGGGTGATGATGCCCAGGCGGTCGCCGTCGCCGTCGAAGGCGAGGCCCAGGTCGGCGCCCGTTTCCTTGAGCTTCGCGATCAGGTCGCGCAGGTTCTCCGGCTTGCTGGGGTCGGGGTGGTGGTTGGGGAAGTTGCCGTCCACCTCGCTGTACATCTCGATCACCTCGCAGCCGATCGCGCGGTAGATCTGCGGGGCGGAGGCACCGGCCACGCCGTTGCCGCAGTCGACGACGATCTTCAGCGGCCGCGCCAGCTTGATGTCCTTGGTGATGCGGTCGCGGTACGGGGCGAAGATGTTGACGTTGCGGATCGTGCCCTGCCGCGGCGCCCGGTCCCAGGTTTCGCCCTCGATCATCTGGCGCAGGGCCTGGATCTCGTCGCCGTAGATCGCCCGGCCGGCCAGCACCATCTTGAAGCCGTTGTAGTCCTTCGGGTTGTGGCTGCCGGTGACCTGGATGCCGCTCGTGGCGAGCGTGTTGGCGGCGAAGTACAGCATGGGCGTCGTCACCATGCCGACGTCGACCACGTCGACGCCGGCGGCGGTGAGGCCGCGCACGAGGGCGGCGGCGAGCGAGGGGCCGCTCAGGCGGCCGTCGCGTCCGACGGCGACGGCCTGCTCGCCTTCCTTGCGGGCGATGGTGCCGAAGGCGCGGCCGAGGGCTTCGGCCACCTCTTGCGTCAGCGTCGCCGGAACGATGCCGCGGACGTCATAGGCCTTGAAGATGCTGGGGCTGAGCTGCATGGATCTGCTTGCCTGTTGGGATCGGTGTCGGGGCATTCTAGGTGCGCGGCGCGCGGGAACATGTCCGAAAACGGCCAGTCCTGCCCGGGGCGCTGCGTATCATCGGCCGCATGACCCCCGTCGAGCCCGCCCTGCATCCGGACGCCTGCTACCTCGCGCTGAAGACGCGCGACGCGCGCTTCGACGGCTCGTTCTTCACCGGCGTGACCTCGACCGGCATCTACTGCCGCCCCGTGTGCAAGGTGCGCACGCCGCGGCGCGAGAACTGCCGCTTCTTCGCGCTGGCCGCGCAGGCCGAGAACGCCGGCTTCCGGCCCTGCCTGCGCTGCCGGCCCGAACTCGCGCCCCAGGGGCTGCGCTGGTCGCTCCACGACGCCAGCGCCGTGCTGGCCCAGCAGGCGGCACGCCTGCTCGACGAGCCGGAAGCCTGGGGCGTGGAGGCACCTTCGGTGGAAGGGCTGGCACGGCGGCTGGGCATCAGCGACCGGCACCTGCGGCGCATCTTCGACGCCCAGCTGGGCGTGTCGCCGCTGCAGTACCTGCAGACGCGCCGGCTGCTCAGCGCCAAGCAGCTGCTGGCGGATACGGCGCTGCCGATCACCGAGGTCGCGCTGGTGAGCGGCTTCGCCAGCGTGCGGCGCTTCAACGCCGTGTTCACGGCGCAGTACGGCATGAGCCCCAATGCGCTGCGGCGCGAGGGCGCGGCGGGCGAGGCGAGCTGCGCAGTGCGGCTCGGCCTGCGGCCGCCCTACGACGTCGATGCCATGCTGGGGTTCTTCCGCACCCGCGCCATCGAAGGCGTGGAGGCGGTCGGCGCGCGCCAGCTCGCGCGCACGCTGGCGCTGGACGCGAACGGCCGGCGCTGGGAAGGCTGGCTGAGCGCCGACTTCGACGAGACGCAGCCGCAGGTGGTGCTGCGCGTGAGCGAATCGCTGCACGGCGTGCTGCCGCTGCTGATCCGCCGGGTGCGCGCCGCGCTGGACCTCGACGCCGATCCGCACGCGATCAATGCGCGCCTGCACGGCAGCTTCCCGCTCGGCGACGGGCTGCGCGTGCCGGGGTCGCTGAGCGGCTACGAGCTGGCGATCCGCGCGGTGCTCGGCCAGCAGATCACCGTGGCCGCGGCGCGCACGCTGGCGCAGCGGCTGGTGCAGCGCTTCGGCGTGCCCATCGCCACGCCGCACCCGGGCCTGCACCGCCTGTTTCCCGCCCCGGAGGTGCTCGCCGCGGCCGAAGGCGATGCGCTGGGTCAGATCGGCATCGTGCGCCAGCGCCAGGCGGCGATCGTGGCGATCGCCCGCGGAGTGGCGGAAGGACGCCTGTCGCTGCACCCGGGCGCCGATGTGCCGGAGACCACCGCCGCATTGAAGGAGCTGCCCGGCATCGGCGACTGGACGGCGCAATACATCGCGATGCGGGCACTGCGCTGGCCCGATGCCTTCCCGGCCGGCGACGTGGCCCTGCACAAGGCCCTGGGCGTGCAGCAGAGCCGGCAGCCGGCGCGCGAAGCCGAGGCCGCGTCGCAGCAATGGAAACCCTGGCGCAGTTACGCCGTGGTGCGCGCGTGGAGCGCGCTGTCGCAAGGAGGATGAGATGAACGCCGTGATCGAGCGCGTGTGCGCGCAATACGAAAGCCCGCTGGGCACCATGCTGCTGGCCGCCACCGACCGCGGGCTGGCGGGCCTGTGGTTCCTCGGCCAGCGCCACGGCCCGGACAGCAGCGGCTGGCGCGAAGACCCGGCGCATCCGGTGCTGCGCGAAGCGATGGCGCAGCTGGCCGCCTGGTTCGCGGGCGAGCGCACCGGCTTCGAGCTGCCGCTGGACCTGCAGGCCGGCACGCCGTTCCAGCAGGACGTGTGGGCGGCGCTGCTCGCGATCCCGCATGGCGGCACCACGAGCTATGCGGAGCTCGCGCGCCGGCTGGGGCGCCCGAGCGCCGCCCGCGCGGTGGGCGCCGCGGTGGGCCGCAACCCGATCAGCATCGTGGTGCCCTGCCACCGCGTGGTGGGCAGCGGCGGCAGCCTCACGGGCTACGCGGGCGGGCTGGAGCGCAAGACGGCGCTGCTGAAATTCGAAGGGGCCAGGGCCTAGGGACGAGGGGCCAGGGACTGGCGTCCGGATAATGCGCCGCTCTTGCCGCTCCCATCCCTAACCCTAGCCCCTAGCCCCTAGCCCCTAGCCCCTTGGCCCGTCCCCGACCCCATGCCCTTCGCCTCCCTCATCGACTTCATCGCCCTGGCGGCGATCTGGGGCTCGTCCTTCCTGTTCATGCGCTTCGCGGTGGTGGAGTTCGGGGCCGTGCCGACGGCCGCCGTGCGCGTCACCATCGCGGCCGCCTTCCTGGTGCCGCTGATGCTGTGGAAGGGCCATGCGCGCGTGTTCCGGCGCCACTGGCTGGCGGTGTGCCTGGTGGGCGTGATCAACTCCGCGCTGCCGTTCGCGCTGTTCTCCTTCGCGCTGCTGGCGATCACGACGGGGCTGTCCGCGATCCTCAATGCCACGGTGCCGCTGTTCGGGGCGCTGGTGGCCTGGGCCTGGCTGAAGGACCGCCCCACGGGAACGCGCGTGCTGGGCCTCGCGATCGGCTTCCTCGGCGTCGCCCTGCTCGCGTGGGATGGCGCCAGCTTCAAGCCCAATGCCTCGGGCATCGCGCCCGCATGGGCGGTGCTCGCGTGCCTGCTGGCCACCGTGTGCTATGCGATCGCGGCGAGCGCGACCAAGCGCTACCTGGGCGGCATGCCGCCGCTGGTGACGGCCACGGGCAGCCAGGTAGGCGCCGCGGCGGCGCTGCTGCTGCCGGCCGCGTGGCTGTGGCCCGCGCACCTGCCCGGCACGCGCGCGTGGCTCGCGCTGGCCGTGCTGGGGCTGCTGTGCACCGGGGTGGCCTACGTGCTGTATTTCCGCCTGATCGAGCAGGCCGGGCCGGCGAAGGCGCTGGCCGTGACCTTCCTGGTGCCGGTGTTCGCGATCGTCTACGGGCTGCTGTTCCTGGGCGAGCACGTCACGCCGTGGATGCTGGCCTGCGGCGCGATCGTGGTGTGCGGCACGGCGCTGTCGACCGGCCTGGTGAAGCTGCCGGCGCCGCGCGTGCGCAAGCCCCTGAAGGACCTGTAGGCTGGCGGTGGAGCGCCAGCGAAACCCCAGCGTTGCTGGCGGTGGAGCGCCAGCGAAACCCCAGCGTTGCTGGCGGTGGAGCGCCAGCGAAACCCCAGCGTTGCTGGCGGTGGAGCGCCAGCGAAACCCGGCGTTGCTGGTGGTGGTGGAGGGCGCGCCAGAGAAAAGCGCTGGGGTTCGCTCCGCTCACCTGCGCCTTCGGCCCAGCCTACGACGCGAGCATCGCGAAATCAGGTGCCCGGCTAGAACCGCGGCAGGTCCATCAGCCGCCGTCCCGGCCGCTCCTCCGCGAGGGCGAGCGTCTCGGTGCCTTCGGGCAGCACGTCGACCTTCACCTCCGGCCCCATCTGCAGGGTGCCGCGTTCGGTGGGGAACAGGGTCACGACGGTGTCGCCTTCGACCAGCCGGTCGACCACTTCCACCAGGCGCGTGGGCGCGGGGCGCAGGTCCCAGTGTTCGAGGCTGGGATCGACCATGCCCATCATCACCTCGCTGACCTGGGTTCCTTCCAGGCGCACGGCAGTGATGCCGTACAGCACGGACGGCAGCGGCGACGCGTTCAGGCCCGCCAGCGGGATGCTGGTGCGCGAGGGCTCCATCGATTTCTCAACCATGCGGCTCATTCTGGGCACCCACTCAGGCGCCTCGATAAGCCGAGCGCGCGTGAAGGCGTGGGAGAGTGCCTACCGTTCTACACTGGCACGCTCCGATGGCCCCTGACGATGCTACCCCTTCCGGCCCCGCCGCGCTCACCCGCGCGCACGCACGGCGCCTGCGCGACATCTACCGTTCGGCAGGCTGGCCGATGCAGGATGCGCTGGAGATCGACTTGCTCGCCGCCGGCCTGCTGGAGCGTGTGCGCTCCGCCGCCGGACACGAGACGCTGCGCGTCACCGACGCGGGCGTGCAATGGCTGGCCACCGTGCTGGCCCGCAACCGCGCCGCCCTGTCGGCGCACGAGGCGCTGGTGCAGCGCGTCGCGCAGGAAATGGCGCGGGCCGGCCGGCTGGCGTGGACGGGCCTGAGCCTGCGCGCGCAGGTCGCCACCGGCGACGAGGCGAGGCCGCTGCGCTGGTGCGTGGCGCGACCCGACGTGTTCTCGATCCGCCACACGTCCGTGGAAAGCTACGTGGAACCGATCGTGCACGAGATCAAGGTGCGCCGCGCCGACCTGCTGGCCGACCTGCGGCTGCAAGCCAAGCGCGCGGCCTACCGCGACCTGGGCGAATGCTGGTACGTGCTGGGCGCCGACGCCCGCGGGCGCGCGATCGGCGAGCCGGAAGAAGTGCCGCCCGAGTGCGGGGTGATGCTGGCCGGCGCGCAGGGCCGGCTGGCGGTCGCGCGGCCGGCGCAGCGCCCGGCGCGCGCGGCCCTGCCCTTCGGCGTCTGGATGGCGCTGGCGAAGGCCACGCCGCTGCAGGGCCCGGACGACGACGCCCAGGGCCTGCTGGCCGCCTCGAACTGAACTACTGCTTCGGGTGCTCGGACTTGCCCTGTTCGGGCGTCTTCACGCGGCCCTTTTCCGGATCGATCGGAGCGGCCGTGGGCTCCGGGTTCGCCGGCTTGGGCTCCGGGGGCGCCGGCACCGGGGACGGCGCCGGCGCCTGGGCCGGTGCGCCTGGAGTCATTCCCGCTCCGGCTTGTGCAGCGGCCGCTCCTCGCGGGCGCCCTTGCGGTCCGTCACCGCGCTGGCACTGCCGTCGCTGCCGGGGATGTCGTCCTCGGCCGGGACGAACTCCGGCTCCTCGTGCTCGAGGCCGGGCGCGGGCGGGGTGATGCCGGAAGGCGTGCGGATGTAGGGCATGGAGACTCCTGCGGTTCGGGAATTCAGATCGTCGGCTTGTGCACGCCCGGGTCTTCCGGCTCGGCCTGCGGCAAGGCCTGGCCGAACTCGGGCTCCACGGGGAGCTGCGTCGGGTTGGACGGATCCTGGTCGGAACTGTCGTCGGACGAGGGGTCGGGCTCGACCGGATGGGTGGGCTGGGTGCTCGTGTTCATCGCATCAGAACGGGCTCTGGGTGCCGAGCGAAAGCTCGGGCGGCTGGCCGGGCTCGGCGGTCGGCGCGGCAGCGCCGTCGGCATCGCGCGGCGGCGGCGAAAAGCCGTCGTCCAGGCTTTCGAGCAAGGGCTCCCCCGTGCACAGGCTCGGGTCGACATCGTTGGGGATCATGCGAACCTCCTTGGCTCCATCGTGCGCGGGCGCGCGCGACGCGACCTTCGGAAGCGGGGCCGAGTGCCTGTAGTCGGGCACCGAAGCGCCCGTCAGTGCTTGTCGTCGACGGGGCGCTGGGCCTCGCGGCGCATCACGGCGCTCGGCTCGTGGGTGAACGGCAGCCGCGGCAGCCCGATCAGGGCCTGCAGGCGCGCATGCGCGCGGTCCATGTCGGCGCCGATCATGGCCAGGGCCACTTCGTGCGTGGGTTCGTTCTGCGCGATGCCCAGGTAGGCGTTGCGCAGGCGCTGGTAGTCCGCATCGGCGCGGGCCACTTCGTCCTGCAGCGCCACCACCTTGGCGTATTCGGCACGGCTGTAGCGCGTCGGGGGCTTGCGGATCTCGGCAGGCCGGCCCGGACGGTCGTCTTCGTTCGCGTGGGCCCTGGCGTGCGGCCCGTTGCTCTTGCTCATGCAAGGATGCTAGGAAGTACCGCACGCCCCGGCTGTAGGACGGGACGCGGTTTGCGTCCTGTTGCGCGCCCACGGCAGGGAAGAATTCACGCGTTGGCCCGCTCATGGCGTGCTCGGCACCCACTCGCTGACGGAGGGTTCCGTGATCCCGCCGAAGCTCAGCGCCTCGAAGTTCAGCGTGAAGAGGTTGCGGAACAGGTCGATCGTGAGCTTGCCGCTGTTCACGCCGGAGGTGGCCGCCAGCCAGGTGCCGGCAGGGTCGTAGATGTCGAGCGTGTAGAGGTTGTCGCCCTGCTTCACCCACAGCACGTAGATGTAGCCGACGGATTCCATGGCGACGTCCAGGAACCTGGCCCCGCGGCTGGCCTCGCGCAGCGGCATCGACGACGAACGCGTGCCCGGCGGCGTCGATGCGCCGAAGATCAACGCCGGATTGGCGCCTGTGTCGAACGCCTGGATGCGATTGTTGTCCTGTTCGAGCACCAGGATCGCGCCGGCGGGCGTCACGCACATGCAGGCCGGTCCGAGCAGCAGCCCGTCCCGCGTGCCTGGCCCCGAATACGCCTGGGCCAGCGGTGCGTTCGCGTCCGCCACCGGCACATCCAGCGGGTCCAGCACCTCCAGCTTCGCCAGCGCAGTGTTGAGGCTCACGAGCTTGCCCGTGGGGTGCACCAGGAACGCATCCGAGGAATGATTGAAGCGGCCCACGGCCTGCCCCGATGCGGGCAAGGCGATCGTCGGTGGCTGGTCGACGCCCGCGAAAGTGATCTGCCGCACGAGGCAGTCGCCGCCGGACGCATCGATGTAGAAGCCGCGGCCCGCGGTACTGGTGCGCTCGTACGCCACGCGCGCCGGCGTGGCGAAGCCGACGCCCGCGAAGCGGTAGCCATTCTGGGGCGACTGCGTGAACGAGAGGTTGGCGAACTGGTACAGCTGGCCCTGGTCACCGGTGACGGCGTCGCGCACGTTCGCGCTGAAGGACTTCCACGCGTAGCCGAGCGCGCCGAACGGCTCGCTGAGCGTGATGCCGACGAGTTCGCACAGGCCGCCCGCCGTGTTGTCGCACGCCGTGCGTACCACGGGAGCCACGTCGGTCGCCTGCCAGCGATGGGCGCCCCCGGCATCCAGCATGATCTTCTGCTTGTGCCCGTACACCGTGCTGCCGGTGAGCGGGACGAGCCGCTCCTCGATCGTGATCCCGCACGCATCGACGGTGTTCGCGATGGGGCCCGTCGACCCCGCGCCGGCGAGCCAGCCGTTGCGCGCGTAGAAGCTGACCGCGATGTTGACCTTGCCGCCGGCAGGCAGCGCCGGGAACACGTAGACCAGCGGCTCGGTCTGCGTGGTCGCCGGCATGGCGATCTCCCCGGAGTCCCAGGGCGCGCTGCCGTCGCACACCGCGAGCAGGCGATAGTGCGTCGCGGTCGCGGGGAAGCCGGCCACGTTGCGCGGGTCGTGCCGGATGGTGACGGCCATCGGGTGCGTGCCCTTCACCATGTGCCGGTAAGTCCAGGGGGAGTTGGCCACCTCCGAGCTGGTTTCGGCGATTTCCGCGGCAGTGCCCGCCGCCAGCACCGCCTGCAGCGCCAGCCCGACGCCGAAGGGCAGGAACGATGCGGCGGCGCCCTTGGCCTGCCCGTTCGCCAGCGCCGCCTTCAGCTCCGGGTACAACCACGTGGCTCCGCTCTTGAGCACGCTCACCAGCGGGCCGCAAAGGTTCTTGAAGGTGGCGGTGTCGTAGTAGGACCCGCCCAGAATGCTGTCGGCAATGGCAAGGACGAAGACCTGCGCCGTGGCGACCATGAGGTCGCGCGAGGCCGGCGCATTCACCTTCGTCTTGAACGCCTTGTACGCGGAACTGGCGGCCATCGCGAGGAACACGCCGGGGATGGCCAGGTCGAGCACCACGGTCATCACGGCGCCCGCGGCGATCGTCTTCGGCTCCGACGGGGTGCCGGCGCCGAGCCCCCCGGCCAGTACCTGGAAGGAAGAAGCGATCTCCGGCACCTCGACGGAGAACCACTGTTCGTCCTGCTTCAGGGGGATCCCGAGCAGCACGAACTCCGGGTTCACCATCCCCAGGAAGCACTCGTTCGGTCCCGAAAGTTCCCCCTTGTAGTTCAGCTGGATCGCGAGCGGCAGGTCCTTGAGCGCGATCGGCTTGCCGGCGCCATCGAGATAGCGGATGAACAGGCCCAGGTAGCGCACGAACCAGTTGCACACCCTGAACTTCACCGTCCGGCCGTCGGTGCGCACGCTGTCGACCTTGTAGCCGGTCGCGTTCGACGGGTCGGAGAGCGCCCAGCTGGCGGATGCGCCCGCGCCCAGGCCCGCGAGCAGCGCGTCCAGGCCGCCCGTAGGCACCCCGTTGTTCACGACCCAGAGCTTGCCGGCGAGCGCCGGGTTGTCGCTGTCCACGCCCAGGTCCGTGATGTTGGCGCCGAGCACCGGGTCGTTCTTCACCGCCCGCAGCACGCTGCGGATCGCCTCGCCGGTCAACGCCAGCGTTTGCGCGGAGTGTTGCGTGAAGTACCGCAGCTGGCCGTCGTCGTCGCGCTCGGGCTGCCCTGTTTCCGGGTCGATCACGGGCACCAGCGTCGCCCATCCGCCGCTCGTGGTCGCCGGGCCCTGCGCGATGAGCGAGCGCACGAGCTTGAGGAGGTGGACGTCGCGGCAGATGATCGCCTGCTGCACGTAGGCCAGGGTCGGGGCGTCGAACGAGCCCACCTCGGGATGGTGCGAGACGAGCGCCACGGCCTGGTCGAAGTAGTTGCGGTAGGCGTCGAAACGCGGATCCGTGCACAGGTCCGGCGCGTCGACAGCGGCAGCGGCGGCGGTACGCACGCCCAGCGCCGCGGTCAGCAGCGATTCGGTCCGGCGCCGCAGGGCCGCGTACTTCAGGGAACGCGGCGCGCGGCCGCATGCGACCAGCGCCTGCGTCACGCGCGCCGTGACCTTCGAGGGCACGTGATAGAACATCATGTGCATCGACCACTCGCCGGAGCTGTCGCCGGGGCGCACGCCCTTCACGTAGCACATCTGCAATTCCGTCGCCGGCAGCAGCGCGGTCACCACGTGGGTCGCGCCTTCGCTGCCGGCCGGCAGCGGGGCCCCGCCGGGCGCCGCGAATTCGGAGCGGCTGACGGGCGTCAGCGGATGCCGCGCGCCACCGGCCACCAGGAAGAAGTCGTGCGCGGGGTCGGCATTGGACAGGTCGAAGAAATGCGTGCGCAGTTCCAGCGCGTCGGTCGTGCCCTCGTCGCCGGACCCGCAGCCCGCGAGCCAGCTGCCCACGCCGAGCGCGAGCCCGGCGCCGGCGGTGCGCTGAAGGAAGCGCCTGCGCTGCAGGTCGAAAGCCAGGCCCGGTCCGTGTGTCATGGTTGCTCTCCCTGGTTCCAGCAGAGGTTCTCGGTGCCGAACAGGGGATCGCCGCACAGCGGAGCAGGCGCAAGGCAGGACGAGTTCGGCTGGTCGGAGCGCGCCGGATCCGTGGCGGTCCATGCGCCTTCCGTGCACGGTCCCGGGCTGAGGTCGGGACAGGTGTTGCTCTTGCCCGTGGGCGGCCGCAGGGCCCGCCTCTCGTAGCTGGCGGAGACGCAGGTATCGGCCACGGCGTCGGTGGGCGGCGCGCACGGGTCTCCCACCGTGAAGCCCGGGAACGCGAGGTACTTCCTGGGCAGCTTCGTCTGCATGCACTGGTTGTCGGTATCGCGATCGACGAAGGCGCCCTGGAAGGTGGCCCCGTCCAGGTTCGCGCCGTCGAACTGCGCGCCCTGCAGGAAGGCGTAGATGAAACTGGTCCGCTTCTTCAGGACGGAGCTGGTGCCGAACGTCGCGCTCCTGAACGAGGCGCCGAACAGCATCGCGCCGGAGAAGTCGGTGCCGTTGCCGGTGACGTGGTTCATGTCCACGTTGGCGAGATAGGCGCCATTGAAGGCGGTGTCGTCCAGGCTGGCCTCCTGGGCCGAGGCACACGTCGGCCGCCGCGCGCCGCTGCAGTCCGCCACGCAGGCGCCATCGGTGCTGCTGTAGAAGCTGCTGAAGGAGAGGATCGCGCCGTCGAGGTGGGCGCCGGCGAGGTTCGCGTTCTTCAGGTGCGCGCCCACGAGATCGGCTGCAGCCGCTCCCACCTGCGGCGCGGCGTTCAGGAAGGAGCGGCACAGGTTCGCCTGGTCGAGGTTCGCATTGCCGAAGTGCGCGCCGCTCAGCGTGGTGAAGCGCAGGTCGGCGCCGCTGAGGTCGGATCCGCCGAGGGAGGCGCCCGTGAGATTCGCGTGCGCGAGCTTCACGTTCTTCAGCCCGGTCTTGCGGCCGGAGAGGTCGATGCCCGCCAGGTTGCAGTATTCGCAGCTGTTGGTGGTCACGTCGATCTGGGTGGTCTGCGCCAGTGAGATGCCGGCGCCATCGAGCACGAACGGGATGCACCCGGACTGGTTGAACCTGGTGGTGGTGCCGCCCTTCGTCACCGTCGCGACGGTGTTGGGCCCCAGCTGCAGCGACAGCGTGGGTTCGAGGTACATCCCTTCGGTGAACGCGAAGTCCTCGACCGCAAAGTCCTTGAGGATGGTCGCGGGCCCCTGCTGCTTGAGGTTGCAGTCCTCGGTCTTCCAGAACAGCGCGGCTTCTCCGGCAGCGAGCGCCCAGTTGCCGTTGGCGTCCCGCGCGTGCGGCAGTCCGTTGGGGAAGAAGCGGGCGGCGAGTGCGAACCCGTCAAGGGCCAACGAACGCAGGCCGCCGTACGCATCCACCGGCGCGTCCATGTAGCGGCCCAGCGCCCCATCGTCGATCGGGGGCAGCGCCGTGCTCTCGGGGCGGGTGCCGAAGCCGGCGAAGCCGTAAGGCATGCAGATATCCTGGGTCGACCCGAAGCACAGCGATTCGTCCCGATACATGAACATGACGGGGTTGCCCGCGCCGGAGAACAGACCGACTTGCGACGCGTAGCCGTAGCCGGCCGTGCCCACCATCACCGGGCCCGGAGGCTTGCCGTGCACCATCCAGTACTGGGCAAGAGGCTCGTTCCTGCACGCGTAGGGCGGGCCGAGCACCCCATAGGACGCCGCGCGGAAATAGGCCGTCTCGCTCGGATAAGAGGTGGCGTGCCCCCCTGCGGATCGTGTGTAGCTCCCGAGCACCTGGGGTGCCGCGTCGAGCAGGCCGCGGCATTGCGGCGTGCCACCGCGGAGCACGGGGTTCAATGCGAGGAAGCCGCCGGGTCGCGTGTAGACGTCCCAGTTTCCGAACTGCTCCGGCGGCAGGTACAGGGCCCAGTACTCCGGGTACGCGTCGTCGTTCGCGAGCGTCGGCGGGCCGGCCGCCGCCTGCGCAGCCGCGGGGTGCACGAACACGGTCCGCGCCGCCCCGCTGCCGCCATACGCGTGCTGCAGGGTGTAGCGGCCGGCCGGCAGCTCGGCTTCCACGCAGGGGTCACCCGCCTTCAACTGCGCCTGTGTCGCGCCCTGCGCATCGAGCAGCCGGATCGTGTCCGCGCCGTCCTCCTGCCGTTCCATGCAGAAGCGGTACCGCTGCGCCTGCAACTGCAGCGGAAACGCCTGCACCGGTTCCTGCGGGCCGGTATGCAGCACCGCGTGATGGGTCGCATCGGCCACGAGGCCGGCGTTGGCACGGAAGTCGGCCATCGTCAGCGCCTTGAGCTCGCGCAGGTCCCGCGTGTCCGCGCCGGGCTGGAAGTCGTGCCCCCAGTGCCACGTGCTCCCCGCCAGCTGCAGCGGCACGTCGCCATAGACCTTCGCGCCGATGTGCAGCCTGTGGATCGTCAACGTGGCCGCGGCCGGCCGCCAGCCGGGGCCGAATCCGGCCGTGTCGCCGCCCAGCACGGCCTGCGGCGCCTCGCCGACCGCGGGCGCGCGAGCCGTCCCGGCGGATTGCAGCTGCCAGGCCCGGTCACCCGCGAGCCGCAGCCGCACGCGCTCGTACACGAGGTCCCCCACCTGCAAGGTGCCGATCGCGAGTTGTTCCTCCGAGGCGTCGTAGCGCAGGACCGCGAACTCCTGCGCGGCCGCGGACTCCGGCTCCGCTCCCCCCGTGCACGCCACGGCGGTGAACATCGCCGCAAGCAGCAGCAGGAACCGGCGCGCGGTCTGGACCAGCATCGACCTCCCCTTGCCCGAAATCTCCTTCGGGCCCATCGGTTCTAGTCCGCATTCCCGTGCCTGCAAGGAAGGCAGGGTGCGAACTTGCGCGCCATCAAGTTCGCGCCGCGATCGGCGTCGCCTCGGCGACTCGGGCGCGGCAGGCAGCGCTTTCCTTGATCTTTCGCCAGGCCGCGATCGCGCGCACCCCTGCGCGAAGGCATGCGACGCATCCGCGCGCGGGTCGCGCCCGGGCTCGCGCACGGGAGCACAATGAACGCGGAGGAATCCGCCGTGCCGGTGGGCCGTATCGAGGGCGAGGTGGGAACGATCGTGGCGAACTGCAAGCTGCCGCCGCAGCCCGATGCGGCGCTGCATGCGATCCTGTCGGAGCTGCTGGCGGGCACCGGTGCGATGGCCGGCCGCACGCCGGGCGCCGACCGCGCGCACGGCCTCGTCCAGGTCGCCGCGGCGGTCAACGACCATGGGCGCAGCTTCGAGCATCCCGGCTTCCGTCCCCCTCGCGCACGCCACTGAGCGGCCCCGGGCGCCGCGCGGGCGGTCCGCCGAGGCGCTGCTCAAGGCGCTGCCGCTGTTGCGCGCGATCGAGCCGGCGGCGCTGGCGCGGCTGGCCGCCGCCGCGCAGCGCCGGTCCCTGCGGGCCGGCGAGCGCGTGTTCAGCCGTGGCGACGATCCCACCGGCTTTTACGTCGTGGTGTACGGCCGCATCCGGCTGCTGGGGCGCGCGCGGCATGGCGAGCGCCTCGCCGGCACCGTCAACGCCGGCCAGAGCTTCGGCGAGCCGGTGCTGTTCCTCGAGCGGCCCGCGCTGGTCGATGCCGAAGCGGCGACCGACGCGCTGGTGCTGCACCTGCCGAAGGAGGCCGTGTTCGCCGAGCTGGAACGCAGCCCCCTGTTCGCGCGCCACCTCGTCGCCGGGCTGAGCGCGCGGGTGGAGGCGCTGGTGCAGGAACGCGAGGCGCACGATCGCCGCGACGGCCGCGCGCGGCTGGCCGATTACCTGGGGCGGCAGGCCGGCGGCGCGGCCGAACACAGCTTCGTGCTGCCGGCCACCAAGGCCGCCGTCGCGGCCCACCTGCACCTGACGCCCGAGCACTTCTCGCGCCTGCTGCACGGCATGGCGCAGGAAGGGCTGCTGCGGGTGGAGGGCCGGCGCATCACCGTGCTGCAGCCGCAACGCCTGGCCGCATCCGCGCGTTAACGCGCATCGACGCGGATCGGCGGCAGGCTAGCATTGCGGCCGATGTCCGTCGCCCCCCGCATCGCCCTGATCCACGCCACCCCGCTCGCCATGGAGCCGATCCAGGCGGCCTTCCAGCGGCAGTGGCCGCAGGTGCGGACCCTGAACCTGCTGGACGACAGCCTCTCGCACGACCGGGCGCAGGCCGGCCGGCTCACCGACGAACTGGTGCGCCGCTTCGAGGAGCTGGCCCGCTATGCGCAGCACGCCGGCGCCAGCGGGATCCTGTTCACCTGTTCCGCCTTCGGCCCCGCCATCGAGGCCGCCGGGCGCGCCACCGGCCTGCCGACGCTCAAGCCCAACGAAGCGATGTTCGAGCAGGCCCTCGCGCTGGCGCGCGGGTCGCGGCCGCTGCACCTCGGGCTGGTCGCCACCTTCCAGGCTTCGCTGCCTTCCATGACCGAGGAACTGCAGGACATGGCGCGCCGGCGCGGCATCGCCATCGACCTGCGCACGGTCTTCGTGCCCGAGGCGATGGACGACCTCGCGCAGGGCCGTCCCGCGGACCACCACCGCAAGATCGCGCAGGCCGCACGCGCGCTGGCGCATTGCGACGCCGTGATGCTCGCCCAGTTCTCGATGGCCGCGGCGCTTCCCATCGTGCAGGCGGAACTGCCCTGCCCCCTCTTCAGCAGCCCCGATTGCGCCGTGCGCGCGCTCATGCAGAGAATGTCGAATGCCCGATAACCGCATCCCCGTCGCCAAGGTGTGCCGCTTCGTCAACGCCGCGATGGAGCGGCTGGGCCTGCCGGCGGAGGACGCGCTCACCGTCGCCCAGCTCATGACCGAGGCCGAGGTGCAGGGCTCCGACGGCCACGGCGTGATCCGCCTCGTGCCGTATGCGCGGCGCATCCGCGCCGGCGGCGTCAACGTGCGGCCGCACATCCGCATCGTCAAGGAGAAGCCCGCCATGGCGCTCCTCGACGGCGACAACGGCATGGGCCACCTGGTGATGCAGAAGGCCACCCAGATCGCGATCGCCAAGGCCCGCCAGTGCGGCGTGGCGTGGGTCGGGGCCCGCAGCTCCAACCACGCGGGGCCCGCCTCGCTGTACGCGCGCATGGCGCTGGAACACGACCTGATCGGCATGTACTTCGCCGTCGGCAACGCCAACCACCTGCCGCCCTGGGGCGGGCTGGACATGCTGCTGTCCACCAACCCCATCGCCGTGGCCGTGCCGGCCGGCGACGAGCCCCCGGTGGTGCTGGACATGGCGACCACCGTGGCCGCCTACGGCAAGGTCAAGGCGAAGGCACAGCGCGGCGAGTCCATGCCGGAAGGCTGGATGATCGACCGCCAGGGCCAGCCGCTGACGGACCCGCGGCGCGCCGAGGAAGGCTTCCTGCTGCCCATCGGCGGCTACAAGGGCTACGGGCTCGCGCTGGTGATCGGCATGCTCGCGGGCACGCTCAACCAGGCGGCGATGGGCAGCGAGGTGATCGACTTCAACCACGACGACACCACGCCCACCAACACCGGCCAGGCGATCCTCGTGATCGACCCCGACGCCTTCGGCGAGGTCGACGCGTTCAAGGCCCGCGTGGACAAGCTGGTGCGCGAGATGCGCGCGAGCGAACGCCTGCCCGGCGTGGAGCGCATCTGGCTGCCGGGCGAGCAGAGCCACGAGAAACGCATCGTCAACGAACGCGACGGGCTCGCGCTGCCGCCCACGCTGCGCGCGCAGCTCGATGCGCTGGCGCGCGAACTCGCGATCCCGCCGCTCGCCGACATCTGAAGACTGCAAGAGGAGACCGCCATGCCGCACCCCACCCGCCGCTTCGCCCTCGCCCTGCTCGCGGGCCTCTGCGCAGCCCCCTGCGCGCAGGCGCAGGCGCCCTGGCCCGCCAAGCCGATCCGCATGATCGTGCCGCTGGCCGCCGGCAGCGCGGTGGACAACGCCGCGCGCATCGTGGCGCAGAAGATGGGGCAGAACCTCGGCCAGTCCATCGTGATCGACAACAAGCCCGGGGCGGCCGGCCTGATCGGCGCCGGCGAGGTCGCCAAGGCGGCGCCGGACGGCTACACGCTCGGCGGCTTCAACGACAGCATCATGACGATGCTGCCGAACATGAACGCGAAGATGCCCTGGGACATCGTGCGCGACTTCGAGCCGGTGTCGCTGGTGGCGACGGTCGAATGGGGCCTGGTGGTGCCCACCGACGCACACGAGAAGACGGCCGCCGACCTGATCGCGGCGGCGAAGAAGGCCCCGGGCCAGATCAACTACGGCTCCGGCGGCAACGGCAGCCCGCAGCACATCGCGATGGCGCTGTTCGCCTCGCAGTCCGGCGTGCAGATGAAGCACGTGCCCTACAAGGGGGCGACGCAGGCGGCGATGGGCGTGGCCGGCAAGGAGGTCGACACGGCCTTCCAGGGCATCGCCACCGTCACGTCGCTGATCAAGGCGGGCAAGGTGCGGCTGATCGGCGTGACGACGCCCAAGCGCATGCCGCAGTATCCCGACGTGCCGACCGTCTCCGAATCGGGCCTGGCGGGATTCGAGTTCAATTCCTGGTTCGCGATCATGGCGCCGGCGGGCACGCCGAAGGACATCGTGCAGCGCCTGTCCACCGAGGTCGCGAAGGCGCTGGCCGACCCGGAGGTGCGCGACAAGCTCAACGCGCAGGGCCTCACGCCGCGTGGCACCACGCCCGAGGACCTCGGCACCGCGATGAAGGCGCAGCTGGCGAAGTACGGCGCGCTGATCCGGCAGAACGGGATCACGGCGGACTGAAGCGCCCGGCGCGCCTTCAGAAGCTCGCGCGGTAGCTCACGCCGGCGGAAAGATCCGGGAAGCCGGGCGTGAAGGCCCGCCGGACATACGCCTGCCAGCGATGATCGCCCTGCGCCAGCGCGGTGTAGAGCGTCGCCTCGGGCAGCATGGCGTCGCCGCCCACGGCCTGGCGCCAGGAGGCGTAGCCGCCCGCCTCGATGCGCGCGCCGACCATCCGCCAGGCGCCCAGTTCACCCTGCCAGGCATTGCGGCCGGGATCGGTGCCGGGCAAGGTGCCGGCCCGGCGCCAGCCGACGTACCCGAACAGGTTCCAGTCGCCGGCCGGCCGGCGCAGCGAGACGCCCATGGACTGGCCGGCTGCGCCCATGTCCACGCCGCCCACCGCGAGGCCGCTGCCGGTCTGCAGGCGCAGGACCAGGTCCGCGGCGATGGCCCCGGGCGCCGCTTCGCGCAGAGGCACCACCAGCTTCAGGCGTGCCTCGCCGACGCCCTGGTCGGCGGCCCGGCTGCCCGGCACCGGCGGCGTCGCGACGTCGGCGAGCCCGGCGACGCGCCGCCACGGCAGCTCGAGGCGGGCCGCCCAGCCGTCGGCGCGGTAGCGCACGCCGAGCATGGACTCCCGCACCGGCACGCCGGAGGGATAGTCGAGGCCGCCGGTCGAGACCTCGCTCGTGACGTCCACGGCGAGGCGCTCGTCCACCGCCGGAGCGCCGGCGGCGGCAGCGCAGGCCCATCCGGCCGCGAGCAGGAACACGCCGGCGCCGCGCATGGTGGCCTCGCTCAGACCCCGCCCTTGCCGGCCGGGCGGCGCTTGCCGCCGTGGCTCGTCTCGGCGCGCGCGACCAGTTCGCCGCGGACGTCGTCGCTCAGGCGATGGCCCTTGGGATCGTCGCGGCCCTTGCCGCCGGACTCGGCTTCACGGGCAAACTTGTCGTCGCCCTGGGGCGCGGCGTGCGGGTCGCCGCCACGGCGGCCTTCGGAGGCTTCGCGGGCCATCTGGTCCTCGCCCTTGGGCGCGGCGTGCGGGTCGCCGCCACGGCGGCCTTCGGAGGCTTCGCGGGCCATCTTGTCCTCGCCCTGGGGCGCGGCGTGCGGGTCGCCACCGCGGCGGCCTTCGGAGGCTTCGCGGGCCATCTTGTCCTCGCCCTGCGGCGCGGCGTGCGGGTCGCCGCCACGGCGGCCTTCGGAGGCTTCGCGGGCCATCTTGTCCTCGCCCTGGGGCGCGGCGTGCGGGTCGCCGCCACGGCGGCCTTCGGAGGCTTCGCGGGCCATCTTGTCCTCGCCCTGCGGCGCGGCGTGCGGGTCGCCGCCACGGCGGCCTTCGGAGGCTTCGCGGGCCATCTGGTCCTCGCCCTTCGGCGCGGCATGCGGGTCGCCGCCACGGCGGCCTTCGGAGGCCTCGCGGGCCATCTGGTCCTCGCCCTGCGGCGCGGCGTGCGGATCGCCGCCACGGCGGCCTTCGGAGGCCTCGCGGGCCATCTGGTCCTCGCCCTGCGGCGCGGCGTGCGGATCGCCGCCGCGGCGGCCTTCGGAGGCCTCGCGGGCGAGCAGTTGGAGCGCGACCGGCGCGATACTCGCCTGGCGCTCGAGCTGCGACGGCACGGGGGTGGCCAGAGCAGCGGTCGATAGCACGGCAGCGCAAACGGCGGAGAGGGAGAACAGGGTCTTCATGGATGGGCCTCGATGGTGTGTGGGGTTTGCTAGCGGTGCTGTTGCACTCGCTCCCTCTCCATTGCGACTCCCGTGCCATGCCCCTTTATGCCTATTAGTTCTCATTTGCACGGGTGCGCGGCCCGAAGGTGCGGGTGTGCGCCCCCAGGCCGGCACTTCCGCGTGGGGCTCTACACCCCCCGATTCCGTATCAACACCCTACGGTGTAACGCCGATGGCTCGACGGATGGCCGCCCGCGCCAGCAGCCGCGTGGAGTCGAGCGTGGGCAGCGGCGAGTTGCCGTCGTCGAGGATCAGCGGCAGTTCGGTGCACCCCAGCACCACCGCATCGCAGCCCTGCGATTGCATGCGGCGGATCACGCCCTGCAGGTAGCTGACCTGCTGCGGGCGCTGCACGCCGCGCACCAGCTCGTCCATGATGAGGCGGCCGAGCTCGTCGCGCTCCTCGCCGGTGGGCCGCAGCCATGCCAGGCCCTGCAGCTCGAACTGCTCGGGATAGACCTCGCTGTCCACCAGCCAGTGCGTGCCCAGGATGCCGATGCGGCGATGGCCGCGCGCCGCCGCCTCGCGGGCGACGACCTCCGCGATGTGCAGCCACGGCAGGGGCGAGCGCGGCGCCACCCGCGCGAAGGCCTGGTGGATGGTGTTGTCGGGACAGATCAGGAAGTCGGCGCCGCAGCGCGCGAGCTTGTGCGCCGACTCCAGCATGAGGTACGCGAGGCCCTCGGTGTCGCGCGCATCGAGGCACTCGACATAGCGATGCAGCGAGGGCGTGTGCATCGAGACTTCCGGATGGCGGTGCGCGCCGAGCGCGGCGGGCGCCTCGCCGCAGATCGTGCGATAGCACAGCGCCGCGCCTTCGGCGGAGCAGGCGACGATTCCGATGTGCTGCGGCATGCCGGCCTCCGTGGGAGGAGTCATGGTGCCACAGCAGCGCGCCGCGCGCGACGCGGAGCACGCCCTCCTGCGCCACTCGCCTGCAGCACGCCGAACCCACGAAACCAGCGGCGGGCTGCATGCGCATGGCGCAGGAGGTCATGACCAGTCGAAGCCCGGATGCGCCTCTGGTGGACGTTGCGGGCTGCAAGCCGAGGGGAGGAACCGTGCCGCGGCGGTTTCCGCCTGCGGCACACGGCGCGGAACTGCGCGCGTCACCATCCTCTGCAGCTTGCGTGCCAGCGCGTGGACGGCCCATTTCGGCGCTCCGGAGCGTCGCATTCGTGGAGAATCTCACGCCCGCGCGGCGCGGCTGGGTGTGCTCACCCAGGCAGGGTGCGCGCTGGCGCACACCCAGGTTGTATCAAGGCATTTCAGCGCTCGTTGCGCTGCAGTCCGTGCTTGGCCATGCGATAGCGCAGCGTGTCGCGCGTGACCTGCAGCGCGCGCGCGGCGAGGCTCACGTTCCAGCCGTGCGCCTCCAGCGCCTGCAGCAGGTGCTCGCGCTCCACCGAGTCGAGCGGCGCCACCGACGGCGCGCGGGTGGAGATCGGGGGCGGCGGCACCACGGTGCGCACGGGCGCGGCCGGCATCGGTGCCTCGGGCGCGGACAGGCCGAGGTCCTCCGGCAGCAGCACCGGGCCGCGCTGCATCAGCACCGCCCGCTCCAGGCAGTTGCGCAGTTCGCGCACGTTGCCCGGCCACGGATACCTGCGCAGCGCCGCCGCGGTGGCGGGCTCCAGCTTCAGCGGCGGGCGCGCGTAGCGCGTGGCCAGCCGCTGCAGGAACTCCTGCGCCAGCAGCAGCACGTCGTCGCCGCGCTCGCGCAGCGGCGCGATGCGCACCTGGAACACGCTCAGGCGGTAGACCAGGTCGCTGCGGAAGCGGCCGGCCCGGGCCTCGGCCGCGAGGTCGCGGTTGGTCGCGGCCACGATCCGCACGTTGATCCTGCGGTCGTGCACGGAGCCGATCGGGCGCACCTTGTAGTCTTCCAGCACCCGCAGCAGCTTGCCCTGCAGCGACAGTTCGAGCTCGCCGATCTCGTCGAGGAACAGCGTGCCGCCGTCGGCCGCCTCGATCAGGCCCACCTTGCGCGCGTGCGCATCGGTGAAGGCGCCCTTCTCGTGGCCGAACAGTTCGTCCTCCATCAGGTTCGCCGGCAGGGCCGCGCAGTTCACCTCGATGAAGGGGCCGCTGGCGCGCGGGCTGGCGAGGTGGCAGGCGCGCGCCACGAGTTCCTTGCCGGTGCCCGTCTCGCCCTGCACCAGCACCGGCGGCGCCGGCGAGTTGTCCGTCGGCTCGGAAGCCGCCACGGCCTGGATCATCTCGCGCAGCTGGCGCATCTGCGGGCAGTCGCCGATCAGCGCGTGCACGCTCGCATGCTGGTTGTCGCGCTCCTGGTAGTAGCGCAGCATCGTGCGGCCGGCGCGCTCGCGCACCGCGCGCTGCACGACCTCGTCGAGCGAAGCCAGCGACAGCGGCTTGGTCAGCAGGTCCATCGAGCCGGCCTTCATCGCCTCCACCGCGAGGTTGATGGTGCCGTGGCCGGTGATCATCACGATGCGGATCTCGTCGTCCATGCGCCGCAATTCGCGGATCACTTCGAGGCCGTTGAACCCGGGCAGCTGGAAGTCGACGATCACCACGTCGGGGCGCAGCTCGCGCGCGGTTTCCACGCCCGTCTCGCCGTCGTGCACGACGGCCACGGTGTGGCCCTGGCGCTCGAAGTAGCGCGCGATGTTCTTGGCCAGGACCAGTTCGTCCTCGATGACCAGCAGTTGTGCCATGACTTCAGCTTCCTTCCCTGGGGGCGACCGGCAGCGTGATCGTCACGCGCGTGCCCGCGCCGTTGCGCGAGAATAGGTCGATCGTGCCGCCCCACTGGGCCAGCGTGCGGCGCGCCAGCGCCAGCCCGATGCCCAGCCCGCCGCTCTTGGTGCTGAAGAACGGGCGGAACAGCGCCTGCCGCACCTCCTCGCTCACGCCGGTTCCCTTGTCGTCCACCGTGATGTGCAGCTGGCCCTCCTGTTCCTGCCAGCCGACCGCCAGCGGGCCGCCGCGCGGCATCGCCTCGATCGCGTTGGCGAGCACGCTCAGGAGGATCTGCCGCAGCATGGGCGCATGCGCCAGCACTTCCGGCGCCTCGCCCCCCTGCAGCTGCCACGCCACGCGCTGGCGGGTCATTTCCGGCTGCAGCTCCTGCAGGCAGTCGCGCCACATCGGCGTGGTCGCCACCGGCGCGAGCGGCAGCTGGCTGGCGTGCGAGACGCGCACCAGCTCCGTGATCCAGCGGTTGGCCCGGTCCACGGACTGGATGATGTCCTCGCGGTGCTCCGCCTGGTCGGCCTGGTGGGCGGGGCTGCCGTCCATCATTTCGGCCGCCGTGCGGATCGAGGCGAGCGGATTGCGCAGGTTGTGCGCCACCGCGCCGGCCAGTTCCACCGCGCTGGAGAGCGCCTGCGATTCCGACAGCTTCTTCTGCTGCTCGCGCATGATCCGGTCGGCCCGCCCGACCACGCCGTTGAGCGCGAGGAACAGCACCACCGCGGAACCCGCGCAGGCGACCCAGAGCTGCAGCACGGCCTCGCGGATCGCCGCACTGAGCTGCACGGGCACCTTGTACAGCTCGATCACGCCCAGCACCTGCGGCGACTTGTCGTCGGCGAGGATCGGGATGTAGCTCTCGACGTAGTAATGGGTCTGCTGCGACAGGCCCTGGTGCTCCAGCTTGTCGTGCTGGCTGCCCAGGGTGCCGCTGTGCACGACGAGGTCGCCGTGCAGGGCCTCCTGCAGTTCGGGGTTGTCGGCGTCGCGCCGGCCGATCAGGTCGCGGTCGGTGGACCAGAGCATGGTGCCGTCGGCGCCGAAGGCGTTGGCCCGCACCGGCTCGGTCATGGAGGACAGGTGCTCCATCGAGCCGAGGAAGCGCTGGCGCAGTTCGTCGTCGCGCGGGCTGCGCAGGAAGTCGGCGGACCGGTCCGTCGACAGCAGGTTGCGGATGAACTCCATGCTCACCTCGCCCTCGCGCCGCAGCATGCGCTCGGTGAGCATGTCCGACAGCAGCCAGCCCAGGCCCAGCGCGATGCCGACGATCACGATCAGGCTCGTGACGGCGAAGCGGCGGCGCAGGCTGAAGCCGGCCGTGTACGGCATGGTGGCGGAAAGCACGTCCCCGGTCCCCTGGATGAATCCCTTGCGGGCATTGTGCAGAAGCCCCTGCGGCCGCGCCAGCCGGGGAACTCCCGGGGCCGCCGAACGGCGCCGGGCCAGGGTTTCAGCCCCGTCGCCGGGGCCGGTTCACGCCGGCAGGTCCTTGCGCTCGCCCAGCACTTCGGGCTCGTACGCGTGCAGGGACGGCAGGCCGCCCGTGTGCAGGAACAGCACGTTCTCGTCGGGTGCGAAGGCACCCTCGCGCGCCAGGCCGATCAGGCCCGCCATGATCTTGCCGGTGTAGACCGGGTCCAGCGGGATGCCTTCGGTGCGCGCCAGCAGTTGCACGGCCTCCACCATGCGGGCGTTGGGCACCGAGTACTTCGGCTGCCAGTAGCCGCCGACGCACTGGACGTCCTCGGGCCGGACTTTCAGGCCGACCCCCAGCAGGTCCAGCACCGCCTGGGCTTCCTTGAGCACCAGCGGCTGCTGGTCGGCCGGGTCGCGGCTGACGCCGATACCGGTGATCGGGATGCGGATGTTGTTGCCCAGGAAGCCCGCCACGAGGCCGCCGTGCGTGCCGGAGCTGCCGGAGCCGACCACGATGCGGTCGATGCGCACGCCCTGCTCGAACAGCTGCTGCTGCAGTTCCTGGGCGCAGGCCACGTAGCCCAGGCCGCCGATGGCGTTGGAGCCGCCGCCGGGAATGATGTAGGCCTTGCGACCGAGCGCAGCGACCTCCCCGGCCACCTGCTGCATCGCCGCGGCCATGTTGCTGCCGCCGGGAACCACGGTGATGGCCTCGACGCCCAGCAGGCGGAACATGAAGTTGTTGCCGCTGGCGTCCTCGCGGTAGCTGTCCGGCACGCGCTCCTCGATCACGAAGCGGCACTTGAGGCCTTCCCTGACGGCGGCGGAGAGCGCGATGCGGCAGTGGTTGGACTGCGGCGCGCCGCAGGTCACCAGGGTGTCGGCGCCTTGCGCGAGCGCGTCGGCGACGAGGAACTCCAGCTTGCGCGTCTTGTTCCCGCCGGGGAACAGCCCCAGCATGTCATCGCGCTTGATCCACACCCGCGGCCCCTTGCCGCCGGGGCAGCTGGCGGCGAGCGCCCGGGTGAAATGGGGCAGGAATTCGAGCGGCGTCTCGAACGGCGTATACCGCCGACGGGGAAAGCGTGACAGGTCCATGGCGGAAGATGGTAGTGCATCCGCAGTGGCGGCCTGTTCGAGCCGCGTGTGGAACAGCCGGACGCAGAGGACGCAGAGGACGCAAAGGGTACGCAGAGGACGCGAAAGAACATCCAGAAAATTGTTCTGGTAATCCTTTTTGCGTCCTCTGCGTACCCTTCGCGTCCTCTGCGTCCGGAAGTCCTGTCTTCGGCTGTTTACGCCGCCTTCAGCTTCGCGATCAGCGGCAGGATCTCGTCCTTCAGCGCTTCGGGCGTGATCGGGCCGATCTGCTTGTGGCGGATGACGCCGTTCTTGTCGATGATGAAGGTCTCCGGCACGCCGTACACGCCGAAGTCGATGCCGACGCGGCCGTCGAGGTCGTACGCCGACAGCATGTACGGGTTGCCCTGCTGCTCCAGCATCTTCAGGGCGTCCTCGCGCTTGTCCTTGTAGTTCAGGCCGATCAGCGGCACGGTGTTGGATTTCGCGATCTCGACCAGCAGCGGATGCTCCACCCGGCACGCCACGCACCACGAGGCATAGACGTTCAGCATCCAGACCTGGCCCTTCATGTCCTGCGGCGAGAAGGTCTTGTCCGCGGACACCACCTGCGGCACGCGGAACTGCGGCGCCGGCTTGTCGATGAAGGTGGACGGCAGCTTGCGCGGGTCGCGCGTGAGGCCGATGCCCAGGAAGATCGCGATCACCAGGAAGATCGCGAGCGGGATGAGGTGCTTGACTTTCATTGCTGTTGCTGGAGCGTCGAGGGGCTCAGGTGCTTCGTCTGCGCATCGACCTTCTTGGCCTGGTCGATCGCGTGCTGCGCCTCGGCCGGCATGTAGTTCTCGTCGTGCTTGGCCAGCACCTCGGTGGCCACGAACTTGCCGGAGGCGTCCATCTTGCCCTGCACCACCGCGCCCTTGCCTTCCTTGAACAGGTCGGGCAGCAGGCCGGTGTAGGCGACGTTGACGTCCTTGACGGTGTCCGTCACGACGAAGTAGGCGGTGAGGTTCTCGCGCTTGAGCGAGCCTTCCTTGACCAGCCCGCCGATGCGGAAGGCGCGGCCTTCCGGCGCCTTGCCCGCGAGCACCTCGGTGGGCGTCACGTACAGGGCGATGTTGCTGTTGAGCGCGTTGAGCACCAGCGCCGCGGCGGTGCCGACGGCAGCGACGCCGGCCAGGACGATCGCGCCCCTCTTCTTCCAGTTTTTCATGCCAGTTCCCGGTCCATCTTTTCCGCCCGCGCACGCCGCCGCAGGCTGCGGAGGATCGCTTCGGTGCGCTTCCTCAGCGCCACCTGCTCCCATACCAGCGCCACGGCACACACGCCGAGGCTGCCCCACACATAGAGGCCGTAGCCTCCCATGTGCCAGAAATCGCTCATCGAGTTCCAGATCATGCCGTGGCCTCCGGCAGGCGCAACACCCAGTCGGTGTGCGCTTCGCGTTCGAGGATGATCGCGCGCAGGCGGATCAGCGCGGCGGCGATCGAGTACATCCAGAAGCACAGGGCCATCAGCAACATACCCCAAAGCATCGTCTGTGCCATCGAAGGGGCCTTGGTCATGGAGACCGAGGAGCCCTGGTGCAGCGTGTTCCACCACTTCACCGAGAAGTAGATGATCGGCACGTTCACCACGCCGACGAGCGCCAGGACGGCCGCGGCGCGGTCGGCGCGGCGGGGCTCGTCGATGGCCGCGTGCAGCGCCATGAATCCCAGGTACAGGAACAGCAGTATCAATTCCGAGGTGAGGCGCGCGTCCCAGACCCACCAGGTGCCCCAGGTCGGCTTGCCCCACAGCGCGCCCGTCCACAGCGACAGGAAGGCCATCAGCGCGCCGGTGGGCGCCAGCGACAGCGCCCACATGGACGACAGCCGCGTGTTGAACGCCATGCCCATGCCGGCCCAGAAGGCCATCACGATGTAGATGAACATCGACATCCACGAGGCGGGCACGTGCAGGAAGATGATGCGGTAGCTGTCGCCCTGGGTCGCATCCGTCGGGGCGACGAAGAAGCCCACGTACAGGCCCGCGATGCCGAACAGCACCGTCAACGCCCAGAACCAGGGGATCAGGCGTCCCGCCACCGGGAAGAAGCTGTAGGGGCTGGCCAGCTTGAACCAGTTGATCAGTCTGAGACTCATTCCAGCGAAATCCTCAGGGCGGCGGTTGTCGCCCATGGCACGAAAAACAAGGCCAGCGCAAGAAGCGCGCCCAGCAGGGACAGGTGCCCGGCGGCACCCTGTCCGGACAGATGAGCCTGCACCGCACCGGCCCCGAAGATGAGGGTGGGAATGTACAAGGGCAAGACCAGCAGGCTCAGCAAGGCTCCCCCTCCGCGCACCCCCAGCGTCAGCGCCGCGCCCACCGCCCCGATCAGCGACAGCACCGGGGTGCCGATCAGCAGGCCGAGCGCCAGGATCCACAGGGCGCCCGGGTCCAGGTCGAACTGCAGCCCCAGCACGGGCGCCAGCACGACCACCGGCAGGCCGGAAACGATCCAGTGGGCGATGATCTTTCCGAACACCAGCAGAGGCAATGGAGCGCTCGAGAGCACCATTTGTTCCAGCGTTCCGTCCAGATGGTCGGAATAAAACATCCTTTGCAGGCCCAGCATGGTCGCCAGCAGGGCGCCGACCCACAGCACGCCGGGGCCGATCTTGCGCAGCAGCGCCGGCTCGGGGCCGATGCCCAGGGGGAACAGGCTGCTCACGATCAGGAAGAAGAACAGCGCCGTCAGCACTTCGGCCTTGCGCCGCATGGCCAGCAGCAGGTCGCGCTTGAGCACGGCCACCAGGGCCTTCATGGGGTGGACGCCGGCATGCGCCTGCACCGGGGCGGCGATAGGGGGACGCACGGCGCTCACAAATCCACCACCTGTCCGGGCGGCAGCGGGATGGCCTGGTGGCTGGTCATCACCGCGATGCCGCCGGCCTTGACGTGGTCGGAGATCAGGTTGGACAGGAAGTCCACCGCCTTCACATCGAGCGCCGTGAAGGGCTCGTCCAGGATCCACAGCTGCGCGGGGCGGGCGACGGTCTGCGCCAGCAGCACGCGGCGCTTCTGGCCCGCCGAGAGGAAGCGCACCGGCAGGTCCTCGCGCCCGGCCAGGCCGAAGCGCGCCAGCGCATCCTCGGCCTGCTCGCGCGTGAGGTCCACGCCGTCCATGGACGCCGAAAATTCCAGGTTCTCCAGCGCGGTGAGGTCCTCCTTCACCGCGGCGCGGTGGCCCAGGTACATCAGTTCGCGGCGGAAATCCTCGCTGCCCACCTTCTCGCCGTTCCAGCGCACCTCGCCCTCCTCGGGCTTGGCGAGGCCGGCCAGGATGCGCAGCAGGCTGGTCTTGCCGGCACCGTTGGGGCCGCGCACGTGCGCCCAGGTTCCCGGGCCCACGGAGAACTCCAGGCCGGAGAACAGCGGGCGCGTTCCGCGCACGCAGGTCAGACGATGGGCAGTGAGCATGACCCGGATTCTGCTGCACCCCGGACCCAGGGCGACATTTACCCCGGCGCGAGCGGTTGAGCGAGGTCAATCGGAGCCAACGCCGCGGCCCGTCTTCCCAATCGCAGGAAAACGCAGCGCGGCCATTCTTTCCAGCGGGAGAGCCGGCGCTGGCGACTGAAAGTTTCCTGTCAGCCCCGGGTCCGGAACCTTGATGCCGGTCAAGGTTTGGCGGGGCCGGGGCGGTTTCCGGCCTGTCCGGCCCGGCCGGCATGTGGCTTGCAGTGTCGTCCTCGGTCTTTTCAACCTGCAACCGTGGAGAGTGTGAGATGAAGGTGATTGCTGGGGGACTCCTGGTCCTCGCGACGATGGGTGTGGCTTCGACGGCCTTCGCGGCCGACGGCAAGGCCGTGTATGACGCGACCTGCGCGATGTGCCACGCCGCCGGCGTGGCCGGTGCCCCGAAGTTCGGCGACAAGGCGGCTTGGGCGCCCCGGATCGCCACCGGCAAGGCGGCCTTGGTCACTTCCGTGACCAAGGGCAAGAACGCCATGCCCGCCAAGGGTGGCAATGCGGCCCTGACCGATGCGGACATCGCCGCCGCGGTGGACTACATCACCGCCGCCGCCAAGTAATTCCAGGGCGCCCACCAGCGCCCTTTTCCAGCCCACTTTGTTCATGCGGCCTTCGGGCCGCTTTTTTTTTTGAACTGCCGAAGGCAAATTGCCGGACGCAGAGGACGCAAAGGGTACGCAGAGAGCGCAAAAGAAAACCATCTAAAGTTTTCTTTGTCTTCTTTGCGTCCTCTGCGTACCCTTCGCGTCCTCTGCGTCCGGCTGTCCGGTCTTCGCTACTTCCCAGCAGCCTGCGACGTGCGAATCCCCTCCACGGGATGGAACGCCCGCGCGATGTACGCGGCCAGGGCCTCGATTTCGCTGTCGGTCAGGACGCTCTTCCACGCCGGCATCGAGGTGTCCGGCAGGCCTTCGCGGATGGAGCGCAGCAGGCGCTCGCGGGTCATGCCCTTCATCTGCTCGTCGCTCGTGAGGTCGCGCGGATGCGGCTCCAGGAAGCTGCCGATCCAGCCCTTGGCGGTGCCGTCGCCCGCATGGCAGAAGGCACAGTTCTTCTGGAACAACTGCTCGCCCTTCAATTCCTGCGCGCTCGCGCCCACCAGCACCGGCGGCTTGTCGTGGATCACGTAGTTGGCGCCGATCTGCGCCTCCGCCCGCGCGGGCGAGCGCACCGGCACCGTGCCGTCGCGCTGCGCGAAGGTGTGGGTGGCCGGCCGCTGCGGGTGCGACACGCCGGTCGGCTCCGAGCGCGGCACGTCCTGGTGGCAGCTGGTGCAGTACGCGTCGCGCGGGAAGCTCACCGGCCGCGATTCCCAGACCTTGCCGGGGTCGTTCACCTTGGCGTGGTCGTGGCAGGTGATGCAGGCGCTCTTGAACAGGCGCAGGCCCTGCTGCTGCGGCGGGGTGAGCTGCTCGAACGGCGTGTCGATGGCGATCTCGCCCTTGGCGAACGGGAAGGCGGCAGCGTTGCGCTCGTGGTCCGGCCAGCCGTTTTCCTTCGTGTGGTAACGGGTGTTGGGCGCCCGCTTGACGAGGAATTCGTCGCGCACGAATTCGGAGACGGCCTTCATTTCCTCGTCGTTGAGGATGCCCGTGAAGCCCTTCATGGCGGTGCCCGGCCGGCCGTTCTTCACCGCCGCGAGGATGCGCTCGACCGGCATTTCCTCCGGCTTCGTGCCCTGGAAGTCGCGCGGCTTCGGGTCGAGGTAGGTGGCCGCCAGCGTCTTCGCGTCGCCGGAGTAGCCGTGGCAGAAGTAGCAGCGGAAGTTGTAGACGTCGCGCCCGAGCTTGAGCGTGGCTTCGCTCGGGGGGGCGGCGGCGGCAACGGGGGTCTGGCGGGAGGCGGCGCCCTGGGCGCCGCCGGGGGCTTCGCCGCAGCCGCCCAGCGCGGCGAGGCCGGCAAGCAGGAGCGGCGCCGCCAGACTGCGCAGCACCTGCCCCCACTCACTTGTTCGCGACATTCTTCTGCGATCCTGGCTGGATGAAGGCGCGGAACACGTATTCGGACACGTTGGCGATTTCCTGTTTCGTCAGCACCTTGTCCCACGCCGGCATCTCGGTGCCGCGGCGGCCCAGGGACACGGCGTCGAAGATCGTCGGCCGGTTGAACGAGGCGCGCGACTTGGGCGTCGTGAAGACTTCGGGCTTCGGGTTGATGAAGTAGGCGCGGGGGCCCTGGCCGTCGCCCTTGACGCCGTGGCAGGTCGCGCAGTTCGCATCGTAGAACTTCTTGCCCGCCACCGCGTTGCCGACCAGGCCGTGCGGCATCGGCGCGCGCATGTCGATCTTGCCGTCCTTGTCCAGCGTGCCGCCGCCGTGGCCGTGCGCGGCATGGTCCTCGCCGCCGCCGGCCGCGTGGTTGTGCTCGTGCTTCTCGGCCCCCTTCTTCGGCTCCGCCGCCGGGGCGCCGCGGGCATGGGTGCCGGAGATGTTGGCGTTCTGCTCCGGGATGCGCATGAAGGCGCCGCGGATGTAGTCGACCACGCTCTCCATGTCGTCCTTGCTCAGGCGGGCGCCGTAGCCCTGCATCGCGGTGTTGGGACGGCCATTGGCCACCGCGGCCAGCATGCGGTCGCGCGTGAGTTCGTTCTTCGCCCCGGGCGAGGAGAAGTCGCGCGGCGCCGGGTTCAGGTTGGCGCTGGCCCACATGGAGCCGGAGCCGCGGTCGCCGTGGCACACGGAGCAGATGCGCGCGTAGATCTGGCGGCCGCGGCTGGCGTCGGCGGCCACGCTCGGACGCATGAAGGTGTCGCGCACGTAGTCGACCACCTTGGCGATCTGGTCCTCGGTGAGCTGGGAACGCCAGCCGACCATGGCCGTGCCGGGCACGCCGGTGGTCACGGCGGCGATCATGCGCTCGCGCGTGAGCTCCTGGGCGGACTGGGCGCTGGTGAAGTCGCGCGGCGCCGGCTTCAGGCTGCCCTTGGCGCGGCTGTTGCCGTCGCCCTGGTCGCCGTGGCACACCGAGCAGTAGTTGTGGTACAGGGCCGCCGGCGTCTGCTGCGCGGCGGCGGGCCCGCGGTCGCCGGCAAGGGCCGAACCGCCGAGCCAGCCCGCGGCGAGCGCCAGGGCGGCGGCCAGCCAGCGGCGGGCGGAACGGGACGAAATCGAGGCTGTGAACATGCTGTCTCCGAACAGATGGCGTCTGCCGTGCAACTTCGGTGCCAAGGCGGCCGCGTCATGGCATGGGCCTTGCGTTTCGCTCCCATACGCCGGCCGGAGGGGCCGGCCCTGCCCCCGTGGAGGCCCACCCGTATGTACCCCCGATTCTCGAAAGCGAGCCGCATCCTTGCGGTTCTGGGAATGTGCAGCCTGCTGCTGTTCGCCGGCTGCGCGGAGGCGCCCAAGGCTCCGCCCAGGAAAGCCGAGATTCCCGTCTATCCGCCGGCGCCGGACACGCCGCGGTTCTACTACGAGCGCACGATCCGCAGCAGCGCCGACGTGACCGCCGACGACAAGGACAGCTCGCTGCGCCGCGCGCTGACCGGCGAGAACCGCACCGGCGAGGGCCTCGACAAGCCCTATGGCGTCGCCGCGCGCAACGGCCGCATCTACATCGGCGACACGGCCGCGCGCAACGTGATCATGTTCGACCTCAACGCAAAGAAGTACAAGCGCATCGGCACCGAGGATCCGGGCGCCATCCGCATGCCGCTGGGCATCGACCTCGACGCCGACGGCAACCTGTATGTGCTGGACGCCACGCTCAAGAAGATCTTCGTCTACGACGGCGAGGGCAAGTACCTGCGCACCATGGCCCAGGACATCAAGTGGAGCCGCCCGGTCGGCCTGACGGTCGACAGCGCCAGCAAGCGCATCTACGCGGTCGATGCCGGCGGCGTGGACAGCACCGAGCACAAGGTGCGCGTGCTGGACCTCGCCACCGGCAAGCTGCTGCTGGAAATCGGCAGCCGCGGCAACGGCCCCGGCGAGCTGAACCTGCCGCGCGACGTGGCGATCGGCCACGACGGCCTGGTGTACGTGGTCGACGGCGGCAATTTCCGCATACAGGTGTTCGACAAGGACGGCAAGTTCGTCAAGACCTTCGGCGGCATCGGCCGGCGCAGCGGCCAGTTCGCGCGCCCGAAGGAGATCGCGGTCGACCGCGAGGGCAACCTCTATGTGGTGGACACCGCCTTCGCCAACGTGCAGATCTTCAACCCCGACGGCCAGCTCCTGCTGGACCTGGCCGCGCGCGGCGACAACGACGGCCCCGGCCGCTTCATGCTGCCCTCCGGGGTGGCGGTGGACGCCGACGGGCGCGTCTACCTGGTCGACCAGTTCTTCCGCAAGATGGATGTCTTCCGCCCGGCCGGCCTGCCCGCCACCGCGCGCTACGGCGATCCGCTGGCCCCGCAAGCCCCCGCCACCGCCGCCAAGACGGCCCCGCCGGCGGTCCGCTGAAGGCCCTCGCGGCTGCCTGCTTCCGGGAATGGAAAAGTTCCGTTTCCCGGTTGCGGGAAGCCCACCCCTGGAAAGCTTGACGGGCGTCAAAGGAATGTCCCCGCCAAGGCCCAAAAGCGGCTGTGCGGGGTTGGCACACAAGATGCGTCCAAGCCCGGCAAGGGTTGCGGGAGGGTTCCGCGGCTGCTTACCCCGAACTTCAAGGAGATGGATATGGGCTGGAATTGGGTCGCTAGCGCGACGACTAGAAAGGGCATCGGATCCCTGGCCGGCGCGATCGTGCTGGTGGCGGCGGCGCTGATTCCCGCGGCGGCTTCGGCACAGACCGGCATCGCCGGCACGAAGCACAACCTGCGCGGCACCCTCGCGGGTCAGAACAAGTTCACCTCGAACGACGGCAACACGGAAATCTGCGTGTTCTGCCACACGCCCCACGGCGCGGACACCAGCGCCTCGGTGCCCCTGTGGAACCGCGTGCTGGCCGCCCCGAGCACCTACAGCACGTACGACGAGCTGAAGACCTCCACGCTGGACGGCAAGGTCATGGCCGTCGGCTCCGTGTCGCTCGCCTGCCTGTCCTGCCATGACGGCGCGACCGCCATGAGCACCGTCATCAACGCGCCGGGCTCCGGCAACTACGACCCGGCCGGCTTCGCGATGCAGGGCACCTGGAGCGGCGGCAACGTGAAGACCACGGGCGAGATCGCCGGCGGCATCACCCTGATCGGCAAGGACCTGAAGAACGACCACCCGATCGGCATCCAGTACGCGGGCGGCGGCTACTTCAGCAACGCCGGCGTGGCCGCGGGTGCGAAGGTCGACCCCGACTTCAAGGAGCCCCAGAGCGCCACGCTGAACAACTCGCTGGTGTGGTGGGTCGACACGACCGCCGGCACCGCGGGCAGCCGCCAGAAGACGGACATGATCCTCTACACGCGCAACTTCGAGAGCAAGGACCAGCCCTTCGTCGAGTGCGCCAGCTGCCACGATCCGCACAGCGAGAACACCACGTTCCTGCGGATCAAGAACGATGGCAGCGCCGTCTGCCTGGCCTGCCACACGAAGTAAGCACGACGACAGCGCCACTCCAGCGAGTGGCGCGCTTATTGCAGATAAGGGGCCGCAAGGCCCCTTTTTTTTCATTCGTGAGGAACGTGCCCATGAACATCGAGCAACAGCCGGCAGTCATCGCTCGGCGCCCCGCGCACCCCTCGCTGCGCCTGGCCCTCGCCGCCGCCTGCATCGCCGCTGCCTGCAACATGGCGTACGCGCAGCATGCGCCCGCCGCCGCGGCGCCGCCTCCCGTGTTCGCGAAGATCGGCGACAGCGTCATCAGCGGCGAGCAGTACGACGCCGCCTTCGCGCAGGCCGCGCGCGGCAAGTTCTATCACGGCAATCCCTCCGAAGCGGCCATCGCGCAGCTGCAGCGCGAAGTGGGCCAGAAGCTGGTCGACGAGGCCCTGCTCTACTCGGAAGCGCAACGCCGCAGGATCCAGCCCGATGCGGCCGCGGTGCAGAAGGTGATCGACGGCTACGACCAGCGCTACAAGGACAGCGCGCAATGGAAGGCCAATCGCGAGAAGGTGATGCCCGGCCTGAAGGCGAAGCTGGAACGCGACAACGTGATGGAGCAGCTCACCGCGCAGGTGAAGAACGTGCCCGCGCCGGGCGCGCAGCAGCTGCAGAAATACTACGACGACCACAAGGACAAGTTCACCTCGCCCGAGCAGGTGCACATCCGCCTGATCCTGCTGAAGGTCGATCCCTCGGCCCCCAAGGCCCAGTGGGACGGCGCCAGGGACGAAGGCGCGGCGATCACCAAGCGCCTGCGCGCCGGTGCCGACTTCGCCGAGCTCGCGCACCTGCATTCGGGCGACGACTCCGCCAAGCGCGGCGGCGACATGGGCTACATCCACCGCGGCATGCTGCCCGAGCCCGCCGAGAAGGCGATCGATGCGCTCAAGCCCGGCGAGACGAGCGAGCCGGTGGTGCTGCTCGAAGGCGTGGCCGTGATCCGGCTGGAAGCGCGCAAGGAACCCGTCCTCAACAGCCTCGAGTCGGTGCGCCAGCGCGCGCAGGAGCTGTTCCAGCGCGATGGCGGCGAGCAGGCCTGGACGGAACTGCTGGCGAAGCTGCGCCGCGACACCCCGGTGCAGCTCGATGAATCGCGCTTCCTGCCCCTGGCGGCGAACGCGTCCGGGGCCTCCCCGGCCCGTTGAGCGGCCGCGACAGGCAGTGAATGCACCCGGCCCGATGGAAGCTCACCCTCATCGCCTGTGCGGCCGCGAGTGCGGCCGCACAGGCGCAGGTGACGGCGCCGTCGGATGCGGGGCACATTCCGTCGACGGCGCCCCCCGCGGCGGAAGAAGCCGGGACGCCTGAGCGCAGCTGGCGGCTGCCGCCGCTGCGCGTCTCGGGCACCCTCTCGTACGACATGCGGGCCGCCCGCAGCGCCGGCGAGCCGTCGAGCATCGCCCACGTGCTCACGGGAACGCTCGGCACCAGCACCTACATCTACGCGCCCTGGCTGGCCACGGTCTCCGGTTCGGTGGGCCTGAGTTCCAGCATCTCGCACGCCGGCTCGGGGCTGGGCTCCGGCCTGGGCACCGGCGGGTTCCAGGACGGCGAGCTGCACGACCGGCTGCGCACGCGCGAGAACTTCATCACCGGCAATGCGCGCATGGACCTGTTCCCGCGCAGCCGCTTTCCCTTCGAGCTCCATTTCGACCGGCAGGACAGCCGCACCGACACCAACCTCGCCTCGGCCATCGAGTTCCAGCGCCAGGGCTTCGGCGGCTCGATGCGCTACCGCCCCGAGTCCGGCCTCTACAACCTCACGGGCGCCTACGACCACCGCACCCAGAGCGGCTTCGGCTTTCGCAGCAAGCAGGACTCGCTGTCGGCCGACTTCACCACGCACTGGAAGGCCAACGAACTGGCCCTCGGCGGAACGTTCAACCGCGCGCTCAACGAAGGCCTCGACGACGAGAGCCGCTTCACCAGCCTGGTCGCGCGCCACAACTACGCGCCGTCCACCGCGCTGTCGATCAACAGCACCGCCAACCTCACCCGCACGGAGCAGAGCGGCATCGGCACGTCCGACCTGCGGGTGCTGCAGCTGAGCAGCGTCGGCATCTACCATCCCGAGCTCTCGCCGCTGACGCTGACCGGCACCGTGCGCGGCGTGGCGTTGCGCGATCCGGTCTCCGATACCGGCAACGACGCCGTCGGGGCCACGCTGGGCGCCAACTACCAGTTCAATCCCAACCTGCGGCTCACCGCCAGCGGCGGTGCGCAGGTCACGCGCACGGACGGCGGCACCACCACCTTCTTCACCGGCAGCGCGGGCGCCACGTACCAGGGGGATTCGCTCGAGTTCCGCGGCATCCACTACGACTGGTTCGCCAGCGGCAACCTGGCCAGCTCGCTGGCGGACAACAGCACGCAGGGATCCGTCACCGAGCGCACCCTCGGCCTGCAGCTGGGCCACACCGCCAACCGCAGCTGGCGGCTGTCGCAGTATTCGTCGGTCGGCATCAGCGGGAGCCAGTCGCTTTCGGTGACGAATTCGCACTCCAGCCGCGACGAGACGGGCATCGGCATCGGCACGACCAAGACGCTGCTGAATACGGTGGCCCTGAACTGGCAGCAGACCGGCGACGGCAGGCAGGGATACGCGCGCGCGTCGTACAGCGACTCGATGGAGCTCGGCGGCGGCAGTGCCCGCTTCCAGTTGCTGAATTTCCAGCTTTCCGGAAACTTCGAGCTCGGCTACGGCCGCTCCGTCACCGCCGACTTGACCTACCAGCGCTCGATGCAGCGCTCCGGCAACCTGCCGACATCGCTGGATCCCCTGTCGGGCGCCGTGCTGCGCACGCGTTCCTCGGGCGCTTCCGGCGAGGTCTCGTTCCGGCAGAACCAGTTGTTCGGCATTCCGCGCCTGCGCTTCGTCTCGCGCGTGAGGCTGGCCCAGGATGTGCTCAAACAGCCGGGCCAGCTGCTGTCGATTCCCGATCGTGAGACGCGACTGTGGGAGAACCGGCTGGAATGGAACATCGGCCGCCTGACGTCGCAGCTGGAACTGCGGCTGTCGCAGATCGACGGCAGGCGCGTGGATTCCCTGTGGCTGCGGGTGCAGCGCAACTTCGGCGACTAGCGCGCGGCGAAAGACAACGATTCATAAGGGTGTGAGATGTCGCTTTCGAGGATGAGAATGGGCCCCGCCACGCTGGCGGGAGCGGCCGTGCTCGCCAGCGCGATGCTCGCCGGCCTGCTGGCCAGCGGCGACGCGCGCGCCGAGTACGGGGACGTCGTGATCAACAACTACTCGGACAAGGCCGGCATGCGGCCGGTGGTGTTCCCCCACTGGTTCCATCGCATCCGCTTCCGCTGCAAGGTCTGCCACGCGGACCTCGGCTTCAAGTTCAAGGCCGGGGGCAACGAGATCAACATGGTGAAGGTCATCGACGGCCAGTTCTGCGGCGCCTGCCACAACGGCGAAGTCGCCTGGAGCATCGAGAACTGCAACATGTGCCACTCGGCCAAGCCGGGCACGCCCACGCAGGTCCACGAAAGCACCACCAACTCGCTGGTGGCGCCCGCGGCCGGGGAGAAGAAGTGATGAAGGCCCGTCAAGCCCTCGCGGCCTTCGCTGCCGCCGCCCTCGCGCTGCTCGCCGGCCCCGCCCCGGCCCAGGACCTCGCCGCCGGCAAGGCGGTCTACGAAGGCGCCTGCGTCGCCTGCCACGGCACCGGCGTGCTCGGCGCGCCCAAGGTCGGCGACGCCGCGGCCTGGAGCGCCCGTTCCGCCGGCGGGATCGGCCCGCTGCTCAACAGCGCGAAGAACGGCCGCGGCAACATGCCCCCGCGCGGCGGCAATCCCGCGCTGAGCGACGCCCAGCTGCAGAACGCGATCGGCTACATGCTGGCGCAATCGAAGGGCGCAGCCGCCGCAGCCGCCGCACCCGCGGCCCCGGCTGTCGCTGCCGCCAAGCCGGCTGCCCCCCAGGCGGCCGCGAAACCGGCCACGCCGGCGCCGGCCGCCCCTGCTGCCGCTGCTGCGGCCAAGCCCGCGCCGGCCACGGCCGCCGCACCGGCTCCCGCGCCGGCCGCACCGGCCGCCGCCGCGCCGGCGCCTGCGCCCGCCGCAGCCGCCGCTCCCACGGCCGTCACCGCCGCCGCGCAGCCCGCCGCCGGCGTCAACACCTTCAACCGCCTGCTGCGGCCCACGCTGCGCAACCGCGCACCGGCGGAGGACGGCATCCACGATCCCGCCAACGACGGCACCATGGCCCTGCAGCCGCCGAACACCGCCTTCACCGAGCTGACCCGCAGCAACGCCGGCAACCGCGTGGACTGGGTCAAGTCGCTGCGCGAAGGCAAGATCGCGCCGCGCGCCGACCGCGTCGACCCGAAGGTCGCGCCGGCCGTGATGGACCTGAACATCGTGCGCGAGGTCAAGGGCTCCATGCCGGACGTGGTGTACCCCCACAAGCAGCACACCGAATGGCTGGACTGCTCCAACTGCCACCCCGCGATCTTCAAGCCCCAGAAGGGCGCCAACCAGATCAGCATGGCGGGCATCCTGCTCGGGCAGCAGTGCGGCGTGTGCCACGGCAAGGTCGCCTTCCCGGTGTCCGAGTGCCGGCTGTGCCACTCCAAGCCGAAGGCGACGGCCACGGCGGGTGCGCCCGAAGCCGCGCCCAAGCAGTAACGCCAGGGCCGCGCAGCAGTATGAGCCGCCTGTTCCTCACCCCCGCCGCCCTGGTGCTCGCCTCGGCGCAGATCGCCTGGGCGCAGGGTGCGGCGCCCCCGCGCAGCGCGGCCAGCGAGCCGGCACGGCAGATCTCGCCGCAGCAGGTGGAGCAGAAGGCGGCCATGCTGCAGCGGGTGCTCAACGAGTCGCCGGTGGCGGCGCGCATCGCCAACAGCCAGAACGAGGAAGCGCGCAAGCACTTCGCCAACGCGCGCGACCTGACGCAGCACGCCAAGCACCTCGCGGCCGAAGGGCAGGTGCGGGCCGCCGACGGCCTGCTGAACGAGGCCATCTTCGAGATCAGCAAGGCGCAGCAGCTGGTGCCCGACCCGGGCACGCAGCAGGCCGCGGAGCGCGCGCGCTTCTCGCAGCTCGAAGACAGCGTCACGGCGCTGCGCCGCACGGCGCAGATCGCGCTGCCGAACGCGCAGCCGGGCAAGAAGGCCGAGACCGAGCAGAACCTGCGCGCCGCCGACGCGCTGGTGGACCAGGCCGTGGCGCTGGCCAAGGCCGACAAGTACATCGAGGCCAACCGGCAGCTCGATCGCGCGCTGATGCTGCTGCTCAAGGACGCTTCCCAGCGCCTGGCCGGCCACACCATCGTGTACGACCACCGGTTCGCCAACCGGCGCGAGGAATTCGACTTCGAACTGAACCGCCATCGCGATTTCGAGCGGCTGGTGCCGCTGGCGCTGCTCGAATTCCGCCCCTCGCCCGAGGCCCGCGCGCTGGTGGAGCGCAACGTGGCGCAGGCCCGCGAGCTGCGCGAACGCGGCGAGGCGCAATACGCGCGCGACCCGCTGGCGGCGATCCGGGATATCGTGGAGGGCACCGACGCCCTGCGCCGCGCCCTGCAGGCTGCGGGTTTGTCGGTTCCCCAATCGATGGGCACACCATGAAGCACCTGCACGCCTCGCGAATCCTGCGCGCCGCCGTCTCGGCGGCCTGCCTGTGCATGGCGGCGGCCACCGCGCAGACGCGCGTCCCGCCCGACCGCGACCAGCTCGAACGCAAGCTGACCTCGACCTCCACGCTGATCGAGCAGTCCACCGCGGCCAGGCAGATCGAGGCCAGCGGCAGCACCGAGGCGGCGCAGCGGCGCACCAAGGCGCGCGAGCTGCATTCGAAGGCCGGCGAGGCCCTGCGCGCCGGCGACCTCGAAGGCAGCTCGAAGCTGCTGGACGAATCCTCGCGCGCCTTCATCGAGGCCGTGCGGCTGTCCAGGCCGGACCAGATCGCCGACGCCAAGCAGCGCACCGATTACCAGGCCCGCGTCGAGTCCACGCGCGCCCTGCTGGATGCGCAGAAGCGCATCGCGGCGGAGAAGAAGGACGCCCGCGCCGGCGAGACCACGCGCCAGGTCGAGGGCCTGATCGCCGAGGCCGAGCGCCACGCGCAGGGCGGCCGGCTGCCCGAGGCCAAGCGCGCGATCGACCAGGCCTACCTCACGGTCAAGGCGGCGATCGGCTCCATGCGCGGCGGCGAGACGGTGGTGCGCTCGCTCAATTTCGCCACGCCGCTGGAGGAATACCACTACGAGATCGACCGCAACGACACGCACCGGATGCTGGTCGACATGCTGCTGAAGGAAAAGCGCGGCGGCAGCACCGACGCCATGGTGGACCAGGCGGTGGCTGCCTCCACGCAGCTGCGCGCCCGCGCGGAAGCCGAAGCGGGCCGCAAGGACCACCCGGCGGCGATCAAGACGCTGGAAGAATCCACCCGCGAACTGGTCAAGGCGATCCGCGCCGCCGGCGTGTACATCCCGGGGTGACGTGTGGCCCGGGCGCGCTGGCTGTTGCTCCTGGTCCTCGCCTGCGTCTGCGCCGTGGCGCTCGCGGCCGGCCAGAAGTGGCTTGCCATCGCGAAGGACGACCTGCACGATCCCCAGAGCCCCGGCGTCGGCGTGCTGCAGGAGCCGGCGGAAGCGCTCGGTGCGCTCGGTGCGCAGGTGCCCGACGCCGTGGGCAACCAGGTGCGCTGGGTGCAGGCGCTCGATCGCGGGCTGATCCAGCCGCGCACCAACATCCTGCCGGAGACCAAGGTCAACCTGCGCACCACCGAAGTCCTGCTGGTCAACACGGCCCACATGGGGCTGGTGAAGTTCCCGCACCGCCAGCACACGGCCTGGCTCGATTGCAGCAACTGCCACGGCGCGGTCGGCCTGTTCGAGCAGAAGGCGGGCGCCACGAAGATCGGCATGTTCCGGGTGCTCGCGGGCGAGAAGTGCGGCCTGTGCCATGGCGCCGTCGCCTTTCCGCTCACCGAGTGCGACCGCTGCCACAGCGTCAAGCGCGACGGCCCCGAGCACGCGGCCTTCAACGGCGCCCTGGTGCGGGAGGCCGGCTCCCCATGAAGGCGTTGTGGTGCGCGCTGCTGCTGGCGCTGGGACTGCTCGTCGCCCTGCCGGCCGCGGCGGAGTATGGTGACGTGGTGCTCGATCGCAATTCGACGAAGCAGGGGATGCGCGCCGTGGTGTTTCCGCACTGGTTCCACCGCATCCGCTTCCGCTGCAAGGTGTGCCATTCCGAACTGGGCTTCAAAATGCGGGCGGGAGCCAACCTGGTACAGATGAACGACATCATCAACGGCAAGTTCTGCGGCATGTGCCACAACGGCCAGATCGCCTGGTCGCCCGACCGCTGCGACCTGTGCCACACGGCGAAGAAGGGCGTGAAGCCGGGCATCTACGGTTCGTCGGAAACGACGGGGCCGTCGCGATGGTGAGGCCGCCCCTCACCCGCCGCGCCTTCGCCCTCGGCGGCCTGGGCGCCGCGGCGCTGGCCGGCTGCGCCATCGAGGAAGGCGAGGTGCGCCGCACGCCGCCCGACGCCGCCAACGCGGTGCTGCGCCCCTGGCTCAGCATCACGGGCGGCTGGCGGCTCGATTCCGCCTCGCCCCTGCTGCCGCAGCTGCAGCGCCCGGCCGGCGCGCGCACGAACTTCATCCAGCCGGTGGGCGTCGCCGCGCGCAACGACATCGTGCTGGTCGCCGACGCCGGCGCGCGCACGATCTGGCGCTACGACCGCGTGCGCGACGGCGTGGCGCCCTTCGTCAACTTCACCGGCTCGGTGCCCGAGGCCGGCGCTTCGCTGCAGCTCGGGAACGACTTCAGCGCCTGGGTGGCGCAGCCGGCGGAACACGTCGTGGTGCAGTACGACCTGCGCGGCCAGCCGGTGCGGCGCTGGGGCAGCGAGTTCGACGCCCCGCGGCCGGTGGCCGTCGTGGTGCCGGAAGACCGCTCCGAGATCCTGGTCGGCGACGCCGCCACCGCGCGCGTGCTCGTGTTCGACCCGCTCGGCCGAGCGCGCGAGGTGCTGGGCGGCACGCATCCCGCCCTGCTGCAAAGCGTGACGGCGATGGCGCTCGGCCCCGGCGGCCTGTACGTGCTGGACCGCCTCGCCCAGCAGGTCGTGGTGCTCGATCGCCGCGGCGTGCCCGTCGACGTGATCGGCGAGCACGAGCTGGTGCAGCCGCGCGCCCTGGCGGTGGATGCGAGCGGACGCGTCTTCGTGAGCGACGAGATGGAGCAGCGCATCAAGGTGTTCCGCGACGGCAAGCTGCTCACGAGCTTCGGCGGCACCGGCAACGCACCGGGGCGCTTCGGCCGCATCGAGGCCATGGCGCTGGACGGCAACCTGCTGTACGTGGCCGACAGCCTCAATGCGCGCGTCGAGGTGCTGCTGGTCTCCCCGCCCTCGATGGAGACGCCCGAGGCGCCGCGATGAAGCGGCTGCTGCTCGCCTTCGCCGTGCTGCTGCTGGCCGCCTGCGCCAGCGAGCCCATGGTGATGCGGCTCGAGCAGCCCGCGGGCGCGTCCGCGCCCCTCTTCCCGGCGCCCGAAACGCAGGAGGTGCCGCGCTACCGCTTCGTCGGCGACCTGCGCGGCGAAACCAACTTCCGGCCGAAGGACGGCAGCCGCAGCGCCGGGCGCAAGCTGCTGGCGTGGATCGCCGGGCTCGACGCCACGCCGGAGGACGCGCTGATGCTCGTGCGCCCGCAAAGCGGCGTGGTGGACCGCCTCGGCCGCGTGCTGGTGACCGACGTCGGGCGCGCCGCGGTCCTGGTGTTCGACGAGGCCAACGGCAAGCTGCAGGCCTGGGAGAAGGCCACCCGCGGCACCCGCTTCGAGTCGCCGATCGGCATCGCCCTCGGGCGCGAGGGCGAGCTGCTGGTCACCGACTCCGACCTCGGCCGCGTGTTCCGCCTGGCCAGCGACGGCTCGCCGCTGGGCGAATTCGGCGCCGGCGTGCTGCAGCGGCCCACGGGCATCGTGCGCGATGCCGCGCGCGGCCGCATCTACGTGGCCGACACGCATGGCCACTGCATCCAGGTGTTCGACGACGAGGGCCGGCACCTGGCCACCTGGGGCCGGCGCGGCGACGCGCCCGGCGAGCTGAACTACCCCACCCACCTCGCCCTGCACGATGGCGTGGTGGTCGTCGCCGATTCCATGAACGCGCGCATCCAGGGCTTCGATGCCGACGGCAAGCTGGTGCTGCGCTTCGGCCAGCGCGGGCTGTACGTGGGCAACCTGGTGCGGCCCAAGGGCGTGGCGGCGGACGACGAAGGCAATCTCTACGTGGTCGAATCCATGCACGACACGCTGCTGGTGTTCGACCGCACCGGCCGGCTGCTGATGTCCCTCGGCGGTACCGACAGCAACAACGGGAACGGACGGTTCCAGCTGCCCGCGGGCGTGTGGGTCGACGCACGCAACCGCGTCTACGTCGCCGACATGTTCAACGCGCGGGTGGCGGTGTTCCAGTTCCTCGGAGGCAACTAGAAGAATGAAAGCCGCACGGCTCGCAACCCTGATCCTGCTCGCGCTGCTGGCGCTGGCGGCGTGGCTCGCGCCCGCCGGCCCGGCCGCCGCGAAGAAGGTGCCGGACATCTCCAACACCCGGCACAACCTGTCCGCCTCCGGCCCCGGCACGGTGAAGGCCACCACCGAATCGCAGATCTGCGTCTTCTGCCACACGCCCCACAACGCCGAGGCCCAGACCGGCGCGCCGCTGTGGAACCGCCAGCTGAATAACGCGACCTACGCGGCCACCTACAGCTCCAGCTCGATCGAGGCCAACGTCGACGAACTCGCCAAGGGCCCGGGCGGCCTGTCGCGCCTGTGCCTGTCCTGCCACGACGGCACCATGGCGATCGGCAACGTCAACGTGCTGGGCGGCAAGGCCAACGTGAGCATCGCGATGACGGGCACCGGCCCCGGCGGCACCATGCCGCCCGGCGCGGGCACCACCAGCGGCTTCACGCGCAACCTCGGCACCGACCTGAGCAACGACCACCCGATCTCCTTCACCTACGACAGCGCGCTGGCCACGGCGGACGGCGAATTGCGCGCGCCCGACGGCACCGTGGTGGGCACGCGCGTGCGCGGCCAGCCCAAGCCGAAGCTGCCGCTGGAAAACGGCCAGCTCCAGTGCACCACCTGCCACGACCCGCACCTGAAGGAGGACGACCCCACCAAGCCGTCGGCCAAGTTCCTGCGCCTGAACCGCCTGCAGGAAACCGCGACGGCCGGGGCCCAGTTCTCGGAGACCGGCGACATCATCTGCCTGGCCTGCCACGACAAGGGCGGGCAGGAGTGGGCGCTGTCGGCGCACGCGAACTCGCAGGTGGCGGACGAGCAGTTCCTCGACGCCGCGGCAGCCCAGCGCGAATTCCCCACCGGCCTGCCGGTGTGGCGCGCGGCCTGCCTGAGCTGCCACGACACCCACACCGTGCAGGGCGCGCGCCGGCTGCTGCGCGAGGGCACCGACAGCCTCGCCAAGCCCAAGGCGGGCGGCAATTCCGCGATCGAGGAAACCTGCTACCAGTGCCACTCGGCCACGGGCGAGACCATCCTGCAGACCACCACGCAGGTGCCGAACATCAAGACCGACTTCGCGCTGGCCACGCACATGCCGATCACGTCGACCGACCAGCGGGTGGCCAAGGAAGTCCACGACATCGGCACCGGCAGCACCGCGGTGGGCGGCACCCAGCGCGGCAAGGACTTCTACGAAGACCCGGCCCTGCTCGGGCGCACCACGCCCGCCAACCGCCACGTGGAGTGCACCGACTGCCACAACCCGCACCGCGTGATCAAGAACCGCGTGTTCAACGGCAATGCCGCCGTGCCGGACACCGCGGGCACGCACAACCACGCGGCGGGCCACACCAACATCGCCTCCGGCGTGCTGCGCGGCAGCTATGGCGTCGAGCCGGTCTACGGCGGCGCGGCCTTCGGCACGCCGCCCAGTTCCTTCGACGTCAAGCGCGGCATCCCCGGCCCCTCCAACGCGGCCGGCAGCGCCTGGGTGACGCGCGAGTACCAGGTGTGCCTGAAGTGCCACTCGACCTACGCGTACACCACCCCGCCGAACCTGGGCAACAGCGGCGGCGGCACCGCCTCGGGCACGAACTCGGTGACCCGGTACACCGACCAGTCGATGGAGTTCCAGCCGCCGCACCCCGGCACCGCCAGCCGCAGCGACAGCGGCGCCTACCGCGGACTGCGTCCCGGCTGCGCCACGACCAACGCGGCGGAATGCGGCACCGGCGCCTGCTCCTGCCGCACGACGGAGGTGAACTGGCAGACCGGCAACTGGCGCGCCTGGCACCCGGTGATCGCTCCGACCGGGCGCACCATCGCCCTGCGCAACGTCGGCACCAACGCCTGGAAATGGCCGTGGAACAACGACGTCGGCACCCAGTCCATGTACTGCAGCGACTGCCACGGCACCAACACGCCCACCGGGACCGTGGACCCGAACTGCACCGCCAACATCACCAACACCACCGTCAACCCGAACTGCGGCGACAACGGCAGGCCCTGGGGGCCGCACGGGTCGACCAACAACTTCATCCTCAAGGGCGAGTGGGCCCAGACGACCAGCAACAACACGGCCAATGCGCTGTGCCTGAAGTGCCACAACCCCACGACCAGCAGCGCCTTCAGCGGCGGGGGCCGGGGCAACCTGCACGCCTACCATTCCGACAAGATCGGGCGCATCCAGTGCACGTGGTGCCACATCGCGGTGCCGCACGGGTGGAAGAACCGGTCCTTCCTGGTCAACCTCAACGACGTCGGTCCCGAAGTGGGCCTGCCGCCCGGCACGCAGGTGCGCAACAACACCGGGGCGAGCTACACCAACGGGCCGTACTACCTCAACGCGCTGCTGAAGATCCGCACCTTCGGAACCAGCGGCAACTGGAGCGACACCAACTGCGGCTCCTCCGGCGCGCCGGGCAACGGCGCATCGGGCCGCAGCTGGATGCGCGACTCCAGCGAGAACTGCGCCAACCCGCCCTGAACCATCGCATGCGCAGGATCGCCCGCCCGCTCGCCTCCACGCGCCTGACCATGGCGGGCTTCGCGCTGCTCGCCGCCGGCACGCTGGCCTCCTACAACCTGCCCCAGGCGCCCGCCGCCTTCATGGTGGCGCCGCTCGCGCTGCTGGCCCTGAACCTGGCCGCCGCCATCGCGCTGCGGCCCGCCCTGCGCACGGGCGGCCTGGGCGTGTTCCACGTCGCCCTGCTTGCGTGCCTGCTGCTGGTGGGCTGGGGCCGGCTGACGCACATGGACGGCCGGGTCGAGGTCACCGAAGGGGCGGCGCTGGATCCGCAGCAGATCGAGGTGACGGGCGCCGGGCCCTGGAACGACGGCGCCTGGCGGCAGGTGGAATTCATGCAGGGCGCCTGGGAGGTGGACTACGCGCCGGGCCTGCGGCGCGGCCACACCCGCAGCGAAGCCTGGCTGCCCGGGGAGGCCACGCCGCGCCAGGTGGGCGACGACACGCCGCTGGTGCTGGCCGGCTACCGCTTCTACACCACCTCCAACAAGGGCTTCGCACCGGTGCTGGGCTGGCAGCGCGACGGCGAGGAAGCCGTGGCCGGCGCCCTGCACATGCCTTCGTACCCGGTGCAGGACTGGAACCAGCAGAACACCTGGACCAGCCCGGACGGCCAGGCCCTGAAGTTCTGGCTGCGCATCGAGCAGGCCGTTCCCGAGAACACCGCCTGGACGCTGGCAGCCCGCACCATCCCCGCGACGCTGGTGGTGGAGGCGCAGGGGCAAAGGCATGAACTGCGCCCCGGGCAAGCGCTCCGCCTGCAGGGCGCCACCCTCCGCTACGAGCGCCTGACCGGCTGGATGGGCTACCGCATCTTCCACGACCCGACCCTGCTGCCGCTCCTGGGCATCGCGCTGGCGGGCATCGCCGGCCTCGCCTGGCACCTCTGGGGCCGCTCGGCGCGGCTGCTGCCCCTGGCCGAGGAGGCCGCCGCATGAACGCGCCGTGGTCCCTCGAATACGCCTGGTTCTGCGCCGGCGCGCTGCTGTTCACCCTGGCGGCGCTGCTGGCCTGGCGCCGCAGCTTCGTGCCGGTCGCGGCCGCCGCGCCGCGCGCGGCCCTGCTGCCGCCGCTGCTGGCAGACCTGGCGCTGGCCGCGCTCGCGGCCGGCATCGGCATGCGCTGGCTGCGGCTGGGCCACGGGCCCTTCCTGAACATGTTCGAGATCCTCGCCAGCAGCCTGGTGAGCCTGGGGCTGGCCTGGCGCATCGCCAGCTGGCGCCTGCCGGCGGTGCGCGAGGGCGCCCCCGTGGCGCTGACCCTGCTGGCCGTGATGGGCGCCTGGCTGGTCACGGTCAACCCCGCCGACACCCACCTGCCCGCGACCTACGAGATGGGGATCATGTGGTTCCACATCCTGCTCGGGAAGATCTTCCTGGGCTGCGCGCTGGTGGCCACCGCCCTGGCCGGCGTCCTGCTCGCCCGCGCGCGGCCCTGGGGGCGCGAACGCTTCGCCCGCATGCCCGGCGACGCCACGCTCGATGCCCTGGCCTGGCGGCTGATGCTGGCCGCCCTGGTGTTCGAGAGCCTGATGCTCGTCGCCGGCGCCATCTGGGCGCAGGACGCCTGGGGCCGCTTCTGGGCCTGGGACCCGCTGGAGACCTGGGCCTTCATCACCTGGCTGGCGCTGTCCGCGGCCGTGCACGCGCGCCTGACCTGGCGGCTGGGCCCGCGCGCCGGCGCCGCGATGATCGTGGCCGTCTTCGTGCTGGCCTTCCTCACCTTCTTCGGGGTGCCCTTCGTCACCCTCGCACCGCACAAGGGGGCGGTATGAACAAGCCCAACACGACGCTGATCGGCGCCATCCTGGTCGTGGCCCTCGCGCTGGTCGCCGGCCTGGTGAAGTGGGCCGGCGAGCCCGGCACCGTCAGCCGCCTGGACCACCAGCGCCAGATGCAGGACCGCGAGATCAGGCAGCGCTTCGAGCAGGCGGTGGTGATGCTGCACGCCAGGCAATACGACCACGCCATCACCGCCCTGCACCGCGTGCTGGAGATCGCGCCGCGCATGCCGGAAGCGCACGTCAACATGGGATACGCGTTGATGGGCCTCGAAAAGCCGGACGCCGCCCGCGGCTTCTTCAATGCCGCGATCGAGCTCAATCCGCGCCAGGCCAATGCGTATTACGGGCTCGCCCTCACGGAAGAGGCCCGCCAGGACTACGAGGGCGCCCTCGGCGCCATGCGCACCTACCTGCACTTCGCCCGCCCCGACGATCCCTACCGCAACAAGGCCCGCGCGGCCCTGTGGGAGTGGGAGGAAAAGCTCGGCCGGCACGCGCCGGCAGCGGCAGCCGCCGCGCCTGCAGCGCCGGGCACGCCCGCGCGCCAGTAGCAGTAGCGGGACTTCCTGTTTCCGGGAAACAACGGCGCCCGGGTCCTGCCGGCGGGAAGCTTTTGGCGCTTTCTCACCCCGGGCAGGCGCATCCGGGCTGGCACAGTCCGTGCGACTCCTGCCGTTCAGGAGTCCGTCTTGCCCGCCCTTCCGTCCCCCGCTGCCTGCCCCAGCCGCTCGATGCGTGGCGTCGTGCGCGGCCTCGCGGCGGTCGCAATCCTGCTCAGCGCCATCGCGGCGATGATCGGCTGGCGCGCCGCGGAACCTCTGGGCGATTACACGATCGTTTACATCCATGTGCCCGCCGCGTGGCTGTCGCTGCTGCTCTACGGGGTGGCGGTGGCCGCCGCGGCGGCTACGGTGCAGGGCCCCGCGCTGCTGCCGGCCTCCACCCTCGCGGCCATCGCGCCGGTGGGCGCCGCGACCGCTTTCGTGGCCCTGTGGACAGGGCTGACCAGCCAGCAGGCACGCGGCGCGTGGTGGGGCTTTGACGCACGCCTGATCTGCGAGCTCGTCCTTTTGCTACTCTTCGTGGGTCTGATGGCCCTTCGGCATGGAGCCCGGGAACCGGCCCGCGCGGACCGCGCGGGCGCGGTGCTCGTCCTGACCGGAGCCCTCAACATCCCCATCATCTATCTTTCGGTGGACTGGTGGCATACCCTGCACGAGCGCGCCGCCGCAACCGTCGGCCGCTCGCCTCTGGTCACCGGGGCCATGGCCCTGATGACGCTGGCGTCCTGCCTGTATGCGGGCGCCGTGGTGCTCGCGCGCCTGGAAGCCTTCATGCGAGAGCGTGAAGCGGGCACGCGGAATTTCGGATCGGCACGGGCCGAGGGCGGCAACGCCCGGACGCCGGCCAAGGAGCAACAATGATTGGTGAAATCGGCCACTTCTGCCTGATCGTCGCGCTGATGCTGGCGCTGGCGCAGGGCATCCTGCCCCTCATGGGCGCCGCCCGCGGGCGTTCCGCCTGGATGGCGGTGGCGCAACCGGCGGCGCAGGGGCAGTTCCTGTTCGTGGCCATCGCATTCGTGCTGCTGACCACGGCGTTCGTCAACAACGACTTCAGCATCCAGGTGGTGGCGCAGCACTCCAACACGCAGCTGCCCACGCCCTACCGCATCGCCGCGGTGTGGGGCGGCCACGAGGGCTCCATGCTGCTGTGGGTCTTCATGCTGGGCGTGTGGGGCGTCGCCGTCTCCGTCTTCAGCAACCGCCTGCCCACGGTGTTCGTCGCCCGCGTGCTCGGCGTGCTGGGGCTGATCGCCGCCGGCTTCCTCGGCTTCCTGCTGTTCACGTCCAACCCGTTCGAGCGGCTGCTGCCGGCCGCCGCGGAAGGCCGCGACCTCAACCCGCTGCTGCAGGACCCGGGCATGGTGATCCACCCGCCGATGCTGTACATGGGGTACGTCGGCTTCTCCGTGGCCTTCGCGTTCGCCATCTCGGCGCTGCTCTCGGGGCGGCTGGACGCCACCTGGGCGCGCTGGTCGCGCCCCTGGACCACGATCGCGTGGATGTTCCTCACGCTGGGCATCGCGATCGGCTCCGGCTGGGCCTACTACGAGCTGGGCTGGGGCGGCTGGTGGTTCTGGGACCCGGTGGAAAACGCCTCCTTCCTGCCGTGGCTGGTCGGCACCGCGCTGATCCACTCGCTGGCCGTGACCGAAAAGCGCGGCGTGTTCCGTTCGTGGACGGTGCTGCTGGCGATCTTCGCCTTCTCCTTCAGCCTGCTGGGCACCTTCCTGGTCCGCTCGGGCGTGCTGACCTCCGTGCACGCGTTCGCGACCGATCCCAAGCGCGGCATCTACATCCTGGGCTTCCTGGTGCTGGTGGTGGGCGGCTCGCTGTCGCTGTTCGCGGCGCGGGCGCCGAAGGTCGGCATGGGCGGCGGCTTCTCCGCCGTCTCGCGCGAATCCATGCTCCTGGTGAACAACGTGCTGCTCGCCGTGGCCGCCGCCAGCGTCATGCTGGGCACGCTCTATCCGCTGCTGCTCGACTCGCTGAACCTGGGCAAGATCTCCGTCGGCCCGCCCTACTTCGAAGCGGTGTTCGTGCCGCTGATGGCGCCCGCCGTCTTCCTCATGGGCATCGGTCCGCTGGCGCGCTGGCGCGAGGCCACGCTGCCGGATCTCGCCCGCCGCCTGCTGGGTGCGATCGTCGCCGCCGTCGTGGCCGCGGGCGTGTCGCTGGCTGCCGGCGGTTCGCTGCTCGCCTCCTTCGGCATCCTGCTGGCGGCCTGGGTGCTCGCCACCACCGTGACCCTGCTGCTGGAACGCACCCGCCATGCCGGCGGCAACGTGCTGCAGCGCCTGGCCCGCGCGCCGCGCCTGCTGCCGCGCGCCGAGTGGGGCATGCTCGTCGCCCACCTGGGCATCGGCGTGTTCATCTTCGGCGTGACCATGGTCAAGGCCTGGGAAGCCGAGAAGGACGTGAAGATGTCCCCCGGCACCAGCGCCACGCTGGGCGGCTACACCTTCAAGATGGAAAGCATGGGCGAGTACAACGGCCCCAACTACATCGCGCTGAAGGCCGTGATCAAGGTGACCAAGGGCGAGCGCGTGCTGGAAACGCTCTACCCCGAAAAGCGCCTGTACACCGCTTCGCAGATGCCGATGACCGAAGCCGCGATCGACCCCGGCCTCACGCGCGACCTCTATGTCTCCATCGGCGAGGCGATCGAGGACAACGCCTTCGCCGTGCGCCTGCAGGTCAAGCCCTTCATCGACTGGATCTGGGGCGGTGCGCTGCTGATGGCGCTGGGCGGCCTGCTCGCCGCGACCGATCGCCGCTACCGCATCGCCAAGGAAGAAAGCAAGCGCGCCGCCGCCGGACTCGCGGGAGCCAAGGCATGAAGTTCAAGCACCTGTTGCGCCTGGCCATCCTGCTGGTCGCCGCCGTCCTCGCCATCGCGTCCGCCCGGGCCGCCGATGCGCCCGAGGTCGCCGACGATCCGGCGCTGGAAAAGCGCGTCAACGACATCGGGCTGGAACTGCGCTGCCTCGTCTGCCAGAACCAGACCATCGCCGACTCGCACGCCGGCCTCGCCGTCGACCTGAAGAACCAGATCCGCGAACAGCTCAAGGCCGGCAAGACCGACCGCCAGATCCTCGACTTCATGGTGGAACGCTACGGCGACTTCGTGCTGTACAAGCCGCCGATGAAGGCGACCACCCTCCTGCTGTGGGTGGGCCCGTTCGCGCTGATGGCCATCGGCCTCGGCGTGGCGGCGCTGATCGTGCGCCGCCGCCGCTCGGCCGCGCACGCGACGCCCCACCTCACCGAAGACCAGCGCCGCCAGGCCACCCGCATGCTCGCCGACGAGCCGGAGATCCGTTCATGACCATCGCTTTCTGGGCCAGCGTCGCCCTGCTGCTCGGCGGCGCGCTGCTGTTCGTGCTGCCGCCGCTGCTGCGCCCCCCCACCACCCGCGCCGGCATGTCGCCGATGGCCGCCTACCGCGACCAGCGCGCGCAGATCGAGGCCGAATTCGCGCAGGGCACCCTCACCAAGGAGCAGCACGCGCAGGCGCTGGAGGAACTGCAGTCGCGCGTGATCGAGGAAGTCGGCGACGTCAGCGCCGACAAGGCCGTCACGCAGCAGCAGCCACAATCGAAGGCCTTCGTCGCCACCGTCGCCGCGCTGATCCCCGTCGGCGCGATCGCGCTCTATGCGGTGCTGGGCAGCCCCGCCGCCCTGCGCCCCGAGGCGGAGCAGGCGGCCTCGGCCAAGGACGCCCCGCACGCCATGTCGCAGGAGCAGATGGAGAGCATGGTCCAGGCCCTGGCCGACAAGCTGCAGAAGAACCCGAACGACGCCACCGGCTGGCACATGCTGGCGCGTTCGTACGTCGCGTTCCAGCGCCTGCCCGAGGCCGCGCAGGCCTACGACAAGGCCTACCAGCTCAATCGGCAGGACCCCAACCTGATGGCCGACTACGCCGACGTGCTGGCCATGGTCAACGGCCGCAGCCTCGAGGGCCGGCCGGAGCAACTCGTGAAGGAAGCGCTCAAGCTCGATCCGCAGCACCAGAAGTCGCTGTCGCTGGCCGGCACCGCCGCCTTCAACCGCGGCGACTTCAACGGCGCGGCCGACTACTGGAAGAAGCTGCTGGCCACGGTGCCCCCGGGCTCGCCGCCGGCCGCTTCCGTGCAGGCCAACATCGACCAGGCGCTGGCCGAAGCGGCCAAGGCCGGTGGCAAGCCGGTGCCCGCGACGGCCGCCGTCGCCGCCGCGCCGAGCGACAAGCCCGCCGCCGCCGCCTCCGGCGCGACGGTGGAAGGCAACGTGAGCCTCGCCGACGGCGTGAAGGCCAGCCTGCCGCCCGGCGCCACGCTGTTCGTCTACGCGCGTCCCGCCGACGGCAGCCGCATGCCGCTGGCGATCCTGCGCGCCTCGGCCGACAAGTTCCCCTTCCAGTTCAAGCTGGACGACTCGATGGCGATGTCGCCGGAGTCGCGCATCTCCCTGCGCGACCAGGTGCAGCTGGTCGCCCGCGTGTCGAAGAGCGGCAACGCCATGCCGCAGCCCGGCGACCTGACCGGCAGCTCCGGCCCGGTGAAGGTCGGCGCCCGCGACGTCAAGCTGGTGATCACCGAGGTCGTGAAGTGAATCGGCGGGCCGCGATCGCATCCGCGCTCGCTGCCTGCCTCAGCGGCTGCGGCCGCTCCCCCGTCGCCGACGCCCGGCCCCGCTGGCCGGAGCTGAGCGTGACGGAGCTGAGCGGCCAGGCCACCACCCTCCCCGCCGCCAGCGCCCAGGCCCGCATCGTGAACATGTGGGCCCTGTGGTGCGCGCCCTGCCGTGCCGAACTGCCCGCGCTCGAACGCCTGGGCGTCGCCCTGGCCGGTCGCGGCGTGCAGGTGTCCGCGATCGCGCTCGCGGACGACGTGTTCGCCGTGCGCGAGTACCTCGCCGAACGCGCCGCGCGCCTGCGCGGGGCCGTGCTCGGCCCGCACCAGCCCGTGGTGCGGCAACTGGGGCTCGATGCCCTGCCCCAGACCTTCGTCGTCGCCCGCGACGGCGGCGTGCTGGCCTGCTGGGTCGGCGCGCGCGACTGGGACGCGCCCGCGGTGCGCGCCGAGCTCGATCGCGTGCTGAAGAACGCATGAACGACCTGCCCACGGCTGCGCGCCTCCCGGAACTGGCGGGGGCGCTCCCCGCGCCGGCCGCGCAGCGCCAGCGCCGCATCTCGCTGCGCGCCACCGGCGTGCTGGCCATCCTGGCGCTGATCGCCCTGGCGACCGTCATGGTCGCCTCCGCCTTCCTGTTCCGCGGCGCGGTGCAGTCGCACCTGATGGACCTGGAAGCCGCGCACGGGCGCTACGAAGGCCTGCTGGAGCAGCGCCAGGAGGCCCTGCGCGCCGGCGCCGACCGCGCCCGCGTGGAAGCGGTGGACCTGCAGCTGCGCAGCGCCTTCGAGGAGCGGCTCGCGCTGCTGAACGCGACCCGCCACTACATCGACGGCAGCACCGTCACCATCGCCACGCTGGCCTGGATCGGCATCACCTCGATCGGCGCACTGGCGGTGCTCTTCTTCGCGCGCCTGGCCGGCGACATCAACACGGTGCGCGCGCGGGCCCTGGCCATCCTCACCGGCGACCGCAGCGCCGGCCGGCCGCTGGCGCGCAGCGACGAACTGCGCGAACTCGGCGACGCGGTCGACAGCCTCGCCGCCGCGCTCTCGAAACGGGAGCAGGCGCTGGCGGTGGAGCGCCGGCACGTGATGCACCAGGAGAAGCTGGCCACCATCGGCTCGATGGCGGCCGGCGTGATCCGCGAGATCGGCAACCCGATCGCCGCCATCGACGGCTATGCCCGCGCCCTGCTGGAGGCCCAGAAGGCCAGCCCCGCGCCGGCCCCGCAACCGGACGACGAAAGCAGCGGCGTGCGGCCCATCCTGCAGGAGACGGCGCGCCTGATCGCGATCACGCGCGAGATCAACCGGCTGGCGGCCGCGCCGGCGGCGCAGTGGCAGCTCGCCAGCCTGAACGAGGTCGTGACGCAGGGCCTCGCACTGCTGCGCTACGAGCCGCGGCTGGAAAACGTGAAGGTGCACACCGAGCTCGACCCCATGCTGCCGGCGCTGAACTGCTGTGCCGACCGGCTGGTGCAGCTGCTGCTCAACCTCGTCATCAATGCCGCCGACGCCACCTCGGGTCTGCCTGCCCACACCGCGCGCGTGGAGATCAACACCCGCGCGGCCGAAGGGGGCATCGAGCTGCGCGTGGACGACAACGGGTGCGGCCTGAGTCCCGAAGTGCAGCAGCACGCCTTCGAGCCGCTGTTCACCACCAAGCCGGCCGGCAAGGGCACCGGCCTGGGCCTGCCGCTGTGCCGCGCGATCGCGGAGGAGCACGGCGGCCGCATCAGCCTGCAGGCGCTGCCGCAGGGCGGCACGCGCGCCGCCGTCTGGCTCCCGCTGGACCACCAGCCCGCGCAGTAGGGAAACGGCCCTGCCGCTAAACTAGGCGGCATGAGTTCCTCGCTGCAGATCCTGGTCATCGACGACGAACCCGCGATCCGCCAGATCCTCGCCGCGAGCCTGACCCGCGCCGGCCACACGGTCGAGACGGCCGGCAGCGGGCGCGAAGGCCTGATGCGCCTGTCCAAGGGCGACGTCGAGGTCGCGCTGTGCGACATCAACATGCCGGACCTGACCGGCATCGAGGTGGTCCGCGAAGCGACGAAGGCGGGCTACGACACCACCTTCATCATGATGACGGCGTTCTCCTCGGTGGACACCGCCGTGGAGGCGATGAAGGCCGGCGCCACCGACTACATGATCAAGCCGCTGCGCTCCGAGGAGCTGCTGCAGCGCCTCGCGCAGATCGCGGACCTGCGCGGCCTGCGCGGCGAGAACGAGGCCCTGCGCAAGCTGGTGGTGGGCCGCAGCGACGACCGCTGCCCCTCGGTGTCGCCGGCGATGAAGCAGCTCGATCGCCTGATCGCCAAGGTGGCGCCCACCGACAGCACGGTGCTGATCACCGGCGAGAGCGGCACCGGCAAGGGCGTGACGGCCCGCTCGATCCACCAGCAGAGCCAGCGCGCGGGCGCGCCCTTCATCCCGGTCAACTGCGGCGCCATCCCCGAGAACCTGCTGGAAAGCGAATTCTTCGGCCACGTGCGCGGCGCCTTCACGGGGGCCGACCGCGCGCGCAAGGGCCTGTTCCTCGAGGCCGACCGCGGCACCATCTTCCTCGACGAGATCGGCGAACTGCCGCTGGAACTGCAGGTCAAGCTGCTGCACGTGCTGGAGGCGCGCGAGATCCGGCCGCTGGGCAGCGAGCAGGTGCGCAAGATCAACGTGCGGATCATCGCGGCCACCAACCGCGACCTGAAGCAGATGGTGGCCGAGGGACGTTTCCGCGAGGACCTGTACTTCCGCATCAGCGGCTTCCACATCACGGTGCCGCCGCTGCGCGAGCGGCGCGAGGACATCCCGGCGCTGATCCGCTACCTGCTGGCGCGCGGCGGCGAGCGCTTCGGCGTGGCCGGCAAGCTCACGCTGGACGCGGACGCCGAGGAGATCCTGGTGAGCAACGACTGGCCGGGCAACGTGCGCGAGCTGGAGAACGTGCTGCAGCGCGCCACCATCCTGGCCGAGGACGGCCGCATCACCCTGGCCGACCTGCCGCCGAACATCACGCCCGCCGCCCCGGCGGGCGCGAGCGCGCCGCTGTCGACCGGACGGGGGTCGCTGCGCGAGCAGGTGCGCGACTTCGAGCACGGCCTGATCGTGCGCGCCATCGACGAATGCGGCGGCGACCGCCGGGCGGCGGCGCAGCGGCTGGGCATCGGCCTGTCCAGCCTCTACCGCAAGCTGGAAGAACACGACCAGGCCCGCCTGGGCGCCGCGACGACCGAGTAGGGGGCGTCCGCTGGCAAGCGACGCGGAAATGACTTAGAAAACCAATGCCGGACGCAGAGGACGCGAAGGGTACGCAGAGGACGCAAAAGAAGAAAGAACCTTCCTGAAAGTTGTTCTTTGCGTCCTCTGCGTACCCTTTGCGTCCTCTGCGTCCTGCCTCCTGTCTTGTCGGCGCTCGCCACAGGCTGGTCTGGAAATTGCAGCGAAGGGGGTATGAACACGACCACCACCCGCCTCCTCACCCGGTGCACCCTGTGGATCGGTGCGCTGTTCGTGGCCACCAGCCTCCACGCCGGCCCCGCCGAAGACTACGCCAAGGCCGATGCGGCGCTGGCCAGCGGCGACCTGCCCACCGGCATGTCCCTGATGCGCAAGGCCGCCGACCAGAACCACGCCCGCGCGCAGGCGCGCCTGGGCGACCTGCTCCGTGCCGCCGATTCCGAGTCCGAAGCCGTTGCCCTGTACCGGAAATCGGCCGAACAGGGCGACGCCGCGGGCGAATTCGGCCTCGGCCGCGCCTATGCCGACGGCGCCGGCGTGAAGAAGGACACGGCCGCCGCCCTCGAGTGGTACCGCAAGGCGGAAAAGCAGAACTACGCCCCGGCGCTCGACGCCCTGGCGCGCGCCTACCGCACCGGCACGCTGGGGCTGCCCCGGGATCCGGAGCAGGCGAAGGCGTACGACGAGCGCGTGCGAGCCCTGAGCGCGCAGGCCACCGCGCAGGGAGCCGCGCGTTGATCTCGAATCTGGCGCTGCGCCGGCGGCCATTCCCGCGAACGGGAATGGCCGCGGCAGCCGCCTTCCTGGCCCTGTGCGCAGGGCCCGCGGTCGCCGCCGACATCCACCGCGGCGCCACGCTCTACACGACCCACTGCGCGATCTGCCACGGCGCCAACGGCAGCCCCGTGATGCCGGGCGCGCCCGATTTCCGCCGGATGGAGACGCTGATGCGGCCCGACATGCAGATCCTGCCGGCGATCAAGAACGGCAAGGGCAGCATGCCCGGCTTTTTCGGCATCCTCCGGGACCAGGAAATCCTGGATGTGGTGGCCTACCTGAGGACCTTGAGCTGATGACAAGAACGATCTCCCGGCGCGCGGCGCTGTCCCTCGCGCTGCTGGCCGGCACGGCCGCCTTCGCGCAGCAACCCGCCGACAACGGCAAGGCCGCCGGCAAGGGCTGGCGCGTGCTCGACTCCTTCGAGGTGGGCGAAGGCGTCTACGTGCGCGCGCTCAAGCTGGAGGAAAAGCGCAACGTGATGTGGGTCGGCACCTCCTCGGGCGTGCACGAAGTCGACCTCAAGACCCTGAAGCCGGTCAGCACCTTCACCCGCAAGGAAGGCCTGGCCAACGAATACGTGTTCTCGGTCGGCGTGGACCATGCGGGCAACAAGTGGTTCGGCACCAATGCCGGCGGCGTCTCGCGCTACAAGGACGGCCAGTGGAAGACCTTCTTCCCGATGCACGGCCTGGCCGACTACTGGGTCTACTGCTTCGCCAACCAGAAGGACGGCACGCTGTGGATCGGCACCTGGGCCGGCACGAGCAAGGTCGATCCCAAGACCGGCAAGTTCACGACCTACGTGCGCGAACTGATCAACGAATGGGTCTACGGCCTCGGCGTCGACGCCAAGGACCGCGTGTGGTTCGGCACCGAAGGCGGCGTGTCGATGTTCGACGGCAAGACCTGGAAAAGCTGGACCCACAAGGACGGCCTGGGCGCGCCCAACACCGACCAGCTGCCCTTCTCCACCAACACGGGCCTGGGTACGCGCTCGCGCCACGACCTCGCGACCATGAACGAGGGCAAGCCGACCTACAACCCGAACTACACGTTCTCGATCCACGTCGATCCGCAGGACAACGTGTGGGCCGGCACCTGGGGCGGCGGCGTCGCGAAGTTCGACGGCAAGAAGTGGACGAACATGAATTCGAAGGACGGCCTGGCGGGCAACATCGTCTATTCGATCGCGCAGACCAGGGACGGCACCATGTGGTTCGGCACGAACCGCGGCGTCTCGCGCTGGGATGGCAGGAACTGGCAGAACTTCGGCCGCAAGGAAGGCCTGCTGGAAGAGAACGTTTACGCGCTCGCCGTGACTCCGTCCGGCGAGGTCTGGGCCGGCACCCGCAAGGGCGTTGCCCGCATCGGCCGCTAGGCCCCGACCCACAGAACACAGACAGATCAGGAGCTCCCATGCAGTTCGGACACAAGACGATCGCGGTGCTGGTCATCGCCCTGGGCGGCGTGATCGCCGGCGCGTACACCCTCGGCCGCAGCGCCGGCAACCCGGGCACGGCCCAGACGGCCCCCGCCGGCGCCAAGGCCATGGGCGGTGCGCCGGAGGGCACGCCCGCCGGCAACATCCAGGCGCCCGCGGGCCATCCGCCGGTGGCCGAAGGCGGTGCCCCGCCGACGGAGGGCAAGGTCCAGATCGACCCGGCCGCGAAGTTCGTGCACTTCCGCGTCGGCAACCGCAACGTCAAGGACATCCTCACCGAGGACAACGTGGTGTGGGTCGGCACTTCCGGCGGCGTGATCCGCTACGACACCAAGACCGACCAGTACAAGCTGTTCGACACGCGCGCGGGCCTGCTGTCCAACGGCGTGTTCCACATCAGCCGCCTGGACGGCAAGCTGGCCGTGGGCACCTACGGCGGCGGCCTGTCGCTGCTGGACGAGAAGACCGGCAAGTGGGAGACCTTCAACATCCCCGACGGCCTGGGCGACGCCTTCGTCTACGACGTGCTCAAGGCCAAGAACGGCGACGTCTGGATCGCGACCTGGTCGGGCGTGAACCGCATCAAGGGGGGCAACCTGAAGGACCGCTCGAAGTGGGAACTGCACACCGTCGCCTCCACCAAGGGCGGCCTGCCCAACGACTGGGTGTACGGCCTGGCCGAAGGCAAGGACGGCATCGTGTGGCTGGCCACCGAAGGCGGCCTGGCGCGCTGGGTGGACGGCAAGTGGGACAACTGGAACCATGCCAAGGGCCAGGGCGCGCCCTACGAGCTGGTGAAGGACGACCTCGCCTTCAAGAACGATCCCTCCAAGGTCTCCAGCCACCACGCCCGCCAGAAGCAGGAAATGGGTCTGCAGGGCATCGACACCGCCTACAACCCGAACTACATCGTCTCGCTGGTGGCGGCCAAGGACGGCACGGTGTGGGCCGGCACCTGGGGCGGCGGCCTCGCCCACTTCGACGGCAAGCAGTTCCGCAACTACACGGTCAAGGACGGCTTGCCGGGCAACCACGTGTTCATGCTGCACCAGTCGAAGGACGGTGACCTGTACATCGGCACCAATGCCGGCGTGACCAAGTTCAAGGACGACAAGTTCAGCGCTCCCCTGACCACCGCCGACGGCCTGTTCTCCAACGCGGTGTTCTCGATGGACACCGGCGCGGACGGCAGCCTGTGGGTCGGCAGCTTCGGCGGCGTGGCGCACATCGGCAAGAAATAGGACGAGGAGAGGTCGTCGCGGGCAGCGCTCGAACGCTGCCCTTCAGAGTGGGAACGCCCGGCCTGTCCGGGCGTTTTCCATGGCGTTGCAGTCCGGCACGCGGCCGCCTGCTTGATGCGGCGCAAGGAGGGCGGCCGGGGCGGCCGGACAATCCTGCGCATGCCAGGACCCCGCGTCTTGCTGGCGTCGATGGCCGCGCTCGCGGTCCTGGCCGGGTGCGCCACGCCGCCCCGGCCCGGGACCGCGGTGCCGTTCGAGCCGGTCGGCGCCGCGCCTGCCGCCGACGCCGGCAGCGTGCTGGTGCTGCTGCGCCTGCACCAGACCCTGCATGGCGTGGCCGCCGCGCAGCCCAAGGCCCTTTCGACCTGGATCGCGAACGTCGACCGGGCGGAGGCCCTGCACCGCATCGACAGCGATCCCCTGGCCCCCGCGCTGGCCGCGCAAGGCTGGAGGGCCTGGCGCCTGGCACCGGGCGCGTACCACTTCGTGGTCGCGGGCTATGCGGGCCAGGGCGTGCCGCCGCGCATCCTCCTGGACCGCTACCGGTTCCAGGTGAACGCGTCCGCGCCGGCGCTCTCGCTCGGGTCCCTGTCCTATGCCTGCGAGCCGGCCTGGTGGTTCGAGGCGCTATGTCCCGAGGCGGCGACCGTGGCCGACGAACTGCCGGCGGCCGGACTCGTCCTGGCCGCATCGGGCGGGCACGGGATCGCGCGGGGCAGCCTCGCGAGAAGCCCGCCGCTTCCCCGGCTGGCCGCGTCGGAAACGCTGTTGATGGCGGGCGACGCGCCGGCGGTACGCAGCGTCCACGACTTCCTCGCCCAGGCGCGGGCCGAACGGGTGGTTCCCGTTGCGGTGGGAGCGCAGATGCTGGTCGCCCTGGCCCCCCTGGGACCCCTGGCGGTCGTCGTGGCGCTGCCCGCCACCGCCTTCGCCGGCGCCACGGTGGCGATCCATGGCAAGCACCTGGAGGACAAGGCGCAGTGCCTGCAGCGCATCTGGGACCAGCGCGCGGACACCGTCGCGCGCGACAGCCTGGCCGCCGCGCTGCGGCGCATGGCCGGTGGATCGGAGAGCGCACCGGCTGGCGCGCCGCAGCCACTCGTCGCGGCGGAGGCCGCCGTGCGTTATCGCCACCTCCTCGCCCTGGACGTGCAGCGCCTGGCCGTCGCTTCCTGCCACCCGTCGCAACCCTGGCTGCCGGATCCGCGCGGCAAGCGCTTCTGCCTGGAGGCCGCCGTGCGGGCCCGCGTCTACGCGACGCTCGCGCGGGAGCCGCTGGGCGACGAGGTCTTCGCGGTGGTCCCGGAGCATCGCGTCGGTTACGAGTTCGAGCCGAGCGGGTGGCCGATCCCGCCCGCGTATTCGTACGAAACGCTTCTGTCGAACCGGCGGGCGGTGGGGCGCAGCTACGACGACTATTGCGGCGCCGGCGGCTTCGAGCGCGTCGAGGCCGACCTGCGCGCCCTGTTCGATGCGATGGTGCCCGAGCTGCTGGCCCGGTACGGCATCGTTCGCTGACAGGGCCGAGGCGCAAAAAGTAAGGCCCCGGAGGTCCGGGGCCCGAAGCATCGAGAGATTCAAAATTGCAGGAGATTGAACCCGAGGAGTCGACGCGGAGCGAAGGTTAACTGTCGAAACCCGGCCAGGGGAGAGACAGTTCCAACTGCTTACAGCTGCGGCACCGGCGCGTCACCGGCTTCGGCACCTTGGTCGTACCCAGGCAGGCCGCTCAGTGTTGTTTCAACTCGACAGTATTGGCCGGCAAGCCATCGAACCAGCCCTGGATCGCCTTGGGCAGGGCCTTGCGCGGGCAGCGCTGCAGCTTCACCAGCAATTCGTGCGGCGCATCTTCCACGGCATAGTGCCGCTGCAGGTCGGTGCGGATGCGCGCCAGCAGCGCCGCGGCGACCTCGGCGTCGGCCAGCGCGCGGTGGGCCCGCCCTGCCGGCGGCAGCGCGTGAAAGGCCGCCAGCGCGCCGAGACGGTAGCTGCCGGCCTGCGGATACAGCCGGCGCGACAGCAGCATGGTGCACGCGAAGGGAGGATCGCTGCGCGCGTCCGCGCCCAGCCGGGCGAGCTCCGCGGCCCAGAAGCGCTGGTCGAAGGACGCGTTGTGGGCCACCAGAGGCAGGCCCTGCACGAAGCACGCCGCCTCCGCCATGACGTCCGCCGCCGGCGGCGCGGCGCGCACCATCTCGTTGCTGATCCCGGTGTACTGCTCGATGAAGGGCGGGATGCGCACGCCCGCGTTCATCAGCGACTGGAAGCGGCCGACGACCTCGGTCCCCTGCAGCAGCACGATGGCGATCTCCGTCGCCCGGTCGCCGAGCGCGGGGGACAGGCCGGTCGTCTCGAAGTCGATGACGGCGACGGGTTTCAACGCGCACCGCCCCGCGGCATGCCGCGCCTGGCGGCCTGCTCCGCCAGCACCGTCAGCGCCATGCCGGCCAGCACCAGCGCCGCGGCGATGGAATAGCCGACGGGCCCCTCCGGCACGATCCACGTGGGGTATTGCGGATACGCCTCGGCGAGGGTGCGCACGGCCGGCTGCCCGGCCGCGGCCCGTTCGGTATTGACGGCGACCAGCCCCGACCGCGCGAACACCGCGCCCACGATCAGGATGCTGCCGGCAAGGAAGATGGCCTTGCCCAGGATGAGGGCGAGCCGGGGATGGCGGTCGATGCGGGAACGCAGCCAGTGCATCGCGCGACTCTAGCGCACCGGGCCGTGTTCCCCGGCGCGACGCGGGCCGGCCACGGTCAATGGTCGGAGTTGCCGGCGTTCCACTGGGTGGAGGCCTGGTAGTCCTCCGGCAGGCTGCTGCTGCCCCACGCATAGGTCAGCACCCAGGCGATGCCGAAGCCCGCGAGACCGCCCAGCGACTCCAGGATGGCGTGGGACACGGCCGCTTGCCGGCCAGGCACCCAGATCTGCACGAATTCGACTACCACGGCGACCGTGACCACCGCGATCGCGACGTTGCGCGCGCGGGCCTTCGGCCAGCTGAAACGCGCCAGGAACCCGAGCGCACCGAAGGACAGCAGGTGGCTCACCTCCAGGCCCGGCGCCACCGTGTCGAGGAAGTCCACCGCGTTCCCGAGCCAGCCGAACCGCTTGAACAGGTCCTCCACGACCGCATAAGGCACGACGAGGGTGGCGATCACCATCGCCAACGCGGACAACAGGAGGATCCGAAGCGCGGACTTGCGACTCACAGGCATCACGCATCATAAGGCCAGCTCGACCGCAATCCCCCATTTGGAGGTCAGCCTGGACCAAGGATGGCGCGCCGGCGCGCTCCCGTGCGGCGCCGCACCTACACTGGCGCATGGCTGCCCAGGCGGGATTCGCGACTTACTGCGCCGAGTTGCTCGCGCCGCTGGGCGAGGTCCGCTGCCGGCGCATGTTCGGCGGCTGGGGCCTGTACGTGGACGACGTCTTCGTCGCGATCATTGCCGGCGAAACCCTGTACCTCAAGGTGGACGAGGAAACCCGGGCGAGCTTCCAGGCCGCCGGCTGCAGCCCCTTCGAATACACCGCGCGCGGCAGGCGGCAGGCCCTGGGCTTCCTTACCGTGCCGCCGGAAGCGATGGATTCGCCGCGCCTGATGCAGCCGTGGGCGAGGCTCGCGCTGGACGCAGCGCTGCGCGCGCGGGCCAGGACCGCGCCCTCGACCCGCCAGCGGACGCCGCCAGGCCGACGCTCCACGCAAGAGTGAGCGCGGGACCTGCGGCGCTCGGCGCGGCGACGCGATCCTCCAAGCACCATCCAAGTGGATGGTGTACGATGCACCCATGCCCCGCCCCAGCACGAAGTCCGCCACCCCGGCCGCCAAGCCGCAGGAAGAGAAGATCACCATCAACCTCGGCTGCGTCGACCTCGGCCAGATCGACCTGCTGGTGCAGGAAGGCTTCTACGCCAACCGCACCGATGTCATCCGCACCGCGATCCGCAACCAGCTCGCGCTGCACGGCGAAGCCGTGCGGCAGGCCGCCGCGCGCAAGACGCTGTCGCTCGGCGTGCTCCACCTGAGCAAGGCCGACCTCCAGGCCCTCGAGGCGGCGGGCAAGACGATCGAGGTGCGCGTGCTGGGCCTCGCGACCATCGATCCCGCCGTCACGCCCGAACTGGCGCTGGCGACCATCTCCTCCCTCCATGTCCTGGGTGCGCTGCACGCCAGCCCCGCCGTCAAGGCGGCCCTCGCCCGACGCAGCCACTGAGCTGCCCCAGAAGGAACGCATGCACCCCGAATTCGAACGCCTCATGAACGACGCCACCGCACTGGTGCGCTCGGGCGACCTGCGCGCCGCCACCGCGGCGATCCAGGCCGCCCTGAATGGAAAGACCGCAACGGCCGCAGCCGCACCGGGCATGCCGCCGGGCGCGGGCGACATCGTCATCGACGTGCAGGCGCGCGAGGTCGACGCTCCTGCGACGCCGCAGGAAAAGCTCGACGGACCCGGGTTCGAGCCGCAGCCGCAGCAGCAGTCGCAACCGCAACCGCAACCGCAGCCCGCCGATTCGTTCATCGCCGGCGAGTTCTCCGACGGCCGCATGCAGCGCCAGTACAAGCTCTATGTCCCGCCCCAGGCCGGTGACCGCCCCCTGCCGCTGGTGGTGATGCTGCATGGCTGCACGCAGGACCCCGACGACTTCGCCCGGGGCACGCGGATGAACGAGGCCGCGCGCGCGCAAGGCTTCTTCGTGCTCTATCCGGCGCAGTCGCAGCAGGCCAATCCGCAACGCTGCTGGAACTGGTTCAAGCACAGCCACCAGCAGCGCGGACGCGGCGAGCCGGCGCTGCTCGCGGCGATGACGCGCGACGTGATCGCACGCCATGGCATCGACCCGCGGCGCGTGTACGTGGCCGGCCTGTCCGCGGGGGGCGCCATGGCCGCGATCCTCGGCGAAACCTATCCGGACGTCTTCGCGGCCGTGGGCGTGCACTCCGGGCTGGCCGCGGGCTCGGCCAAGGACCTGCCTTCGGCGCTGGCCGCGATGCGCTCCGGCGCCGCTGCCGCGAACAGCACACCGGGCGCGCCCACGATCGTCTTCCACGGCGACGCCGACGCCACCGTGCACCCCGCCAACGGCGAGCACGTGATCACCGGCAGCGTCGGCGGTGCGCGCAGCGAACCGGAAGTGGACCGCCAGCGCGCCGGGAGCGGCCGGGGCTACACCCGGCGCGTGCACCGCTCGCCCGAGGGCCAGGCACTGGCCGAGCACTGGGTCGTGCACGGCAGCGGCCACGCCTGGTCGGGCGGCAGCCACCAGGGATCGTTCACGGATCCGGGCGGGCCGGACGCCACGGGACAAATGCTCCGCTTCTTCCTGCAGCATTCGCGCCGCTGAAGCGGGGCTGGAGCGGCGCTGACCCGAAAGGCTTACGCAAACAGCTCTTCCTTCCTCGGGCCGCGAGGCCTAGCATGGAGCCCGCAGCAAGGGGAGCAGAACAATGCATTCCATGTGGCCCGAGGAAGCCGGCGACGAGTTCGCGCGCCGGCGCGCCGCCGTGCAGCAAAGCCTGCATGCGCTGGGCGTGCGAAGGCTGGTCCTCACCTCGCAGGACGCGATCTACTACCTCACCGGCGCCACCTGCGAGCCCCTGGAGCGGCCGGTGTTCCTGTTCGTCGATGCCGAGTGGCCCGACTACCGGCTGCTGGTGCCGCTGCTGGAACGCACGCACCTGCACAAGGCCTGGGGCGTCAAGCCTGCCGGCATCCACGTGTACCGCGAATACCCCGCGCCCGCCGGCGAAGGCTGGGCGGACCGCGTGGCGCCCCTGCTCGATGCGCGCTTCCTGTTCGAGCCCGGCGCCCCGTTCGAGATCGCGGAACTGTTCGTGCGCTCGCGCGGCAAGGCCGCCGACGTGCTGGGGCCGATCCGCCGCGTCAAGACGCGCTGGGAAATCGAGCGCATCCGCTGCGCCGCCAAATATGCGGACTGGGCGCTGATGAAGCTGCTGGACGCCTGCTACTACGGTGCGACGGTGGCGGAAGCGTTCGCGGCCACCGGCGGGCTGCAGCGCAAGATGCTGCGGGAAGTGCCCGACCTCGACCCGCTGGCGACGAAATCGATCGTCGCGCCCTGGCCCGCGCCGCTGTCCTCCGAGCCGCATTCGGTGCCGGGCGCGCGCATGAAGCTCGAACGCGGGCCGCACGTGGCGCTGGCGCTCACGCGCGTGAACGGCTACGCGGCCGAATGCGAACGCACGTTCTTCACCGCCGCGCCGTCCTCCGAGGAACGCGAACGGTTCGAGCTGATGCGCTCGGCACGCGAGGTGGCGCTGCACCTCGCGCGCCCCGGCGCTTCCTGCCACGACATCGATGCCGCGGTGAACCACTTCCTCGCCGAGAAGGGCTGGGCGCCCGCCTTGCGCCTGCACCGCGCCGGGCACGGGTTCGGCCTGGGCAACCACGAGCCGCCGTGGATCGCCGAAGGCAGCACCGACGTGCTCGAAGCGGACATGGTGGTCTCCATCGAGCCGGGGCTGTACCAGACCGGCGTCGGCGGCTACCGGCACTCCGACACCTTCCTGGTCACGCCGCACGGCCTGCAGCGCCTGACGCACGCGCCGGACTCGCTCGCCGACCTCACCTTGTCCCGCCAGTCCCTCCGGCACCGCGTGCGGGCCGTGTTCGTCAGGAGGGCCCTGGGCATGCACGCGGGGCTCGTGCGCGGCGTGCACGTGGAGACGCGCGCCTCGGCGGCGCCGGCAGCCGACGCGCCCGCGCCAAGGTAAGGCGCTACGCCCCGCGGCTATGATGGGATTCCAGTGCAGCCCCTCGTAGCGCCCTCCCCCGCATGACCGAAGAACCGAAGCGCCTGTCCAAGGCGGTCGCGGCCCTCGTGCCCTGCTCGCGGCGCGAAGCGGAGCAGTACATCACCGAAGGCCGGGTCCGCGTCGACGGCAAGGTGGTCGAGGAGCCGCAGTTCCGCGTGGCCGACGAGAAGATCGAGATCGACGCGCGCGCGAACCTGCAGCCGCCCACGCCCGCCACGTTCCTGCTGCACAAGCCGGCCGGAATGGACGGCGCGCAAGCGCAGGCCTCGCTGGGCACCGCGACGCACTGGTCGGGCGACGCCTCGGGCGTGCGCCGCGCCAGGAGCCACGGCGTCGGCCTCGTCGTGCTGCTGCCGCTGCCCACGCCGGCCGAGGGCCTGTGCGTCTTCAGCCAGGACGGCAGGATCCAGCGCAAGCTGCGCGAGGACGCGCACCTCATCGAGCAGGAACTGGTGGCGGAAGTGAGCGGCGCGATCGCGCCGGGCGGCCTGCCGCGCCTGTGCCACGGCCTGGTGTTCGAAGGCCGCGCCCTGCCGCCGGCGCGCGTGAGCTGGCAGAGCGAGGCCCGCCTGCGCTTCGCGGTGAAGGGCATCTCGCCCGAGATCGTGCCGTGGATGTGCGCGCAGGTCGGCCTGAAGCTCACCGCGCTCAAGCGCATCCGCATCGGCCGGGTGCCGATGGCGGGCCTTCCGCCCGGCCAGTGGCGCTACCTCGCGCCCGGCGAGCGCTTCTGACGCCTCACTTCGAGGGCGTCCCCATCTTTCCCTGCAGCACCTTCACCAGGTGCTGCTTCGCCTCGGCGAGCTGCGCCTTGTCGGCGTCGTGCACCTTGCGGAAGAACGCCGCGCACTCCGGGGAGTTGGCGGCCTCGGCATCCTTGATGTACTGGTCGTAGGCCATCAGGGCCTGCGCCTTGTTCTGGACCAGGGTGATCCAGTCGTACGCGAGATCGCTCAGCGGATGCGTGTCGGAAGACTTTTCCTGCATGGCCTGCCTTTCCTTGAAGGGATGGAACAGGCAGGATAGGGCAAGGCGCCCGCGCGCGGTGGCAGCCGGGCATCGGCGCATGCCGCAGGGCGACCGTCGACTTTTGCTCACAATGCAGGACGCGCTTGTCGCCACACTCGCACCATGCACCCTTCCGGCTCCCCCCTGTTCCGCTTCGACAACAGCTACGCCCGCGACCTGCCGGGCCTCTACGTGCCGTGGAAGCCGGCCGAGGTTCCCTCGCCGCGCCTGCTGTTCCTGAACGCCCCGCTCGCCGAAGAGCTCGGACTCGACCCGGCTGCCTTGCGCAGCGACGCGGGCGCGGCCATCTTCGCCGGCAACACCGTGCCCGATGGCGCCGAGCCGCTGGCGCAGGCCTACGCGGGCCACCAGTTCGGCGGCTTCTCCCCGCAACTGGGCGATGGCCGTGCCTTGCTGCTGGGCGAAGTCGTCGACCGGCAGGGCCAGCGGCGCGACATCGCCTTCAAGGGCTCGGGCCGCACGCCGTTCTCGCGCGGCGGCGACGGCAAGGCGGCCGTGGGGCCCATGCTGCGCGAAGTGCTGATCGGCGAAGCCATGCATGCGCTGGGCATCCCGACCACGCGCGCGCTGGCCGTGGCGAGCACCGGCGAACCCGTGGTCCGCGAAAAGCTGCTGCCCGGCGCGGTACTCGCCCGCGTGGCGGCGAGCCACCTGCGCGTGGGCACCTTCCAGTTCTTCGCGGCGCGCGGCGAGCAGGCCAAGCTGCGGCAGCTGGCCGACTACGCGATCGCCCGCCACGACCCCGACCTGGCGGGGGCGCCGGGCCGCTACCTCGCCTTGCTGCAGCGGGTGGCGCAGCGCCAGGCGGCGCTGGTGGCGCAGTGGATGAACGTCGGCTTCATCCATGGCGTGATGAACACCGACAACATGACGATCTCCGGCGAGACCATCGACTACGGACCGTGCGCCTTCATGGAAGCCTACGACCCGCGGGCGGTCTTCAGCTCCATCGACCACCAGGGACGCTACGCCTACGGCAACCAGCCGCTGATCGCGCGCTGGAACCTGGCGCGGTTCGCGGAGACCTTGTTGCCGCTGGTGGTGGAAGACGAGGGCGAAGCCGCTGCCGAACGCGTGGTGGCCGAAGCCACCGCGGTGATCGACGCCTTCCCCGGGCTGTTCGAGGCCGCGCTGCTGCGCGGCCAGCGCGCCAAGCTCGGCCTGGCCGATGCGCCCGGCGAGGAGGACGCGGCCGATGCGGCTCTGGCGAACGACTGGCTGGTCCTGCTGCACGCGAACGGCGTGGACTTCACCCTGGGCTGGCGCCGGCTGGCCGACGCCGCCGCGGGCGACGAGCGCCCCCTGCAGGCGCTGATCGCGGACACGCCGGCGCTGCAACAGTGGCTGGCGCGCTGGCGGGCACGGTGCGCGAGCGAGGCGCCGCTGGCGCCGGAGCAGCGCGCGCAGCGCATGCGCGGCGTCAACCCGTGGATCATTCCGCGCAACCACCGCGTCGAGGAAGCGCTGGCCGCCGCCTCGGAAAGCGATGACCTCGCACCCTTCGAACGCCTGCTGTCCGCGCTCCGGGATCCGTACGAGGAGAAGCCGGAGCACGAGCCGTATGCGCAGCCCGCGCCGGCGGCGGTGACGGCCTGCTACCAGACCTTCTGCGGCACCTGAAGGCACGGGCCGGACGAGCCCGTGCGAGGCGCTGTCCTACCCCGAGGCACTGCACCCGGGAGGCCTGCGCGCGCGGCGCAGCGCCTAAGCTGCCACGGTCGGCCTGTTGCCGGGCCAGCCATGAAGAGAAGATGAACGTCCGTCCCCACCATCCCCCAGTCCTCCGCGCCGCGGTGGCCGCCGCGCTGGTCGCGCTCGCCGCATCGCCGCTGGCGGCGCTTCCCGCGCGGGCGCAGGCGTCGCACGAAACGCCTGTGCCGGCGAGCACGGCGCCGGCGGCGCAACCCGGTCGACTGCCGAATTTCGGCGGTCGCACCGTCTCCGACGGCGTGCGGGAGGTGGCCAACTGGGCCTTCTTCACCCGCGACAACCAGGGCCGCGCCGTCGTGGTCCTGGACAAGAAGGAAGCCACCGTCTATGCCTTCGACCCGCACGGCAAGCTCGTCGCAACCGCGCCGGCACTGCTGGGCCTGACCATCGGCGACGACACCCCGCCCGGCGTCGGCGAAAAGCCGCTGTCGGACATACCGGAGCACGAGCGGACCACCCCCGCCGGCCGCTTCGTCGCGCAACCGGGAGAAGACGACACCGGCGTGGACGTCGTCTGGCTCGACTACGGCGCGGCGGTCGCCATGCACCGCGTGATCACGACCTTTCCGGCGCAGCGCCGGCCGGAGCGGCTCGCCTCCCCCGACCCGAAGGTGCGGCGCATTTCCTACGGCTGCATCAACCTGCCGGTGAACTTCTACGAGCAGGTGCTGAGTCCGACGGTGCGCAAGATCGGGGCGGTGGTCTACGTCCTGCCCGAGACGCGCCCGCCACGCGAGGTGTTCGGCTCCTGGGACGTCACCGATCCCGCGGCGCGCCCGCCCGCCACCACGTCGGCGCGCGCCGGCACCATCGCCACGCCTTCACCCTGAGGCCGGGGCGCGCAAGCGCTCAGGCCGTCACCTTCTTCCAGGCGTCGGTCAACTGGATCACGGCCTCCAGGATGGCTTCCGCCCGCCTGGCCCGCGCGATCTTCCGGCCGAGGCGCGTGGCGAGGTCCAGCGACCTGTCCACCAGTTCCTGCGACGGAGGATTCACGCCCGGCTGGTAGCTGGCCTTGGCCACGGTGTGGGCGGCGTCCAGGTCCGCGATCTGCTCCGTCATCTGCAACAGGGCGAACTGCGCCCGGCTCTGTTCGGTTTCGTCGAGGCTCAGGTCGCCGCTCATGTCCTGCAGTCGCGCTTCCGCGTCCAGCAGGGCGCCGCGCGCCTGCAGGTAATTCGTGACGTAGTCGTCCGGGGCCGTCGCCATCAGCATGCTCCTGTCGTCAGGGATTGGCCTTTTCCGCGGCGGCAGCCGCGGCCTCGGCCTCGTCGATCTTCTTCCTGTTGGCTTCCACCGACTCCCTGATGGTCTTCACGAAAGCCCTGGTTTCGGCAAGGCGCTCGCCCGGCGAGAGTTCCACACCCATCTGCGCGACGGCCTTCTGCGCCGCGAGGAGCTTGTCGCTGCTGGAAGGCAGCGGCACGAGCAGCGCCTCGAGCTCGGTGTCGAGACGCCTGGCGGCGCCCGCCGTGTCCATGTCGACCTCCGCAGTGACGGTCGTCACGGCCACCAGCCGCGACTGCAGCTTCGCGACGCCCGTGTCGCCGTTCGCCGCCCGCGCGGCTTGCGCGATCCGGCCCTGGCCGGCAACCAGCTGGATGTTGGCTTCCTGGCGGGCGATGGAGCGCAAGCGCGCGTCGGCAGCAACGGCCTGCACGCGGTTGAACTCCTTCAGCTCCAGTTCCAGCTGGCCGGCCAGTCCTGCCGTGTGCCGGGCCTGCTCCAGCACCACCGACGGTGTGGCGCAGGCAGCCAGGAGCGGCGCCGCGCAAAGGGTGAGGACCAGTTTCATCAGTTCACTCCCGCCCCGATCCACAGGAGGGTCAGGCTGTTGATCAAGGCCGTGACCCGCTCTGCCCGGATCCCCGAGCTCCCGAAGTCGGCCAGCTGCCCGACACCGCTCGTGATGAGTGCCTGCCACTGCGCCACGTTGGCCTCTGCCGCGGCGAGGGCGCGTTCGTGCTCGAGGGCGCGCACGCGGGTGTCGGTCTTGCGGATCTCCGCGTGGATCCGGCTTTCCGCGTCCAGGTACAGCGCCGCGGCGCGCAGCAGCGTGTTCTGCCCGTTGCGCAGCGCGCGGTACTGCACCCGCGCGGCGAGTTCCTCGGGCTTGGGCGGCGTGCCGAGTTTGGGCTCCGCGACTTCGCCCAGTGCGGCGTCGAGGGTGAGCGGATGAAAGCGCTTGTCGCCGGCGTCGAAACCGCCCATCGCGTTCAGGAACTGGCTGGCCTGCCTGGCCTGCAGGGCCAGCTTCTCCTGCCGGTTCGCGGCCCTGGCTTCCAGTGCCGCCACCTCGCGCGAGGCGGCATCGAACTTGATCTTCTCCAGGTCCTTCTGCAGGACGAGCGCGGCGAGGCCGGGCGTCTTCGCGTTCGCCAGCGCCTGCCTGGTGCTGTCCACGAAATCCGCCAGCAGGAGGAGCGCCACGGCGGACTTGCTCGTTCCTTCCGGGGGCGCCTTGCCCGGCTCGCTCCCGGCCAGCGCCGCCAGGAAGCGATCGATGGAGTCCTGCCGCTGCTCGGAGAGGAACTTCTGCGAGAACGCGTCGCTGGCCTGGTTCAGCGCGTCGACGGCCTTCTTCGCATCTGCGACCGCATCGAGGAGTTTCTGTCGTGCCTCGGGCTGGCCGCTGCGCGCGATTTCGTCCGCTGCCTGCTGGTGGGCAGCGAGGGCGACCTTGTACGCATTGCGCGCATTCAGCGTCCTGCTGCGCTCGGACTCCAGCGCCGATGTCGTCGCGCGAAGCTCCAGGACCGTGCCCGCGATGTCGCCGCCGACCTGCACCTGGGAGGTGGCCGATCGATCGGCGCTGGCGCACACCGTGCGCGCGGCGCCCAGCGCCTGCCTGACCACGCTGCCGCGGTGGCCCCCGTTGTCGACCGCCTTCCTCAGGGGCTCCAGCGCGGCGCGGTCCTCGTCGACGATGTCGCTGCAAGGCGGCATCTCCAGGGCGACGTCCGAGAATTCCTGGGCGACGTCCTGCACCTTGCGCTGCGCGATCCGTTCCTTGCGCCATGCGTCGGTCCAGGCTTGCGCAAGCGCCGGGGAGCCAGCCAGCTTCGTGAGCGCCGTCTGCGTGGGTTGGACGAGGTCGGCCTCGACGGTGCCGCCCACCGCCATGCCGCGGGAGAGCACTTCGCGGCGGGCGGACGCGAGCTTGTCGACGACCTCCAGCTCGCGCTGGACGAGCACCGCCTGCCTGTCCCGCGCGGCCTGGATCTGGCCCTTGACGTCCACCTCGGACCAGGCCGCCCTGGCCGCCTGGCCCTGCCTGTCGCGGATCTCGCTGTGAAAGGGGATCGTGCCGCAGCCACCGAGCGCGGCCAGCAGCACCGCGGTCACGAGCGGCCGGACGCCCCTGCGCGCGGCCGCACTCGCGGTCGAAGATCGCGGGGCGAGGTCCGGCCGGGTGCGGATGGCGGCAGGACGGTCAGGAAGGTTGGAAGGCATCGCGTCGGTGCTTGTTGTCGGTTCGCCCGCAAGCGGGCATGCAGAGTTGGGCTTATAGGCTCGTGGCCGCGGGCCTTCATCCCCCAAGGAAGGGAGTGGGGTTCCCGGCAACCTTCCCGCGCCAGGTCCCGTCGCTGCGACGCCGATGCAGACTGCAGGCAAACTGGCGCATCCGTTTTCGCGAGCCGCCGAGCCCCGCCCATGCAAGCCCTGCAAGACATCCTGCGCGATCCGCTGGTCCTCGCGGGAATCCCCGGCCTGTCCCTGGCCGCCCTGCACCACGGCGAACTCGCCTGTGTGCATGCCATGGGCATCCGCGGCAGCCACGACAGCGCGCCGGTCGATGCCCACACGGTGTTCGAGGCGGCTTCGCTCACCAAGCCCGTGGTGTCGTTGATCGCCCTGCAACTCGTCGACGAGGAGCGCCTGGACCTCGATGCGCCCCTGCATACGATCGGCGGCGACTATGTGCACGGCGATGCGCGCGCGCAGGCGATCACCGCGCGGCATGTGCTCACGCACACCAGCGGCCTGCCGAACATCGTGAGCGACGAGACGCCCCTCAAGACCTACTTTCCGCCGGGAGCGCGGTTCAACTACGGCAGCAGCGCCTTCGCCTGGCTGCAGCGCGCGATGGAGATCCGGACCGGCCGGGCGCTGGAGGATCTCGCCTGCGAACGCGTCTTCACGGTCTTCGGCATGCCCGACTCCAGCCTCCGGTGGGAGCAGCGCTTCGAGACGAACCACGCGCAGGGGCACGACCTGGAGGGCCGGCCCCTGGCCAAGCGGCGTCCCGCCTGCGCGGCCGCTTCCTGGTCCTTGCTCACGACCGCAACGGACTACGCGCGCTTCGTGCAGGCCGTGCTGCAAGGCCAGGGCCTTTCGCCGGCAATGCACGCTTGCTGGCTCACCCCGGCGGTCCAGGCGCGCGAGGGCGTCGACGAGGTGCTGAACGCGGATGCGGCGCTGCAGGAAGACGTCGCCTGGGGACTCGGATGGGGGATCGAGCCCGCGCAGGACTGCTTCTTCCACTGGGGCAACATCCCCGGCTTCCGGTCGTTCGTGATGGCCGACCGCCGCACGGGCGACGCGGTGGTGTGGTTCGCCAATTCCGATCACGGGCTGCGGCTGGCGCACCGCATCCTGCCCGTCACCGTGCCAGGGCACCCTCGTTCGCTGGAGTGGCTGCAGGTCGGGCCGCCTTGAGTGCCGATTGCGCGCGTCGGCCGCCGAGAGTGGATACTCGGTGCATCACCGGCGCGTTCCAGGGAGCGCGCCTGCCGGCACGTTCCACCACGGAGAGTCGAGACCGCATGAAGCGCCCATGGGAGAAGCACCTGAGCCTGGCCATCGTGCTGTCGGCCGTCGCGTTCGCGCTGTGGCAGTTCTGGAACGTGATGGCCGGTGCCGCCGTCGCGGCCGTGGCCGTGTTCGTGGCACTGCGCCCGCTGTTCCGCAAGGACCGCAACCTGCCCAACGAGTAGGCAGGAACCGTGAGCCCGCGGGGAGCGCACCAGGCTAGAAGAGCCCGCCCTGCTCCGGTGGGCGCGGGCGCGTCGTGCGCACGCTGCTCGCCGGCGGCGCGCGGGGCGGCAGGGGCGCCGCTTCCGCCTGCAGTTCTCCCGTCCAGGCCTGGAAGAACCTGGGGGCCTCCTTCACCGGACAGGCCAGCCACGCGTCGTAATCCTCGGGCGCCAGGATGATCGGCATGCGCTTCTCGTCGCCCGGGCGGTGGAAGCGCCGGTAGAACGGATGCTCGTCGGCGTTGACGGTGAGCATCGCGAACGAGAACAGCTCGTGGCCCGCGGGATGCCTCCACTTCGTGTAGATGCCGGCGATGCCCATGGGCACGGCCCCGGGCTGGTAGATCGCCCAGCGCTGCCCCTTGGCCGCGTCGTGCGCGTAGAAGGGCTCGTAGATGACTTCCGCCGGGACGATGCAGCGCCAGCCGTTGCGCCAGCTGTCCCGGAAGCTCGGCAACTGGTGCACCGTTTCGCTGCGCGCGTTGTACGTGCGGCGCCCGAAGGCCAGCTCCTTCGCGAAGGCGGGCAGCAGGCCGAAGACGCCGTCCTGCACGATGCGGCGGTGGCCCGAGCCCTCCTCCGCCAGCCGGATGAACGGCGCCAGCCCCGTGGGCCAGGTGTCCACCGACGCGTCGTCCCGCTCGCGCTCCACGCCGAAGAAGCTCAGGAGCCGGTCCTTGCGCGTGACCGGTTGGTAATTGCTGCACACGGGGGGATTATCCCGGGCGCCTGCTGTCTCGGGGGCCGGACGCGGCATCGCGTGCCGGGCTCGGGCATCGACAGCCGGAGTCGCAGCGTTCCGCTGCGCGGGGAGCGAAGCTCTACTCGGCCGCCGCCCGCCGCGCCTTCACCACGCTGCGCACGCCGCGCTCATTGGTGCGCGCGATTTCCAGGTCGTCGCCGTCGAACTTCAGCACGTAGCGAACGGAGGTCCCCTCCTCGGGCCAGCGCTGTTCCACGTGCAGCGTGCGGGCGTCCTGCCAAGCCGCGCGCGTGAAGATCGGCGTGCCGCCGTCGTCCCCCTCCGCGAATTCGCCGGCGAGGCCCACCGGGGCGACGAGGTCGCGCGAACGCATCAGCATGCGGTACATCGGCGGCGCCACGGTGAAGTCGAAGCCGATCTCACGCACGCCCATCGGGTTGTCGTCGAGACGGTAGGCGGCCCGCAGGGCGCTCGCCTTGGTGTCGCCAGCGATGCCCGGGGGCGGCGCCACCGCGGCGAGCCGGATCTTCTCCCGCAGCGCGGCCTGTGCCAGCGGGTCCTCCGGCAGGGCCTCGGCGGAGCGCGCGGCGCGCCGGACGTGCGCGATCATGTCCTCCAGCGGATAGTTGGCGCGGCCGGTCATCGCGGCCACGACCTGCAGGTCCGGCAGCACCAGCACCACCTGGCGGTTGAAGCCCACCATCATGGTGGCGCCCCGCTGCGGAACGCTCCACCAGAAATCGGCGTAGCGCAGGCCCGGAATGCGCATGTCGACGCCGGCGGCGAACGCGCGGTCCGTCCATGCGCGCGGGACGACCTGGCGGCCGTTCCAGGCGCCGTGCTGCAAGTACAGCTGCCCGAGGCGTGCCATGTCCCGCGTCTGCAGGTACAGGCCGTACCCGCCGATCGCCACGCCCTGCGGATCCTTGCGCCAGCGCAAGTCGGTGATGCCCAGGGGTTCGAACAGCACCTTGCGCGCATAGGCCTCCGTCGGCATGCCGGTGCGCCGCGCCAACGCGATGGACAGCAGGTGCGGATTGCCGCTGTTGTAGTCGAACGAGGCGCCCGGGCTTTGCGCGATCGCCCGCGCAAGGATGAAATCCTCCCAGTTGCGGCTGCGCTCCATTTCCACCGCGGTCAGCGGGATGGCATCGGAGAGCGGTTCGGTCCAGGCGATGCCCGACGTCATGTCCAGCAGGTGCTGCAGCGTGATCTCTTTCCATCGCGGGTCGGTGGCGTTCGCTGCGCGCGGAAACAGCTCCGCGAGCGATGCGCTCGGCGGCGGCATCTCGCCGCGCGCGATGGCGATGCCGGTGAGCATCCCGATCACTGCCTTGGTCGCCGAGTTGACCCGGTGCTTCATCGGCGCTCGATACGGCGCGTAGTAGGCCTCGGCGACCAGCCGCCCGTTGCGCACGACGACCAGGCTGTCCATGCTCACCTTGCCGCCGTAGTCCACCAGCGCCGCGAGAGCCGCCGAGTCCATCCCCTGCGATTCGGGGGTCGCCAGCGGCCAGTCCTGGGCGCGAGCGGCGGTGAACCCTGCGATCAGCAGGAGCAGAACGAGTACGCGTCGGTGCATCCGGGTCTCCTCGAGTGGCCCCCATGGTACTGGCGAGGGCCCGAAAGGAAAGGTTCCTCACCGGTGGACGTCGCGCCGCCCGGGCCGGACCAGCCCGTGTCTGTGTCCGTCACAGCGACTGTCCCCCGGCGCGGATGAGGACCGTGGCTCGTGCGGGCGCCGCGCCCGCGCCTCCTCCTTGATGTCGCTGAGCCGGACACAGACACGGACTGGTCCTGCAGCGTGCCGACCGCAACGGAGTGGCTTCGGTCGGCACGGTCGCCGACGCTCGATGCGAGCTCACTGAGGGACGGTGCGCAGCGCCTGGCCCGCCACTTCCATGCGGGCCACGAGGATGGTCCCGTGGGTCGAATCGGTGCAATACAGCGTCCTGCGGTCCGCGCCGCCGAAGGCGAGATTCGTCACCGAGGCACCCCGCGGGCCGCGCAGCACCACCTCGGGCTCGGCGAAACGGTTCAACACCCACACGTAGCCGAGGCCCGGATTGGCGACGAGCAAGTTGCCGGCTTCGTCCATCGCCAGCCCGTCCGGGCCGCTGGGCCCGTAGGACGTGAAGAACTGGCCGGCCTTGGACACGCTTCCGTCGGGCAGCAATGGCATGCGCCAGACGCAGTTGCCCCGCGTCGCGGCCACGAACAGGAAGCGCTCGTCGTTGGCCAGCACGATCCCGTTGGGGCTCGGCACGTTGGACAGCAGCAGGTCCAGCCGGCCATCGGGCGCGAGGCGGTAGACGCGGCCGGTCGGGTCGTGCAGCCCGGTCTGGCCCTGGTCGGTGAAGAACAGGTTGCCGCGCGAATCGAAGACGAGGTCGTTCACGCCCTTGAAGCGCTCGCTGTTGCGCCGCTCCAGGAACGGACGCACCGCGCCGCTGCGGATGTCCACCGCCACCAGGCCGTTCTTGTAGTCCGTCACCAGCAGTTCGGTGGCGGACAGGAACTTCATTCCGTTGGGCTCGCCGCCCCACTGCGCCACCAGCGTCCACTGGCCGGCAGGGTCGATGCGGAAGATGCGGCCGAAGGGGATGTCGGTGACGTACAGGTTGCCGGCGGCATCGAACACCGGCCCCTCCAGGAAGGAGTCCGCCAGGCGGCCGCCCTGGTTCACGTCGGCCCAGTGGCTGCGCACGCCCGTCCGGCGAAACTCCGCCGGCATGGCCGTGAACACCTCGAGCTCGCGGACGACGGGCGGCTGCAGCAGGATCATGGCGGGCTTACTGGCGTTCGAAACCGGTGTGGGATGCCACTTTGCCCCAGGCCTCGGTGCTCTCCTTGAGCATCTTCCCGAAGGCCTCGGCGCCGACCTGGCGCGGCTCCGCACCCATGCCTTCGGCGAACGCCTTCATGTCGGGCGTGGCCATCGCCGCGGCGATCTCCTTCTGCAGGCGCCCGGTGACGGCCGCGGGCGTGCCCTTGGGCGCCCACAGGCCCGTCCAGTTCAGCACGCCGCCCCAGGGCACACCGGCTTCGCGGAAGGTCGGAACCTCGGGCAGGGCCTGCAGGCGCTTGTCGCCGCTGACGGCGAGCAGCCGCATCTTGCCGCCCCGCACGTTGCCCATCAGGCCGGTCGTGGAGGCGATCTGGAAATCGATGGTGCTGGACAGCACCGCCTGCGTCGCCTCCGCCGCGCCCTTGAAGGGCACGTGCATGAGATTGACGCCCGCGGCGATGCCCAGCGCCTCGCTGGCGAAATGCGGCGTCGTGCCGGGCCCGCCGGAGCCGTAGGTGACCCGGTTCGGCTGCGCCTTCGCATCGGCCACCAGGTCCTTGAGCGACTTGAAGCGGGACTGCGCATTCACGGCGAGCGCCATCGGCGCGAACACGTAGGCCGCCACGGGGACCAGGTCCTTGTCGTGGTCGAAGGGCAGCTTCCTGAAGATGTGCGGCAGCAGCGAGTAGGTCGTGTCGTTGGCCATCAGCGTGTAGCCGTCGGCTTCGGCCTTGGCCACCTGCTGCGCGCCGATGGTGCCGGTGGCCCCGGCGCGGTTCTCGACGAAGAAGGTCTGGCCGGTCTGCTCGGTCAGCTTCTGCGCCATCTTGCGCGTCACCACGTCCACCGCGCCGCCGGGCGCGTAGGGCACGATGATGCGCACCGGGTGCGAAGGGTAGGTGTCGGCGGCGAGTGCCGCCAGCGGCGCGCAGGCGCCGGCCAGGCAAAGGAGCGCCACGCGGCGCGTGAGGATTCGGTTCATGTCGGTCTCCGGTGTCAGGCGGCCTGGGCGGCGGCGTGCAGCACGGCCAGCACGTTCTTCGCTGCACCCACGCCCATGTTCACGTACGCATCGCCGGTCACGCCGCCGATGTGCGGGCTCAGGATGAAGTTGGGCTGGCCTTGGAACGGGTGCGGGGCCGTCATCGGCTCCACCGCGAAGCTGTCCAGGCCGGCGCACGCCACCTGGCCCGAACGCACGGCCTCCAGCAGCGCGGCTTCGTCGACCAGCCCGCCGCGGGCGGTGTTCACCACGATCACGCCGCGCTTGCAGGCCGCCAGCGTCGGCGCGTCGAGCATCGCGCGGTTCTCCGGCGTGAGCGGGCAGTGCAGCGAAATCGCGTCCGACTCGCGCCAGAGCGTCGCCAGGTCCACGCGGCGGATGAAGTCGGGCAGGTCCCGCGCGAACGGATCGAAGCCGATCACCTTCATCCCCATCGCATCGCACATGCGCGCGAAGCGCTGGCCGATGGCACCGAGGCCGACGAGGCCGATCGTGCGGCCGTGCAGCTCCACGCTCTTGTGGGTGGCCTTGTCCCAGTGGCCGGCGTGCATGCGGCCATCGAGCTGGACGACGGACTTGGCACAGGCGAGCAGCAGCGCCAGCGCCTGTTCGGCGACCGCCGCGGCATTGGCGCCCACGGCGGCGCGCACCTCGATGCCGCGGGCCTTGGCGGCGTCCTTGTCGATGGTGTCGGTGCCGCTGCCGTGCTTGGAGATCACGCGCAGCGAAGGCGCAGCGTCCATCACGCCAGCGCCGACCTTGCCGTAGCGCACGATGATGGCCACGGGGTCGTGCCGGCGGCACAGCGCGACGAGGTCCGGCTCGGTCGGCGTCTTGCCGGCGTAGACGACGTCGAAGTCCTCCAGCAGCGCGAGCGCCTGGGGCGCGAGGTCCGCGCCCGTGACCAGGATGGCGCGACGCTGGCTCACAGCGACTCCCCCTCCTTCAGGACGCCGGCGGCGCGCAGCGCCGGCAGCAGCCAGGAAGCGCTGGTGTTGCCCTTCCTGATCTGCGCGATGCGCGTGGATTCGTCCTCCACCTTCCTGCGCGCCAGGGGCAGCAGGGCTTCGACGCGCTCGCGCTCGCCGATGAAGACGCCGTCCGCATCCGCCAGCACGAGGTCGCCCGAGCGCACCGTCACGCCGCCGCAGGTGATGGCATGGCCGATGCGGCCCGGCACGTTCTTGGTGGGGCCGTTCGGGTTGGTGCCGACGGAGAACACGGGGAAATCCATCTCGTCGATCTCGAGGCTGTCGCGCACCGCACCGTCGATGACCACGCCGGCGATGCCCAGCTGCTTGCAGGCCGTCATCATGATGGTGCCCATCAGGGCAGCCGTCTGGTCGCCCTTGCCGTCGATGACCAGCACGTCGCCGGGTTTGGCGAGCGCCATCGCCGCATGGATCATCAGGTTGTCGCCCGGGCGCACTTCCACCGTCAACGCGGGGCCGGCCAGCTTCATGCGCGGACGCAGCGCGGCGATGCGGCCGTGCAGCGCGCCGCGGCGGCCGTTCACGTCGGCCAGGATGGCGGCCTGGAATTCGGCAGCCTGGCGCACCAGGTCGGAGGAGACGCGCTCGAAGTCGCGCAGGATGTCGGTGGTCATGCAGATCTTTCGGGTGAAGGGGCTCCCCACCCGCGCGCTGCGCGGGCCTGAGCCTGGAGGGTGGTGGGTGCCCGCGATGCCGCGGGCCGCGCGCTGGCGCCGCTCAGTCGATCCTGGCGCCGGATTCCTTGACGATCTTTCCCCAGCGGGCGATGTCGTCGCGGATCAGCCGGGCGAACTGGTCGGGCGTGCTGCCGGCGACGTCGGCGCCCTGGTCGCCCAGCTTCTTCGCGAGCTCGGGGTCCTGGATCGCCTTGTTGATGTCGGCGTTGAGCTTCGCGACGACCTCCTTCGGGAGGTTGGCCGGGCCCAGCACGCCGAACCAGGTGACCGCCTCGAAGCCCTTGTAGCCGGACTCGGCGATCGTGGGCACCTGCGGCAGGTCGTCCACCCGCCTGGCCGACGTCACGGCGATCGGGCGCATCTTGCCGCTCTTGATGTGGCCGATCAGCGTGGGGATCGAGGAGACATACAGCTGCACCTGGCCGCTGATCACGTCCGTGACGCCCTGCGAAGCGCCCTTGTACGGGATGTGCGTGAGCTTGATGCCGGCGACCTTCTGGAAGGATTCGGCCGCGAGGTGGGCGACGGTGCCGTTGCCGGAGCTGGCGTAGTTGATGCTGCCCGGATTCGCGCGCGAGGCGGCCACCACGTCGGCCAGCGTCTTGTAGGGCGACTGCGCGCTCGCCACGATCACCAGCGGCGCGCTGGCCACCAGGCTGATCGGCGTCAGGTCCTTCAGCGGATCGTACGGAAGCTTGGAGTACAGCGTGGGGTTGATGGCCAGGTTGCTCGTCTGGCCCATCACCAGGGTGTAGCCGTCGGCCGGCGCCTTCGCCGCGGCATCCACGCCGAGGTTGCCGCCGGAGCCCGGCTTGTTGTCCACCACGAAGGTGTAGCCCGCGTGGCCGACCTTGTTGGCCAGCTCGCGCGTGATGATGTCCGTGCCGCCGCCGGCGGGGAAGGGAACGACCAGGCGGACCGGCCGCGCGGGCCAGCCCTGCGCGAAGGCCGCGACGGTGACGAGGGAGGCGGCCGCGATCAAGAGGGCCGCGCGACGGGAAGCATGCATCGATTTGTCTCCGGGAATGAGGGGCTCCAGGGCCCGTGGGAGAACTGTAGATTCGAGTTGCACCACGTACAATACCGTTTCACACAGTGGACCATGGTGCGGCATGCGCAACGCGAAGGACAAGGTACAAGCCGAGGCGGATTCCGAAGGCGGGGTCGTCGCCGTCACGCGCGCGCTCTCCCTGATGGAGGCGTTCGGTGTCGGGGAGGCATCGCTGTCGCTGGCGGAACTGAGCCGCCGTGCCGGCGTGCACAAGACGACCGCCCTGCGGCTGGCCCGCACCCTCGCGCTGTCGCAGTACATGGTGCAGACCGAAGACGGCCAGTGGCGCCTGGGGCCGGCCGCCGGCTGGCTGGGTGCGCGCTACCAGGCCGGCTTCGACGTCAACAACGTGGTCGAGCCCGCGCTGCACCAGCTGGTGAAGGAGACCGGCGAGAGTGCCTCGTTCTACGTGCGCGAAGGGGACATCCGCTCGTGCGTCGCGCGCGTGGAAGGCCCGCAGTCGGTGCGGCACAACGTGCGCATCGGCGAGCGCCTGCCCCTGGACCGGGGCGCGCCGGGGCGCGTCATCCTGGCGTTCAGCGGCGCTGCGGGCGCGCCCTACGAAACCATCCGCGAGCGCGGCTTCCACATCTCGCTGGGCGAGCGCGAGCCGGAGGTCGCCAGCGTGGCGGCGCCGGTGTTCGGCCTGAACTGGCGGCTGCTCGGATCCATGTGCATCTCGGGGCCGAGCTCGCGGCTGACCAGGACCAAGCTGGAGAAGCACGCCAAGGCCGTGATCCGTGCGGCCAACCAACTGTCGTACGCGCTCGCGGGCAGCCGGTCACCGGCGACGCCGGCGGCCGTGTCGCGCTGGCATCCCTGACGTTCGCCTCCCCCGACCGGGCCCCGCCCGGTCAGCGGCGCTTGCCGCCCTTGTCGAACTTCTTCCAGTACGCGAATTCGTCCTCGTGCACCTCGAGGTCGATTTCCTCCACGCGCAGCCGCAGGCGCTCCTGCACATCGCGCACCGCCTGGTTGTAGATCGCCGGAGCTATCTCCTCCAGGAAGAAGCCCAGCAGCCCGCCAGCCGCGACGTTGCCGATCTTCTCCTCCATGTTCTGGAGGAAGTAGCGCTCGATGGAGGCGACGGCCTGCTGCCGCACGTCCTTGGGAAGTTCGATCATTCCGCCATTCTCGGCTCACTGGGGGTCGAGCTTCACCACCTTCATCATCCTTTCGGTGAGCGCGATTTCCGCCTGCAGGTCGTGGGCGAATTCCTCGCCGGTGCTCGGCACCACCAGGCTGCCGCTGGCCTCGAGCTTGGCGCGCACCTGCGGCTGCGCCAGCGCCTTGCGCAAGGCGCCGCCGATCCTGGCGGTGATCGCCGGTGGGGTGCCGGCGGGGACGGACAGGCCGCCGAAGGAGACCAGCTGCACGTTCGGCACGCCCGCTTCCGCGAGCGTCGGTACCTTCGGCAGCTTCGGATTGCGCCGCGGTCCCGTGACTGCCAGCGCGGTCAGCTTGCCGGCCTGGATCTGCGGGAGCGCGACCGAGGCGAGGGCCAGCGCGAAGTCCACCTGCTTGCCCAGCACCGCGTTGACGGACTCCGAGGCGCCCTTGTACGGCACGTGCAGCGCCCGCGCACCGGAGGAATTGAGCATCAGTTCCGCGCCCAGGTGCGCCGGCGTGCCGACGCCGCCCGAGGCATACGACAGCTTGCCGGGGTTGCTGCGCGCGCGCTCGATCAGGTCCCTGGTGGAAGCGATCCCCGCGTCCGGGTGCACCACCAGCAGCACGTCCGACTGCGAGATGCGGCCGACGTGCGTGAAGTCCTTCATCACGTCGTAGCCCGGCTTGCGGTACATGCGCATGCTGGCGGACATGGTCGTCGCCGAGTACACCCAGGTGTAGCCGTCGGGCGCCGAGCGCGCGGCGATCTGGGCGCCGAGGTTGCCGGCCGCGCCGCCCTTGTTGTCGACCACGACCGGCTGGCCGAGGATCTCCGACATCGCTTCGGCGACCACGCGCACCGTCGTGTCCGGGCCGGTGCCTGCCAGGTAGGGCACGATCCACTTGATGGGCCGGCTGGGGAACTCCTGCGCCTGGGCGCCGGCCGTGGCGACCGCGCACGCGGCCAGCGCGAGGGCTGCACGGAGGATCTGCGTCTTCATGTCTTGTCTCCTGGATCTTGTCGTGAGGGGGTTCAGCGCACGGCGGCGCCGAGCAGTTCGCGCGCGATGGTGTTGCGCTGGATCTCGCTGGTGCCGGTGAGCACGCGGTACATGCGCAGCAGCCGGAACAGGAATTCCACCCGGCTGCCCTGCACGATGCCTTCGCCGCCGTGCACCTGCACGGCGCGGTCGGCCACGCGGAAGGCGGTCTCGGAACAGAACAGCTTGGCCATCGACGCTTCGGCGCGGGCCTCGACGCCGGCATCCAGCGTGCGCGCCACACCCAGCATGAGTGCGCGCGCGGCGGCGAGTTCCGTCGCCATGTCGGCGATCATGTGCTGCACGGCCTGGAAGGCGCCGATCGGCTGGCCGAACTGGCGCCGCCGCGTCGCATGCGCGATGGAATCCTCCAGCGCCAGCCGGGCCAGCCCCAGCATCGCCGGGCAATGCAGCAGCCGGTTGACGGTGATGCGGCCCAGCGCCAGCGCGAGTCCGCGGCCGCGCTCGCCGATCTGGTTGGCCGCGGGAATGCGGCAATCCTGCAGCACGATGTTGCCGGTATGGGACTGGCCGGCCAGCGTCCTGTAGCCGCCCTCCACCCTGAAGCCCGGGCGCTCGCGCTCGACGAAGAACGCCGTGGTCTCGCGCGCCGCGGGATCGTCGCTCGTCGAGCAGATGATCACCGCGAAGTCGCAGAAGGGCGCACCCGAGATGAAGCGCTTGGTGCCGTTCAGGACGAAGGCGTCGCCGTCGCGCACCGCGCGCGTCTGCAGGGCCCCGGCGTCGGAGCCGGCTTCCGGTTCGGTGATGGCGAAGCAGATCGCCTTCTCGGCCCGCGCCACCGGCAGGATGAAGCGCTCCATCTGGTCGGGCGTGGCCTGCTTGGCCAGCGCGCCGACGCGCGGGGGCCCGGTCAGCTCGCCCAGCACGTGCGGCGCGAAGGGCGAGCCGCTGGCATAGATCGCCTCCTTGATCAGGACGTGGTCCACCAGGCTGAAGCCGGCGCCGCCCAGCGGCTTGGGCAGCGTGACGCCGTAGAAGCCCAGGTCGCGCGAGCGCTTCCACACCTGCTCCAGCAGCGCGCGGGGCGCGCCCGACTCGCTGGTGATGCCGTGGGCGGCCGCCAGCGGATGCAGCTCGTCGCGGATGAAGGCCTGCACGCGGGCGATGAATTCGCGCGCCGGCTCGCTGCCCTCGAAGGGCGCGCCGCTGCGCGGGGGGGTGACGGATGCGTCCATGGCATGGGCCTTTCAGTTCACGCGCCGCTCGCGGCCGCGCCAGTAATGCTCGCGCACGTCCTTGCGCGAGAGCTTGCCGTTGCCGTTCTTCGGCAGGTGCGGCACGAAATCCACCGAGCGCGGGCGCTTGAAGTCCGCCAGCCGGCCGCGGCAGAAGTCCATGAGGTCGCCGCCGCTCGCGGCCGCGCCCTCGCGCAGCACCACGACGGCCTTGACCGTCTCGCCCCAGTGGTCGTCGGGCACGCCCACCACGCAGACCTCGTACACCGCGGGATGCTGCGCCAGCACGGATTCCACTTCGCTCGGATACACGTTGAAGCCGCCGGAAACGAGCATTTCCTTCTTGCGGTCGACGATGAAGATGTAGCCCTCGTCGTCCACCCGCGCGAGGTCGCCGGTGCGCAGCCAGCCGTCGGCGCCGAGGGCGGCGGCGGTCTGCTCCGGCTCGCGCCAGAAGCCGGCGAACACGTCGGGGCCGCGCACGCAGATCTCGCCGATGGCGTCGCCGCTCACCGGCTGGCCGTCGTCGCCGAGCACCTGCACGTCGGATTCGCCGAAGGGCCGGCCGCAGGCGGCGAGCAGTTCGGGCCGGCCGCCTTCGATCGCGCGCCGGTGGTCGGCGATGGTGAGGCCGACGACGCCGCCGGTGGTCTCGCCCGCGCCGTAGCCTTGCGCCAGCACCGGGCCGAAGGCGGCCCAGGCCTCGCGGATGCGCGCCGGCGACATCGGCGCCGCACCGTAGCTCACCAGCCGCAGGCTGGACAGGTCGCGCGTGCGGATGCCCGGCTCCGCGAGCAGGGCGTGGATCATGGCCGGCACCAGGAAGGCCATCGTGACGCGGTGGCGCTCGATGGCGGCCAGGTAGTCCGCCGGCTTGAAGCCCTCCAGCAGCAGGATGGTCGCGCCCTGGAACAGCATCGGCTGGATGAACATGCCGCTGGCATGGGTGATCGGCCCGGACAGGGCCAGCACGTCGCCGGGGCCCGCGTGCATGCGGCCCATCACGTTCTTGCGCAGCGATGCCATGCGGTTGCCCACGGTCTGCATCGCGGCCTTCAGCTTGCCCGTGGAGCCGGAGGTGAAGTGCAGCACCGCGAGCTCCTCCTCGCGCATCTCGGCGTGGACGTGCGCATCGCTGGCCGCGGCCAGCAGGGGCTCGTACGCGAGCCAGTGCGCGGCGTCCGCCGGGGCCGGATCGAGCGCGATGCGGTGCCGCAGCGCGGGGACGGCGGCCGCGGCTTCGTCGACCATGGCGCGGTGCTCGGGACCCGCGAGGCAGGCCGCGGGTTCCGCGTTCTGCAGCGCATCGGCGAGTTCCTGCGGCGCGAGCCGGGCGTTCAGCGCCACCTTCACCAGGCCGGCCTTGTACAGCGCGCATTCGAGTTCGACGATCTCGGGCCGGTTGGGCGAGACCACGGCGACGCGGTCGCCGCGCCGCAGGCCCAGCGCCAGCAAGGCGTGCGCGAGCCGGTTGGAGCGCAGCTCCAGCTCGCGGTAGCTGAGGGCGCGGTCGCGGAACAGGATGGCGGGGCGGTCGCCCCATTGGCGCGCACTGCGTGCGAGATACAGGCCCAGGTTCATGGCGGAAGGTCTCCTCGGGGAATGGCTGCAGTCTAGGAACGGGACGCGCCGGCGGGGATAATCCGGCGCACGCGAGCGATAACGCGCGGTTATCGCAGCGCCCAGCAACCTCATCCGGGAGCATCCGCGATGGCCGTGCGGCTCGACGACATCGACTACTTCCTCGCCGTGGCGCAGCACGGGCAGGTGCGGCGCACCGCGGCGGCGCTGGGCCTGTCGCAGCCGGCGCTGACCAAGGGGCTGCAGCGGCTCGAAAGGGAACTCGGGTTTCCGCTCTTCGAGCGCGGCGCCCGCGGCATGACGCTCACGGCGGTGGCCGAGCCGTTCCGCCAGCGCACCCAGGCACTGCGGGCGAGCCTCGGCGACGCGATCAAGGAAGCGGCCGACCTGCACCTCGGCGCCATGGGCGTGCTGCGCGTCGGCGTGTCGCCGCTCTACGCGCAGCGCCTGTTCGTGCCCGCCTGCCTGCAGTTGCACCGGCAGCGGCCCGCGGCCCGCGTGCGGGTGATGATCAACCTCAACGACACGCTGCTGGCCGCGCTGCGCCTCGGCGACCTCGACCTCACCGTCAATGCGCTGCCGGGCGTGGTGCCGGAGGATCTCGAGGCCGTGGCGCTGATGAACGACGACCTGTGCATGGTCGTGCGTGAAGGGCATCCCCTGCTGTCACGGCGGCGCCTGCGGCTGGCCGACCTGGTCGATGCGCAGTGGATGCTGCCCGGCCCGGGCGTGGCAGCCCGGCGCGGCGTGGAGGGACGGCTGGCCGAGGCGGGCCTGCCGGCGCCGCGGGTGGCCGTCGAAGTGAGCACGACGGCCGCCTCGCTGAGCCGGCTGCTGGTGCACAGCGACCTCGTCTCGATCATGAGCGAGACGATGCTGGGCGCACCGGAGGGACAGGGGCTGGTGCCGCTGCCCTTCGCCGAGGCGCGCTTTCGCCGCGCGATCGGCGCGCTGACCCGGCGGCACGGCCCGCTGCCGCCGCTGGCGCAGCGCTTCCTGCAGGTGCTCAAGGAGGGCGTGCGGGATTGAAGCGTCGCCGTTCCGCGCCGGCGGGGAGCACCGGCAGCGCAGTGCGGCGCCCCACGCGGCTCCTGCAGCCCTTACCGCGCGATGCCTGGCTGCAGCGCCGGCCGGCGGCTCGCCGTGTGCGCCCACGCCACCACCAGGGGCAGCACCAGTTCCGGAACCATGTACCCGAGCCAGACCACCGCGGGCTCCGGCAGGCCCACCTGGCTGATGGACAGGAGCCTGCCGCAACCCGCGAGGAAGACCCCGAGCGCCAGCAGGTACACCAACGTGCCCTGCTGCCGGATGGTGAAGGCCGCCCAGAGGCAGATGAAGCCCGTGGACAGGTAGATGCCCGCCATGAAGCGGTGCACGTTGTCCAGGCGCGGCGTCGTGTCCGGCTGCCCCAGCACCAGCTGCAACGCTCCACCGCCGATGGCGATCGCCGCGAAGACGAACAGGCAGGCCTGGACCACGCGCTGGCCGGGCGTGACGGGCAAGGATACGGACATCGGGGGCTCCTCGCGGCGCGAAGGAAACTGGAGCGTACGGAGGCAGCGCCGGTGCCACGCGGGCGCGGTTGGCGCGCATGATGCGCCTGTCGGCGCAGCCGTACAAGGAGCGGCGTCCCGCGCGGAGGCACGCACCCCGCCGGCCTGCCCCACGAGCACGGCGTTTGCTGCCAACATCCTGCGATGCCCATCACGCTCGCGCGCTCGCTCCTCGACGCCGTGCTGGCCTCCGAACTCGGATCCAGCGAACCGGACGCCGGCAACCGTTTCTCGCTCGACGGCCTCACCCTGGGCCCTGCGACGGAGGGCGGGCGCGAGATCGGCATCCGGCGTTTCGAGGCGACTTCGCTGCGGCTGGCAGCGGGAGCGCTCGCGCTGGAGGTCGGCCGCCTCGCCTTGTACAAGCTCGTGGGGCAGGTACGCACCGACGCCGGCCGACCGCGCCTGTCCGGTTTGCGGGCGGCCAACGCCGAGCTTTCGGGCGTGAAGGCCCAGGGACTCTTGATGCTTCCGACGCCGGCCACGGGCGGGTTGCACGCACCGCCCGCGCCTGCCGGCGCACAGGCGGCAACCGCCACGCCCACGACCGAAATTGCCGGCAGCCCATGGAGCCTCGGCCCGCTCGCAGGGGCCGAAGGCAGCCTCCAAGCGAAGATCGTCGATGCGCAGCTGCTGTTCGACGCCGACGTCACGGTGCCCATGCGCCAGGGGCAGATCGACTTCAACGACGCGAGCGTCGAGCATGTCGGACCGGATTCGCGCATGGGCGTCAGCCGCATGGGGCTGTATGTCGACGCGCCCAACGGGCGCAGCTATCTCTACCAGTTCCCCGCCACGCCCGTGGGCGGTGTCGAGTACGAGCGGCGCGGGGCCCTGCTGGGACCCTTCGTCTCGGATCGCGGCAAGCTGCGGCTGCGGGAATTCGCCGAGGGGCTGCTGCGCCAGTCCCGGGCCGGCCTGGCCCTGGGTTTCACCGAGCAGGCGCGCCTGCTGTTCGGCCGCACGGCACTGCGCGGTGATCTGCAATTGGGCGACGGCACGTTCTGCGCGCCTGGCGTGCGAGCCGAGATGGCGGGCCGCGCCGAGGGTCGCAACGCCGTGCGCGTCCACTCGGAAGCGGTGGGGCGCGGGCTCACCCTCGAGATTCCTTCCCTGTCGCTCCGTCACGCTGTCTTGACGGGGCGCGGCACGCACCTGGAGTGCGACGAGGTCACGGGCTCGCTGACGCTACGGCTTTTCATCGACAACGCGCAGCCGCGTTTTGCGTTCGAGCTCGCGAACGCGCAGGTCACCGGCCTGCGGCTCTAGCCAGCCGGCGGACGCAGCGGCGGCCGGCGCACCATCCGCTCCAGCAAGTGTTCCATCGCGAGTTCGAGATCGGAACAGCGCCCCGAATGCACCGGCGAGGTCTGGATCACGGTGCTGCGCGGCGCGACCAGCCAGTCGAAGCGGGCGCGCAGCGGCAGCTCCCCGATCGGCCCGGCCCGCGAACCGCCCTCGCAGATACGCACGAAGGCCTCCAGCGCCGCCGCCACGGTGGCAAGGTCCGCCGCGGGGTCGAGGGCGAGCAGCCGCGCCTCGTCGAGCTCGATGCGGGCCTTGAGGAATGCGCGCGCGGTGCTGCAGACCAGCACGCCCGCATTGATGCACTCGCCGCGCTCGACGTGCGGGATCACGCGGATCAGGGCGTAGTCATACGCGCAGGGATCGTGCACGGACGGCCTCCTCCACGAACGATTGCGACGCCCGCACGCGGGCCGTGAGGAAACTGCGGTACGCCTCGCGCTGGCCGGCGGGCTCGGCGAAGGCTTCGGTGTCGCACAACCAGGCATCGGGAATCAGGCTCACGACGCGGGCGATGACCTCGTCCGACAGCCGGAGGCGACCCTCCTGGTCCGCGTCCCCCAGCGCTGCGGCCAGCGGCAGCAGCACGTGATCCTTGACCGATGCGAACGGCGACGTGCTGCGCGCCATGTAGTCGTCCCACTGGTGCTGGAAGTACAGCGACGCGCCATGGTCGATCAGCCACAGGCGCCGGTGCCACAGCAGCATGTTGGTGTTGCGCGCCGTGCGGTCGACGTTCATCACGAAGGCGTCGAACCAGACGATGCGCGAAGCGAGCGCCGCGTCGGGCTGCCACACCAGCGGGTCGTACGCCAGGGCGCTCGGCAGGAAGTCGAGGGCCACGTTGAGGCCCACGCTGGCGCGGATCAGGTCCTGGATTTCCGGATCCGCCTCGGTGCGCGCCAGGTCCCCGTCGAGGTTCATGAACACGATCTCCGGCACCAGCAGACCCAGGGCGCGTGCCAGCTCGCCGGCCACGAGTTCGGCGATGAGCGCCTTGGGCCCCTGCCCCGCGCCGCGGAACTTCAGGACATAGAGGCCGTCGTCGTCGCCCTCGACCACCGCGGGCAGCGAGCCGCCCTCGCGCAGGGGCGTGACGTAGCGCGCCGCGGCGACGGTGCGCAGGGGTGGGGGAGGAACTTGCTCCGTGCCGGGTGGAACCATGCGGGCATTGTGCATTCACGCCCGCGCCGGCGGGGTCGCCTGGGCGCTGCGCCGCAGCGCCACCGCGCGCCGCTCCCCGGCCAGCGCGTTCTCCTCCATCGACTGGCGCACGAAGTCGATGTGGGCGCGCGTCGCGCGGGCGGCATCCTCCGGCCGGCGCTCGCGGATGGCCAGCCAGATGTCGCGGTGCTGCCCCCGCAGCTGGTCCCAGCGGTGCGGCCGCGGGTGCAGGGCCCGCAGGTTGTCCGAGATGTGGCCGTGGGTCACCTTCATGAGGCTCGCGCACAGGTGGCTCACCAGCACGTTGTGCGAAGCCTCGGCGATCACCTGGTGGAAGCGCAGGTCGGCGTCGACGCAGTCGTCGAGCGGCGCCTCGTCGTACTGCGCCTGCAGCGCCGCGTGCGCCTCGTCCAGCAGCTTGATGTCGACGTCGGTGCAGCGGTCCGCCGCCCAGTAGGCCGCCTGCGACTCCAGCAGCGCGCGGAATTCGAGCATGTCGCGATGCACGTCGGGATGGCCGGCCAGCATCTGCTCCCACGCATCGGTGAAGTGGGCATCCAGCCGGTCGGTCACCTGCGTGCCGCCGCGCTCGCGAGTGTGCAGCAGGCCCTTGGCCACCAGCTTCTGGATCGCTTCGCGCAGCGACGGGCGCGAGACGCCGAGTTCCGCGGCGAGGTCGCGCTCCGAAGGCAGCCGGTCGCCCGGCTTGAGGGTGCCTTCGAGGATGCGCTGCTCGATCTTCGTCGCGATCGTTTCGGAAAGGCGCGGGGTGCGGTCGCCGGGGTTCGCGGTCATGGGGAAGCCTCCTGGTCCGACCAGTTTAGCGCAATCGGCGCGCCATGCAACCCTGGCCTGACCAGATGGTCTCTATCGTCCATGTCCAACTGTAATTCTGGTCTTACCAACATTGAAAGTTTCGAGTAAAGATTTCTATCGACGATAGATAACACATTGGTCTTACCAGAAGACAGGAGACAAGGATGAGCGCCGCAGCAAGCATCCCGGACAGCCAGATCGCCTCGGCCCTGAGGGCCGTGCTGCCGGCGCGGCAGGTCGTGGCCGATCCCTTGCGGCGCCTGGCCTATGGCACCGACGCGAGCTTCTACCGCCTCACTCCCCAGGTGGTGGCGGTCGTCGAATCCGAGGCGGACGTGCAGGCGGTCCTGCGGACCGCGCGCGCGCACGGCCTTCCCGTGACCTTCCGCGCCGCCGGCACCAGCCTGTCCGGCCAGGCCGTCACCGACGGCGTGCTCGCGCTGGTCGGCGAGAGCTTCGCCACCTGCGAGATCGCGCCCGATGCGGCCAGCGTGCGCCTCGGCCCCGGCATGGTGGGCGGCGACGTGAACGCCCGCCTGGCGCCGCACGGCCGCAAGATCGGGCCCGACCCGGCCTCGATCGCCACCTGCAAGATCGGCGGCATCGCCGCCAACAACGCCTCGGGCATGTGCTGCGGCACGGCGCAGAACAGCTACCAGACCGTGCAGGCGATGCGCGTGGTCCTCGCGGACGGCACGGTGCTGGACACCGAGGACGCCGGCAGCCTGGCCGCCTTCCGGCAAAGCCATGGCGCCCTGCTGCAGGCACTGGCGCGCATGGCCGCCGAGACCCAGGCGGACACCGCGCTCGCCGATCGCATCCGCCACAAGTACCGCATCAAGAACACCACCGGCTACAGCCTCAACGCGCTGGTCGATTTCGTGGACCCGGTCGACATCCTCGCGCACCTGATGATCGGCTCGGAAGGCACGCTCGGCTTCATCTCGCGCATCACGTACCGCACCGTGGCGGACGATCCGTGCAAGGCGAGCGCGCTGGTGTTCTTCCCGACGCTGCAGGATGCGTGCGACGCCGTGCTCGGCCTGCGCCAGCTGCAGGTCAGCGCGGTGGAACTGCTCGATCGCCCGTCGCTGCGATCGGTGCAGGACAAGCCCGGCATGCCGCCGGTGATGCGCGCGCTGGGCGACGACGCGGCGGCGCTGCTGGTCGAGGTGCGCGCGCAGACCGCTGCGGTGCTGCAGCTGCGCATGGGCGCGGCCCTGGGCGTGCTCGCGCCGCTGCCCACCGTGGAGCCCGCAGCCTTCTCCACCGACCCCGCCACCTGCGACAGCTACTGGAAGGTGCGCAAGGGCACCTTCCCCTCCGTGGGCGCCATGCGCCGCACCGGCACCACGGTGATCATCGAGGACGTCGCCTTCCCCGTGGAGTCGCTCGCCGCCGCGACGCTCGACCTGCAGGCCGCGATGCGCCACCACGGGTACGACGAGGGGATCATCTTCGGCCACGCGCTGGAGGGCAACCTGCACTTCGTCTTCACGCAGGATTTCTCCGATGCCGCCGAGATCCAGCGTTACGCCCGCTTCATGGAAGACGTGTGCACGCTGGTCGTCGACAAGTACGACGGCTCGCTGAAGGCCGAACACGGCACCGGCCGCAACATGGCGCCCTTCGTCGAGCGCGAGTGGGGCCCGCAGGCCACGCAGCTGATGCGCCGCATCAAGGCGCTGTTCGATCCCGGAACGCTGCTGAACCCCGGCGTCATCCTCGACGACGACCCGCACGCACACCTGAAGCACCTCAAGCCGATGCCGGCCGCAGAGGCGATCGTCGACCGCTGCATCGAGTGCGGCTTCTGCGAGCCGCTGTGCCCGTCGCACGGGCTCACCCTGTCGCCGCGCCAGCGCATCACGAGCTGGCGCGAACGCTCGCGCCTGCAGGCGGCGGGCGAGTCGACCGCGGAGATCGACACCGCGTTCGGTCCCCTCGGGATCGACACCTGCGCGGGCTGCAGCCTGTGTTCCACCGCCTGCCCCGTCGGCATCGACACCGGCGAACTGGTCCGCCTGCTGCGCCACCGCGGCGCCAGCCCGGTCCAGCGCACCGTGGCCCGCTGGTCGGCGAACCACTTCGGCACCTTCGCCAGCGTCTCGCGCACGGGGCTTCGCCTCGGCCACGCCGCCGCGCGCGTCGTGGGCGACGGCATGGTCTCGCGCCTGACGGGCGGCGCGTGGAAGAAGCAGATGCCGCAGGCGAGCCGGCGCGTCGTCGCACCGCGTCCGCATGGCGGCGACCCGGTGGTCTATTACCCGACCTGCGGCGGCCGCATCTTCGGCGACGGCACGCCCGGGCAGCCCGCGCTGCACGAGGTGATCACCACGCTGCTCACGCGCGCCGGCTACGCGGTGCGCCTGCCGCAGGGCGTCGAGCGCCTGTGCTGCGGCCAGATGCTTTCCAGCAAGGGCCGCGCGCAGGAGGCCGACACGATGGCCGAGGCGCTGGCCGAGGCCCTGCTCGGCGCCGCATCCGACGGCCGGGGCGGCTTCCACCCCGTGGTGATGGATGCGAGCACCTGTTCGCTGCGCATGAAGAAGCACCTGGCCGGCCGGCTGCAGGTGCTGGACTTCCACGAATTCGCCCACGACGCGCTGCTGCCGCGGCTGCGCATCCGGCGCGGCGCCGAGCCGGTGGCGCTGCACATCAACTGCAGCGTGCGCCGCTCGGCCTCCGACGAGAAGCTGCGCAGCGTGCTGCGCGCCTGCACCGGGCAGGTCGTGGAGCCCCACGGCGTCAACTGCTGCGGCTTCGGCGGCGACCTCGGATTCACCGCCCCCGAGCTGAACGCCCACGCGCTGCGCCACGTCCCCGCGCAACTGCCCGAGGCCTGCTGCTCCGGCGTCTCCACCAACCGAACGTGCGAGATCGGCCTGACCGACCGCACCGGCCGTCCCTATCGCTCGATCGCCTACCTCCTGGAGGAATGCAGCCGTCCCGACGCCGTCGACGCCGCCTGCTGACCTCCGCCCCTTTTCCACCTCCGAGGAGACTCTTCCCATGCAGACCTGGCAACAGATCTACGACCCGTTCGGCAACCTCTGGTTGTCGGCGCTCGTCGCCGCCATCCCGATCATCTTCTTCTTCGTGGCGCTGGCGATCCTGCGCATGAAGGGCCACATCGCGGGCACCATCACCGTCGCGCTCTCGCTGGGGGTGGCGGTGTTCGCCTACGGCATGCCCGTCGACATGGCGCTGGCCTCGGCCGGCTACGGCTTCTTCTACGGCCTGTGGCCGATCGCGTGGATCATCGTGACCGCGGTGTTCCTCTACAAGGTCACCGTCAAGACCGGGCAGTTCGACATCATCCGCGCCTCGGTCGTTTCGCTGACGGAAGACCAGCGGCTGCAGATGCTGCTCGTGGGCTTCTCGTTCGGCGCCTTCCTGGAAGGCGCGGCCGGGTTCGGCGCGCCGGTGGCGATCACCGCCGCCCTGCTCGTGGGCCTGGGCTTCAACCCGCTGTACGCCGCGGGCCTGTGCCTTATCACCAACACCGCGCCGGTGGCCTTCGGCGCGATGGGCATCCCGATCATCGTGGCCGGCCAGGTCACCGGCCTCGATCCGTTCCACATCGGGCAGATGGCCGGGCGCCAGCTGCCGCTGCTCTCGATGATCGTGCCGCTGTGGGTCATCGCGATGATGGACGGCTGGCGCGGCATCCGCGAGACGTATCCCGCGATCCTGGTGTGCGGCGTGTCGTTCGCCGTCACCCAGTTCCTCACGGCCAACTACATCGGCCCGGAACTGCCGGACATCACCTCGGCGCTGGTCAGCCTGATCTCGCTCGCCGTGTTCCTGCGCTTCTGGAAGCCCCGCCGCATCTTCCGCTTCGAGGGCCAGGAGATCGTGGTCAAGGCGCAGAAGCATTCGCTGGGCGCGATCCTGAAGGCGTGGTCGCCGTTCGCCATCCTGACGCTGGTCGTGACGATCTGGTCGCTCAAGCCGTTCAAGGCGCTGTTCGCCAAGGGTGGCATGCTGGCCTGGACCGTGATCAACATGCCGGTGCCCTTCCTCGACAAGCTCGCCGTCAAGATGCCGCCCATCGTGAAGGCGGCCAGCCCCTACGCGGCTTCGTATTCCTTCAACTGGCTGTCGGCCACCGGCACCGCGATCCTGATCGCCGCGATCATCAGCCTGGTGCTGCTTCGCATGCGCCCGACCGAAGCGGTGCGCGAATTCGCCGGCACCTTCCGCGAACTGGCGCGCCCGATCTACTCGATCGGCATGGTGCTGGGCTTCGCCTTCATCGCCAACTACTCGGGCCTGTCGGCCACGCTCGCCCTGCTGCTGGCCGGCACCGGCGTCGCGTTCACCTTCTTCTCGCCCCTGCTCGGGTGGCTGGGCGTGTTCCTGACCGGCTCGGACACTTCGGCCAACGCCCTGTTCTGCAACCTGCAGGCCACGACCGCGCAGCAGATCGGCGTGCCCGACACGCTGCTGGTGGCAGCCAACACCACCGGCGGCGTGACCGGCAAGATGATCTCGCCGCAATCGATCGCCGTGGCCACGGCGGCCGTGGGCCTGGTCGGCAGGGAATCGGACCTGTTCCGCTTCACCGTCAAGCACAGCCTGCTGCTGGCGACGCTGGTGGGCATCATCACGACGCTGCAGGCCTACGTCTTCCCGTGGATGATCCCGGGCTACACGGGCCAGGGCGCGGCGCTGCCGGCGGCCCACTCGTCGACGCCGATGTGGCTCGGGGCCGCTGGCCTGGTGGGCACGGCTCTGCTGATCATGGTCTTGCGCCGCCGGCGCGCCTGATGCCAGCGACAATCCGCTGCATATGAACGCGCATCCTTCGACGGTGTACTTCTACTCGACCTGCGTGGTCGACCTGATGGCCCCGCAGGCGGGCGTCGACGCGATCCGCCTCCTGCAGGAGGCGGGGATCGAAGTGGTGTTCCCGCAGGCGCAGAGCTGCTGCGGCCAGCCCGCGTACAGCTCCGGCTTCTTCGACGAGGCGCGCAGCGTCGCGCAGTCGCAGCTGGGGATCTTTCCCGAACCGTGGCCCATCGTGGTGCCCTCGGGGTCCTGCGCGGGGATGATGAAGCATCACTGGCCGAAGCTGTTCGCCGGCGATGCAGCACTCGCAGCGCAGGCCCGGGACATCGCGGACCGCATCGTCGAATGGAGTGCGCTCGCCCACGTGCTGGGCGTGGCGCAGCCGGGACCGGCCGGGCGCCCCGCGACGCCGGTGAAGGTCGCGCTGCACACCTCGTGCAGCGCCCGCCGCGAAATGGGCACGCACGTGCCCAGCGAGGCGCTGCTGCGCGCGCTGCCGCAGGTGGAGGTCGTGCAGCAGGCGCGCGTCGCCGAATGCTGCGGCTTCGGCGGCACGTTCTCGGCGCGCCACCCCGACATCTCCGGCGCGATGGTGAGCGACAAGCTCGACGCCTTGCGCGAAACGGGCGCCGACGTGGTGGTGAGCGCCGATTGCGGCTGCCTGCTGAACCTGCACCACGCGGCGGAAAAGCGCCGGGCCGCGGGCGAGGCGCTGCCGCGGCTGGTGCACCTGGCGAGCTTCCTGCGCGAACGGCAAGGCGCCGGCGACGCGGCGCAGCGCGTCACCGACTGAGCACCGACTGCCATGCCCCTGCCCGACACCCGCCCCGCCCGCCAGGCCATCTTCGCCGCGCTGCGCGGCGTGGTCACCCCGCCGCTGCCGGCGCCCGATCTCGCGCCCTACCACGCGAGCCCTTTCGGCCGGGGCAGCGTCGGTGCGCGCATCGCTGCGGAGCCGCTGCGCGCGGAATTCGAAAAGGCCGCGCGCGGCTGGCGCGCCGACGTGCTCCACGCGCGGCCCGACAACTGGCCCGGCGCGGTGCGCCAGGCGCTAGCCCAGCGTGGCCTGCGCAGCATCGCCATCGGCGCGGCATCGCCCTTGCAGCCGGGCCTGGACGAGGCCTTGCGGGGCCTCGCCGTGCGGCGCTTCGAGCAGCCCCTGGAAACCTGGAAAGGCGAGCTGTTCGACACGGTGGACGCCGCCGTGACGGCCACCGTGGCCGGCATCGCCGACACCGGCACGCTGGTGCTGTGCCCCGGCGCGCACGAGCCGCGCACGCTTTCGCTGGTGCCGCCGGTGCACGTCGCGGTGCTGATGGCGAGCCGACTGCATGCCAGCCTGCCCGCGGCGATGCGCGCTCTGTATCCCGGGGACGGCCCGCCCGCGCTGCCGACCAACCTGCTGCTGGTGACCGGGCCCTCCAAGACGGCCGACATCCAGCAGGTGCTGGCCTATGGCGCGCACGGGCCGAAGGAGCTCGTGATCGTGCTGGTCGACGACCTGGCTGAGGCGACGCAATGAATCCAGCAACCCCTGCGGACGCGCACGGCCGCGCCGCGCCGCTGCACTTCGTCGACCCGCGCCGCTTCAAGGAGAACGCGCGCGAGGCCGTGAACGACGCCCACCTGCGCGCGAGCTTCCGCAGCGCGATGGACTTCCTGCAGGCCAAGCGCGCCGCGCACTTCGGCGAGGCCGAGACCTTCGAGCCGCTGCGGCACGTGGGCGAAGCGATCCGGCGCTACAGCCTGTCGCGGCTGCCGGACCTGCTCGAGCAGCTGGAGCGCAACCTGCTCGCCCGCGGCGTGCAGGTGCACTGGGCGTCCACCACCGAGGAGGCGAACGCGATCTTCCTGGCCATCGCGCGCGACGCGGGCGCGCGGCGCATGGTGAAGGGCAAGTCGATGGTCAGCGAGGAGATCGAGCTGAACCACCGCATGGCCGAACACGGCGTCGACTGCCTCGAGTCCGACATGGGCGAGTACATCGTGCAGCTCGCCGGCGAGCGCCCCAGCCACATCATCATGCCGGCGATCCACAAGACCAAGCAGCAGATCGCCGCGCTGTTCGCCGAACGCATCCCGGACACGCCGTACACGGAAGACGTCGACGCGCTGATCGCCATCGGCCGGCGCGTGCTGCGCAACGAGTTCCGCGATGCCGCGATCGGCGTATCGGGCGTCAACTTCATGGTGGCCGAGACCGGCACGCTGTGCCTGGTCGAGAACGAGGGCAACGGGCGCATGTGCACCACCGTGCCGGACGTGCACATCGCGATCACCGGCATCGAGAAGGTGGTGGAGCGCTTCGAGCACGTGCTGCCGCTGTTCAACCTGCTCACGCGCTCGGCCACCGGCCAGGCGGTCACGACCTACTTCAACGCGATCACGGGGCCGCGCCGCGACGGCGAGCTCGATGGGCCGCGCGCGGTGCATCTCGTGCTGCTGGACAACGGCCGCACGCAGGCGTGGCGCGACGCCGATTTCCGCCCGACGCTGCAGTGCATCCGCTGCGGCGCCTGCATGAACCACTGCCCCGTGTACGCGCGCATCGGCGGGCTGGCCTACGGCACGACGTACCCGGGTCCCATCGGCTCCATCATCTCGCCCCACCTGCTGGGCCTGGAGCCCACGCAGTCGCTGCCCACCGCGAGCAGCCTGTGCGGCGCCTGCGCCGAGGTGTGCCCGGTCGGCATCCCGATCCCCGACCTGCTGATGCAACTGCGGCACGCCGCCCGGCACGACCCGCTCCCGGGCCACGCACCGCTGGCGGGCCAGGGGAGCGCGAAGGACTGGAAGGAGGCGCTGGCGTGGAAGGCGTGGGCCTGGTTCAACCAGCGGCCGACGTGGTACGCGCTCGCGGTGCGCCTGGCACGCGCCCTGCGCGGGTTGACCCCTTCGCGCCAGGCGGGGTGGACGGCGCATCGCACGCCGATGAAGCTGGCCGGCCGCGGGCTGCGGGAACGCCTGCCGCCAGGCGTGCGCCGCGGGTGAAGGCGGCAGCCGCGCGCCAACCCTCGTGAAAACGGCGCCTCGCGGCGCCGTTGTCCATCGCGTCGACCTTCAGCGGCCGTCGCCGTCCGAGTCGCCGGGAATGGCGCGCTCGACCGCATTGCCCGCGCGATGCCATGCATCGCGGGTGGCATGCTTGGCGTGTTCCCACTCGAGCGAGGAAGTCCCGCGGGCCGTGCGCCAGTCGCGGCTCAGCTCGGGTTCCACCTCGTCGAAGGAACGATCCGGATAGCGCGAGTACGCGTCGGCACCATAGCGGTAGGCCGGGCCGTAGTCGTCGTAGCTCGCGCCGCCGGTGACGTACGGGCGGCTCGCGTAGTTGTCGCGCCAATACGCTTCTTCGACCACCGGATCCACCTTCCTGCGTCCCGCGATGGCCCCGACAGCGGCGCCGACGGCCGCACCGACGGCCGCACCGACGGGACCCGTCATGCCGCCGACGACCGCACCCGCGGCTGCTCCGCCGGCGACGCCGCCGACCACTCCCCCGGCGACGGCGCCCTTGGCCGTCGGATGCGATTCCTTGTCGGAAGCAATGGGCTTGCGTTCATTCATGGGCTCTTCCTTGTATGGTTGGGAGCCCCAACGGTAAGACCTCGCCGCAGGCGCAAGGCCGGGGCTTTGGCGCACGCTGGTGTCAGCCGATTCGCACAGGACCGGTCAGTACAGCGTCGTGCGCTGGCGGGCCGGCAGCTCCGCGTCGTAGGCCGCACCGTCGATGGCACCCTCCGTCAGGGCCTGCAGGATCTCGCCCGCCGTCGGAACGCCGGCCGGGCGCGCCGCGGGTTGCTCCCAGAGCCGCGAGCGCTGCAGGGCGCGGGCGCACTGGAAGAAGACGGTGTCGACCGCGATGCGCAGGACGCATTGGGGTCGCTTGCCCTCCATGGCCAGCCGCTCCAGCAGCGCTGGATCCGTGCTGATCGAAGCGCGGCCATTCACGCGCAGGGTCTCGCCGACGCCGGGAATGAAGAACAGCAAGGCCACGCGCGGGTCCGCCAGGATGTTGCGCAGGCCGTCGATGCGGTTGTTGCCGCGCCGCTCCGGCAGCAGCAGGGAGTTCTCGTTCTCGACGATCACGAAACCGGCCGGGTCGCCGCGCGGCGATGCATCCAGCCCCGCGGGCCCGCTGGTCGCCAGCACCGCGAACGGCGACGCCTCGATCCAGCGGCGGTAGACCGGGGCAATGAAGGCGACCTCCTTGCGCAACGAGGCTTCACCGACGGGGCCGAACAACTGCTGCAGCTGGTCGAGCGTCGTGATGGTGTGGGACGGGGCCATCGCCGCACCCTAGCCTGCCGCGCCGTGGCGCGTCAAGCACACGCGGCTCACCAGCCGGCGCTCGGGAGCGCCGCAGCGAGCGAATCGAGACTCTTCATCATGGAAACCTGGAGTCCCGCCGCGGCCGGCGGGTTCGCGGCCCCGGTGCGGATGCGCGACGGATAATTCCGTTCCGACACCGAACCTGCCTGCCCCCTTGACGAACACGACTGCCGCCGATCCCGGCCCGCTCACCCCCGAAGACTTCGACGCGCTCGACGACACGCTGGACCTGCTGCGCCAGGACGACGAGGACGTTCCCGGGTGGGAATTCTGCGAGGGCTTCCTCGTCGCGCTGGTGTGCATGCGCCGCGCCGTGCCGCCCGAGGAGTACTGGCCCGTGCTGCTCGGGCCGAACTTCCGCCCCATGGAACACATGGAGTTCGTCTGGCGCTGGCGCCGCCGCTGGGAGGAAATCGCCTTCGCGCTGGACCAGCCGGTGGATGAGATCGATGACGAACGCACCTACCACCCCGAGGCGCTCGACATGCGCGGCGCGATCCTCGCCCTGCCCCCGCAAGAGCGGGCGGAGGGCGACCTCGACAACCTGCCTGCCTATGCGCAGGTCTGGGCGATCGGTTTCCTGTCCGCCGTGGAGAGCTGGCCCGAAGACTGGCAGCCGCCGCGCGACGCCGAGGCGGCGCAGGTGATCGAGGCCGCCCTGGAGGACATCGCCGCGCTCGTCGAAGGCGATGCGGGCGAGCCGGCCTTCTCGATGTACAGCGACGACGGTCCGCCCAGCGTGAGCGACGAGCGCCTGGCGGCGGTCGCCGCTGCCATCTGGGCGGCCTACGACCTGCGCCAGGTGTGGCGCAGCCTCGGCCCGCGCATCGAGCCCTTGCGCAAGACCCCGGAGCCGGGCCGCAACGATCCGTGCCCCTGCGGCAGCGGCAGGAAATACAAGAAGTGCCACGGGGCCGGATGACGGCGCAGGCCGCGGCCACGTCGGCGCGGTCCGACGCGGGCAGCGCCGGCCTTCCTGCGCCATGGAAGTGCTTGGCGTGCAACGCTGGGCCACATCCAAGGGGAACACCATGGGCTCTCATCGCAACGCCGCATCCCGCATCTCCGCCAGCGAGGGCCGCGCCTGCGCAGACGCGCTGCCGCTCGAGGAAGGGCAGGCCGACAAGGACAAGATCACCGGCGACGGCAAGGCGCCGCGCGCGGGCCGCACGGGCAACCTGGGGGCCAGGGCGGAGCGTCCGGCGGAAAACCGCGCGCACAAGAGCAACAGCGGCGGTGCGGAGCCGACGCGGCGGGACAAGCCTCCTTCGCCGGCCGCGGACGAGGGCCCGCCAGGCCGGGACGAGCCGCCGCGGCCCAGGGACTCGGCGGGCTGAAACCGGGCACCCCCTCGGCCGGGCCGACGGACGGAGGGTTTCATTGACGCGCGCGCCCGCGAGGCGCAGACTGGTGCACGCAGGGTGGCGTTCGCCTCCCGTGATCGTGGATCTCTGCGTCCTTACGCGAGGCCTCCATGAACGCATACCCTCCGCTCACCTTCCCCTCCACGGCGCAGGCGCCGAGGCGATGACCGCCCCCACCCACGGCAGGCGGGCCGAGCGCATCCGGCGCACGGCGACCACCGTCGGCATCGGCAACCTGTTGGCCCAGTCCTGGCTTTCACCCGCGCCGAGGGTCGAGCCCGTGCCGGACGCGCCGGCCCCCTCGAGCCGCGAGGCGGAGGGCGCCGACGCAAGGACCGGCGCGCCACAACGCCCGAGCATCTCGCGCGCGATCTGACTGTTGCCGGGCGATGTACCGCCCACCCTCGAACGCGCCCTCCTGAAGTACCGCTGGCGGACCGTCGCGATCTGAGGATCGCGGCCACGCGCCGACCCGCCGGGTGCCACGACCCCGCGGGCGCATCGCCATGCCTGGTGCCGCAGCCGCGCGGTTGACAGATGTGTATCGCCGCAGCGGGGGGTGTGCACCCGCGCTGTAGCACCGCTTGCCAACCCCTGCCGCGCTTGCGCTGGAAACGCCCGCCGAATCAGGCCCTTGCCGCGTGGCACGGGCCTTGCGGCGCTCGTGGGTCACGCCACGAGGAGTCGCCCATGCTGACGATCGCGCCCGGTGCTGCCCCGAGGACACGCGCCTTCGCGGCCGGCGTGCCGCGCATGACGCCGCTGCACGACCCTCTCGACAAACGACACAGCGACCTGAGCTTCAGCGTCGACACCGGCGGCCGCCCGCGCTTTCGCGTGCTGGTCGCCCGTGATCGCGCGCTGTTCGCTGCCGACCAGGCCGGTGCGCGCAATGCCTCCAACTTCTACGACAGCCAGGGCGAAGGCCTGCTGCCCTTCGACGGCCCGCCCTGCTTCTACCTCGTGCCGCGCAGCGCGCTGCACGCGATGCTGCCGGCACCGCGCCTGTACTACACGCTGATCGCGTATGCCGGCGACGACGGCACCGGCGCCGTGTACGCGCAGGCCCCGGAATCGCTGGCCCGCGAAGCGCCCTCGGTGGCCGTCGATTCGGCGCTGACGGGCACGCTGGGCCTGATGTTCGGCACGCCGGTGGGGCGGCTGCTGCGCGTGGAGGCCGCCGCCCAGGCCTGGGAACAGGCGTTCGACGACACGGGCGAGGACTTCGGTGGCAGCGTCCCCGAGGCGGTCGGCCTCGAGGCCGACGACGGCGAGTTGCCCACGCCCTCGGCCGACGAGGTGGCCGCCGCCTACGACGACGGCTCCGACAGCGAGGAAGCCGACCAGGCGTACGCCGCGAGCGACGACCGCGACGAGGACTACGACGACGGCTACGCCCATCCCGCATCGGCGCAAGCGGACAACGACGACGACGACTCCGGATCTGCCGCGGCCGCCTACGGCGACGCCGACGGCGACCAGGACGGGTACGACGACGGCTTCGGCCGCTCCGAGTCGTTCGCGCAGTCCGGCCGCGAGCCGTACCCGCAGGTGCACGCCTACGAGGAACAGGCGGAGGACCGGTCCCACGGCGGCGACTACGCCGGGCACCGCGAGGTCCATGCGTACGCCTCCGAGGCCGCGCGCGAGCCGGTGCCCGAGATGCTGCCGGACGAGGACGCCGACAGCGCCCACAGCGCGCAGGCCGGCGAGCACGACGAGGACGAAGTCGAGATCGAGGCGTCGGCCCAGGCCTATGGCGAGGAGTCCGCCGACGGCTACCCCTGGGGCCAGGCCCAGGCCAGCGAACCGGCGCGCGTGCCCTTCGACATCGCCGCCTGCAAGGCGATCCTCGCGCGCATCATGCCCTTCGAGTCCGGCAGCGAAGGCTTCGCCCGCGTGCTGGAAGACGGCGAATACGCCGGCCGCTGCGGCACCGGCCACCCCGCGTACCAGCGCTTCCACCTGGGGCTCACCTTCGGCGGCTTCCCCTTCGTGCAGGAAACCGGCACGCTGGGGCAGTTGCTGGTGCTGATGCGCGAGCGCGACCGCGCCACCTTCGACCAGCTGTTCCCCGATGCCGACACGCTGATCGCGGTGACCACCGCGGCCGACGGGCCGCGCGCGTGGCAGTCCGGCGACGGCTTCTCGCAGCGGCTGCGGCCGGTGGGCGGCCAGCGCCTGTGGCAGGAGCCGTGGCCCGGGCGCTTCCGGCGCGCCGGCCAGCATCCGCCGTTCCAGGCCGCGCAGAACGAACTCGCCGCGAGCCTGTACGTGCAGCCGGTGATCGGCATCTGCCGCCAGATCGGCCTCGACTCCGAACAGGGCCTGGCGATGGCGATCGACCGCGCCGTGCAGATGGGCGCCGACGGTGCGCTGGCCTGGCTGCTGGAATGCGCGACACCCGTGGAAACGCTCGCGATGAAGCAGGCGGCCCTCACGGCGCTCGGCGCTGCGGACCTGCAGTCCTTCCAGGCGGCGCAGAAGCTGCCGCCCACGGGCACCTGGGACGTCGCCACGCATGCGGCGCTGATCGCGGCGATGCGCGCCAGCCCCAACAGCGCGTCTCCGGTGCTGGGCCGCGACGAGATCGTGGCGGCCATGCTGCGCCATGCCCAGGGCACGCCGTGGGCCGAGCGCATCCGGCGCATCCGCGATGCCTCGGCGGCCGACCGCCTGTTCCGGCTCTGAGCGGCCACGCCCACCGCCATGCGCGACTCCACCTTCGCCCCTGCCGCCCTGTCCGGCCACGAGATCGCCGCCGTGCAGCAGCTGCGGCAGGTCGTCCACCGCGCGCCGGCGTACCACGCGCTGAACCACGAGGCGCGGCGCGAGTTCGACCGCTCGCTGGAGCGCATCCAGCAGGTGCTCGCGCCGGCCGCGGGTTTCGCCGGCGCGCCGCGCCTGGCCGGGCAGATGGCACCGGACCTGCGCTCGCAGCTCGCGCCGGGCGGCGGTGGCGCGCCGGGGACCACCGCGCCACCGCAGTCCCCGCAGCCGATGCCGGGCGCAGCGCCCGCACCGGCGGCGGGACCGGCCGGCAGCGGCCCGGTGGGCCGCGTCGGCGAGGTCGCGCGGGCCACGCTCAACGCGATCGACTTCCCCACCTTCGTCGCCTCGCTGATCCAGGGCACCTTCCAGGCCATCGTCGACGCATCGATCCAGCAGATGGAGGCGTATGCCGAACTGCTGAAGAACGTCGCCGGCACCGTCGACCGCTTCATGGGCGACAACGTGTCGGACGGCATGGCCAAGGACTACCTGGCCGACCAGTACAGCGGCGTGCTGGGGCGCGACACCAGCGGCGGTGCCGCGAAGATGGTGGTGCGCCAGACCGGCGGCGAGCTCCCAAGCTTCTTCAAGGACCTGGGGCTGGACACGCCCGACCAGCTGACCGAGCAGAACATCAACGAGGTGGTGGTGCCCGCCACGCGCAGGCAGATGGCGGAGCGGCGCCAGCAGACGCTGGCCACGATGGTGCTCATGGGCATCAACCGCGTGATCGTCAAGGACGGCGAGATCAGCGCCAAGCTGATGTTCCACATCGACGCCACCGAATCCACCAACATCAAGTTCGACCAGAACAAGGTCACCAGCGGCAACATGAGCGGCACGGCCGGCCGCAACCCCTTCGGCGCCACCAGCGTGATGGTCAACACGACCAGCCTGAACGCGCAGAGCGCGATCAACGTGCGCGCCGACCTCACCGGCCAGGTCACCGTGCGCTTCGCCAGCGAGACCTTCCCGCTGGAGCGCTTCGCCGATTCCGCGGCCATCCAGTTGATCAACAACAACGCGAAGGTGCCGGCCCCCGCCGCGCCCGCGGTGGTGGTGCCGGGAACGCCCGCTGCACCGGCCGCGCCGCCCGCGCCGCCCGCGCTGCCCGCGCCGGTGGCCGCCGCGCCCGGGGTCGCTGCCAAGCCCGCCGCGCAAGGCATGGCCCTCGCGCCCGACCCCTGGGCTCCCGTGGGAGCCGCGGGATGAACACCGAGCTGGCCGTGACGCTGCTGCAGCTGTTCGAAGGCCTCGCCGCGCCGCCCGGAAGCGGCCTGGTCGTCACCTCGGTGGACGTCGACATGCCGCTGGAGATCACCGCTGCCGTCCGTGGCGACGACCTCGTGTTCCTCGCGCAGGCGCCCCATTCGCGCTGGGAGGCGGGCTTCCTGCCGCCGGTGCAGCGCCTGAGCCTGAAGCTGGCGCTGGAGGAGTGATGACTTGGCCGATCGCAACACGTCCGCCGGCGCTGCGTTCCTGGTCGAGGACTTCATCACCTCCATCACGACCCAGCTCGATCGCGTGCAGGACGCGCTGCGCATCAAGGCCGTCAACCGTCCCCTCACCTACGCACTGAAGGAGCTGCACCTGGAACTCAAGGTGTTCGTCGACATGGATGCCCAAGGACACGTGATGCTGCGCGCCGCCGGCCCCAACGAGGCCGGGGCCAGCACGCTCGCGCTCGACTTCACCACCATCACCAAGCCGATGATCGAGGAGAACACGATCTCGCTGGCGGCCACGCGCTCGACGCCCCTGGACAACCTGGGCCTCAAGCCCGAGGAGCAGATGCGGCTGGAGCGCCTGGGCGTGACCAACCTCGCGCAGCTCGACCGGCTCAAGGGCAGCACCGGCATGAGCACGGTCGCCCGCATGGCCGACATGCCGGTCGAACGGCTGCGGCGCGCCCTGGTGGCCGGGCGTCCGCAGATCGGTCCTTCCCCGGCGCCGGCGCCGGCGCCGCGTCCGCCGGCCGTGACGCCGCGTCCGCCGGTGGCATCGCCTCCGGTTGTCTTGCCGCGCCCGCCGGTGGCATCGCCTCCGGTTGTCTTGCCGCGTCCGCCGATCGCCTCGCCTCCGGTGGGCTCGCCGCGCCCGCCGATCGGCCTCCCGCGGCCGCTGCCCTCGCCGGTGCTGCGCGCGAAGCTGGGCCAGCCGTTCGAGGACGCGGATCTGGCGTCATCGCAGGCGTCGGCGGCCGACGATGCCGCGGTCCCCGCCGGCGTGCTCGAAGTCGCCCCCGGCACCCGCCGCCTCACGCTTGCGGGCCGCAACCTCCAGCACGAAGCCTATCCGCCCGCCGTGCGCCTCAATGGCGAGGCACTGGAGATCGACGAGATCGACGACGACCGACTGGTGGTGCTGCTGCCGCACGGCTTCGCGCCCGGCGCGCTGGAAGTGAGCCTGGGCGACGAGGCGCCGCACTGCTTCGCGCTGGTCCACCCGCTGCACATGGCACCGCCCGAGGCCGCGGGCGACGACCCCTGGGCGCCCGCGGGCGCCAGGAGCCGGCCATGAAGCGCGACGGCTTCCTCACCCTCACGCTGCGCTCCGGCGTCGCCGCGGCGGTCGTGCCTGCGCACCTGGATTGCCTGTCCGGCGCCGGCCGGCCCAGCCCCGTGCTCGATGGCGGGCGCATCGACGCGCTGGTGCGCCGGCAGGCCGACGGCGCGCGCTTTCGCCGCATCTTCCACGCGCGGCGCTCCCTCGGCCGCCCGGGCGAGCAGCACGTCGGCTTCGACGACGAGGAAGAGGCCCTGGGCCTGTCGCGCAGCTACCAGGTGGAACTCGGCAACCCCGACGCCGCGGTCCGTGTGCGCGAATCGCTGCGCGACCTCGGTTCGGTGGAACAGTGCCAGTTGCAGGCCCTGGCCGTCGCGCCGCTCGAAGCGGGCCCGCGCGCGGCCACCCCGCGCCGCGTGCTCACCCGCGAGGAAACGCTGGAGCCGCAACGCCGCATCCGTGCGATCGAGGCGCTCGCACGCGAACCGGGCGATGCCTCCCTCACCGTGGCGGTGGTCGACACCGGCGTGGTGGTCGGCCATCCGGAGTTCCAGCGCCGTTGCCTGGCCGGCTACGACACCGTGGACCTGGGCATGGGACGCCTGAACGCATCGACGAAACTGGTGGGCGACTCGCGCGGCTGGGACTACAACCCCTACGACGAGGTCGGCCACGGCTGCCTGGTGGCGGGCATCATCGGCGCGCAGGGCTTCCGCGTGCCGCGCGGCGTGGGCGGACTGTGCATGCTGCTGCCGGTGCGCGTGCTGGCCGCCGCGCAGCGCGACAACGCCAGCGGCCGGCTGATGGGCGTGGGCGCCCTGCCCGACATCGATGCCGGCATCAAGGTCGCGGTGGACCTCGGCGCCGTCGTCATCAACCTGAGCCTGGGCTCCTCGCTGGACGCCAGCGATGCCCACGCCGCGCCGCCCCATCACGCCGTGGTGCGCTATGCGACGGCGCGCGGCTGCGTGCTGGTGGCGGCGGCCGGCAACAGCGGCCAGCGGCAGATGTTCTATCCGGCCGCCCTGCCGGAGGTGATCGCGGTGGGCTCCGTCGACGCGCTCGGGCATCGCTCGCGCTTTTCCACCTGGGGCCCGCAGGTCGCGCTGTGCGCACCCGGCGAAGCCGTCGCGGGCGTGGGCCGCCGCGGCTACCAGACCAGCTCCGGCACTTCCTTCGCCTCGCCCTTCGTGACCGGCGCCGCGGCACTGCTGATGGCGCGCGCGCGCCGGCGCGGCCAGCGGCTCGACGCCGCGGGCGTGCGCCGGCTGCTGTGCGGAAGCGCTCGCGCGCTGCCCGGCGGCGCGGGCGAGGAGACCGGGGCGGGCCTGCTGGATTGCATGGCCGCGATCGAGGCGCTGGATGCCTCGCATGCCGAGACGAGGTGAACCATGGTGGCGAAGTCAACCCACAGCGACGATTCGAATGCGTGGACGCTGCTGCTCGACGAAATCGCGCGCCTCTCCGCGGCCGACCGCAGCCAGGCGATCCGCCAGCTGCAGCAGGCCCTGGGGGCCAGCGACGCCGCGACGGCGGAACTCCTGCTGACCCTCCTGGGCCGCGGCCCGGCGAAGGCGGCGCGGGCTCCCAGCGGGCCCGCACCGCCAGGCTACATCGCGATGCTGGCGAGCCTGCTGCGGCGGGCGTCCGAACGCCATCCCCTGCTGAAGACGCCGGAGGACAAGCTCAAGTCCCTGCCGGCAACGCTCGAGCGACGTCCCTTCGCTTCACTCCGGCCGCTCGTCGGGCCGGCCCTGCGCGTCGTCATCGGGCGAGCCACCGACGCCGACGTTCACCTGCTGGTCCAGTTCCTCAAGGAGATTTCCATGGCCACCACCTTCTTCGTCGACCCGAGCCCGATTCCCCTGTTCCAGGACCCGAGCACCCGCGATGCCCTTGTCAAGGCGCTGAGCGACAAGGTCACGAGCGAGCTGCAGCTGACCTTCGGCGTTTCGCCGGCGCAGGCCGACGTGAAGACGGTGCCCTCCGCCGCGGCCGTCCTGGGCATGCTGGTGCTCGATGGCGAGGCCGACGCCAACTCGGGCAGCCTGCGCACCGCCATGCAGCGCGCGTGGCTCGAGTCGATCGGGGAGATGCCCTCCACCGGCGCGCCCCCCAACGACAAGGTGCCGCTGTCCGAGGTGTACAAGTTCATCGCCGACACGCTGCCGAAGTTCAAGGGCGGCAACACCAACATCGCCGACCAGGAGTTCGCCTTCGTCGCACGCAACGTGATCGCCGGCGGCTCCAGCATCAAGTTCGGCCACCCCGATTTCGAATCCGCGATCCGCATCGCGCTGGACCAGTACGTGCAGACGCGCGCCACCGGCGACTCGCTCACGCTGCCGCCCGGCACCCTGCCCGGCGGCACCCAGAACGCCGGCGGCGACGCCGACCTGAACAGCGACAACATCCGCGTGATCGGCCTGGTCTACCCGCTGGCGCTGCTGGAGAAGGCGCTGCCGCTTCGGGTGGCCGACCGCGTCGCCGAACTGTTCATGAACGGCCTGCTGCCCTTCGGCCAGGGCTCCGCCGGCAAGGCGATCGACGACTACTACTGGGAGGCCGAGGACCGCCTCACCGAGGCGCAACGCCGCTCGCAGTACGCCCGCATGATCGGCATGCCGGGCGGCGAGGTGTCCAAGGAAGTGGCGCCGAACAAGAACTTCGAGCAGCTGTTCCTGCGCTTCATCTCCGCGGTCTCGGAGTTCACGCGCCAGCGCGAGGTCGACCGCATGTTCACCAACCGCACCGCGATCCTCGCCATCACCGACGAACAGGTGCGCAAGTGCGCCTTCGAGGTGGCGCAGAACGCGTCGCTCTATGCCTGGGGCGGCAGCTTCCACGTCGCCGCCCGCATCAACCGGCACCTGCAGCGGGCCATCGAGATCCTGAACCAGCCGCAGGTGCTGCGCACCTATGCCGCCAGCAACCACTGGCAGGTGATCGAGCGCGTCGGCCAGCAGGACTTCGGCGGCGCGCCGAACTGGGCCAAGTACAGCACCATGGCGCAGGCGGCCAGCCGCATCTTCGACGTGCTGGCCCGCAACACGCCGGCCCTTTCGGCCAGTGCGAGCGGCCTGCCCTTCCTGTTCGACCCGGCGCTCGCCGGCAACAGCAGCTTCACCATCAGCACCACCACCACGCGCACGAGCGGCCTGAGCCCCGGCGACACCAACCAGATCCTCACCAGCGTGCAGCTCTGGCTGGCCGTCAACGGCGTGCGCGACGAACAGGTCAAGCAGTACGCGCAGCCGGTGGAGATGAACACGCAACCCAGCATCCCGACCCTGCCCGGCCTGCCGGGCGGCGGCGACAGCTCGGGGCTGGAGGTGCTGAACAAGTTGAAGCAGCTCACCGCCGGCGGCACGCCCAACCCCGAACAGCTGCAGCAGCTGCTGGCCACCCTGCACTAGGGAGCACGCCGTGAAGCCCAGAGACACCCTCGCCCTGCGGGCGCGGCGGCTGCTTGCGCAGTCGGCCCGCCAGCTGGGAACCGCCGACCCGCTCGACGACGTCGGCGCGGCGCTCGACGAGCAGCTCGACGTCCCCTACGGCGAACCGACGGACGACGCGCCGCTGTCCACCCACTTCTCGGAGCAGACCCCCGAGCACCTGAACTTCGTGATGCGCGCCACCGGCCGCGGCGTCACCGGCGCCGACCGCATCGCGAGCGCCAGCCGGGCGATGACGCACGTGGTGGATCGCCACTTCGGCCGCGGCGCGCGCCACTGGCTCGACAACCAGCTGGAGACGATCCGCTCGCAGGACAACGGCCACCACGCCTCCTGGGGCGCGGCCTTCGGCAGTGCCTTCGACCGCGCAGGTCTCGCCGAATCGTACGTGCACTGCGAGTGGGGGCCCGGGCTGATGGATGCCCTGCCCGCACCACTGCACCGCATCGCGCGGCTCGCGCTGGAGGCGATGCCGGGGCTGCGGCCGGTGATCATGTCGGTGCGCTGCGGGCGTGCCGCGGGCGCCCAGCAGCTGTCGTTCGAGAGCGAACGGCCCCTGTCGCTGCCGGCGCTGCAGCCGCTGATGGACCAGCTCGGTCTCGCGCACCGCCATGCCGGCCTCATGAGCGCCGTGGCCTTCATCCTCGGCGCCCGCTTCGTGCTGCCCGCGGAAGCCGCGATGGTCACGCTGCGGCCGCTGCGCAACGGCGTGGAGATGCGGCTGGACGTGAGCCTGGACGCGATCCCCGACCTGCCCTCGCAGCTGATGGCGCTGATGCGCCTGCAGATGAGCGAGCGCCCGCGCAGCGTGCAGGGCATGGACCGCTGGCTGACCGCGCTGACGCCGGACGGCTATCCAGGCCCCGGCACCGTGTCGGTGCTGTCGGTCTGGGTGCGGCCCGACCTGCCGGCGCGCGTGGCGCTGTACCTGCGGCCCGCCTCGCTCGACCCGCGGCTGGAAGGCATGCGGCAGCGCAGCGCCGCGCCGGCTGCACCGCCGATGCCGGCGCCGCGGGCGCCCGAGCCGGTCGCCGGCCAGGCGCTGTGGTCCTCCTCGGCCTGGATGCCCGTCGCCTGACCTTCACCGGAGCCTGCCATGAACGCTGTCGCACTCCAGGACGATCGATTGCTCGGCGACATCCGCGCTCGCGTGCGGCAGGCCCTCACCAGCAGCTCCGCCTTCAACGCGCTGCCGGCGACGAAGCGCTCGGAGATCGCCCACGACACGGTGCGCGCCTTCCACTACATCCTGGGCGGCGCCGACGGTCGCTCGCGCCCTGGCGGCGTGGAGCTGGCGGGCAACAGCAGCGGCTACGCGCCGCTGGCGCAGGCGCAGGCCGGCGCCACCCCCGCCAGCGGTTTCGTGCCGCTGAAGACGCAGCCACAGGGCCCGCCGCCGATCGGCGAGGCCGCGCGCCAGGGCGGCAGCGCGATGGCCAACCTGGTGCAGGAGGTCGACTTCCCCTCCTTCGTCGGCGGCCTGGTGGACGGCGTCTTCAATTCCATCGTCACCAGCTCGATCAAGCAGATGGAAGCCTATGCGGAGCTGGTGAAGAACGTCAGCAAGTCCGTCGACCAGTACATGAAGGACAACGTCAGCGAGGGCAACGCGCGCGACTACCTGGTGCAGCGCTATCCCGAGCACCTGGAGATGGACTACACGCAGGAGACGCCCAAGCTCAAGCCGCGCGAAGGCGCCGACGAGGCCAACCTGCCCGACTTCTTCTCCGACCTCGGCCTCAAGATGCCCCTCGCGGGCGGCCTGGACCAGGACACCGCCGAACAACAGCTCGTGCCCGCGGCGCGCCAGCGCATCGCCATGGACCGCCAGCAGATGCTCGCCACCATGGTGATGATGGGCGTCAACCGGCTGGTGGTCACCAACGGCACGATCGAGGCCTCGTGCATGTTCCGGCTGGACACGCGCGACACGCGCGTGCGCGACCGCACGCGCACCAGCGGCGGCACCAGCACCAGCGGCAGCCACGACGAGTGGGGCGGCAAGGGCGACTACCACTCGGAGGCCGAACGCAAGGAGAACGACTGGATCAAGAGCGGCAAGTACGCGGGCAACCAGAGCTGGTACAACGGCCACACGCGCGACAGCACCGCCACCTTCAGCGTGTCGACCGTCGACACCAACAAGAACGAGGAGGAGATCAAGCTGCACGCCGAGCTCTCGGGCAAGGTGAAGCTCAATTTCAAGAGCGACTACTTCCCGATGGAGCGCATGGTCGACGCGCTGCAGATCAACCAGATCCGCGACAAGGTGCCGGCCGCCGCGCCGGCCCCCGCCGCGGCCGTGCCCGCCGCGCCGCCGCTGCCACCCATGCCGGCGCTGCCGCCGGTGCCGGGCGTCACCGCGCCGGCGCGCTGAGGAGGGAATGCCATGGCCATCGAAGACGACCGGCTGCTCCCGCTGATCCGCGAGCGCGTGAAGGAGGGCCTGACCTCCAGTGCCGCCTTCGCCCGCCTCCCCGCCGCGCAGCGCGCCAAGGTGGCCAACGACACCGTGCGCGCCTTCCACTACATCCTGGGCGGCGCCGACGGCAGCGTGCGCCCCGACGCCGTCACGCTGGCCGGCCGCACCCCCGTGGCGGCGATGGCCGACAAGCCGCCGCTGCCCGAGGGCGACAGCGCCGGCTCGCGCTTCGCCGAGAGCGGCGCCGTGGCCGCGCGGCAGGGCTCGGACGCCTTCACCGAGATGATCCAGAAGGTCGATTTCCCGCAGTTCGTGGCCGGTCTGATCGACGGCGTGTTCAACGCCATCGTGCATTCGTCGATCCAGCAGATGGAGGCGTACGCGGAGCTGGTGAAGAACGTCAGCAAGTCGGTCGACCAGTACATGAAGGACAACGTCAGCGAGAACAACGCGCGCGACTACCTGGCCGAGCGCTACCCCGAGCACTTCGAGATCGACATCTCCGGCGACAAGCCGCGCGTGCGCCAGCGCCAGGGCGCCAGCGAGGAGAGCCTGCCCGACCTGCAGGGCGACCTCGGGCTGCCGCAGCCGCTGACATCCATCGACGACGACGCGATCGAGACGCAGCTGGTGCCGGCCGCGCGCCGCCGCATGGCCCTGGACCGCCAGCAGCTGCTCGCCACGATGGTGATGATGGGCGTGAACCGGCTGGTGGTGACCAACGGCACCATCGAGGCGTCCTGCATGTTCGAGCTGAACACCACCGATGCCGTCAAGCGCCGCATGAAGCAGGATCGCGCGTCGGACTGGCATTCGCAGAACAAGTCCGAAGCGGGCTACGAAGGCAGCTACAGCCGCGAGAGCTCCGGCTTCCTGGGCCTGGGCGCCAAGAAGAAGCTCAACCAGAGCTGGTACGGCAAGTCCAGCCACGAGGACTCCGCCAACTTCTCGGTCAGCACCTCGCGCAGCGACGACTCCGAAGCCAAGGTGCAGATGCACGCCAAGCTCGCCGGCAAGGTCAACGTGCAGTTCAAGAGCGACTACTTCCCGATGGAACGCATGGTGGACGTGATGCAGATCCAGGCGATCCGCGGCAAGACGCCGGAAGGCGCGAAGCCGGCCGCCGGTGCGGCACCGGGCGCCGCGCTGCCCGCGCCGCGGCAAGCGGTGGCCGTGCGCTGAAGGGCCCGCCATGCGCAGCGCCCTCGACGTGCTCTCCCTCGCCCTGCGCACCGCGCAGGCCGGGCTGGCGACGCGCGTGCGGGCGATGGCCGCGGTGGACGACCCGCTGCGCCTGGCCTTGCCGCCGCTGCCCGCCGGTCCCGCCGCCATGCCGGGCGCCGACGTGCTGGCGGCGTACGCGGCGCTGTACCTGCACGCGGAGCTGGAAGAAGCCGGCGTGCAGCCGGCGGTGGAAGCGCTCGCCGACCAGCGCTACACCCTGTCGCTGCAGGACCGCGGCACGGCCGGCCGGCTGGAACGCTTCGCGCTGTCGGCGCGCGACCATCCTTCCCGCGCCGAGCGGGCGCTGATCTTCGGCCGCCTGTTCGGGCTCGGCGGCGGCCGCGCCGACGACGCCCGGCTGGATTTCATGCAGCGCCTGCTGCGCCTGGCCACCGCCGCCGTGCGGGCGGACCTCGAACGCAGCCGCCTGGGCGGCCAGCCGGGCCTGGCGACGCAGGCCGTCTGGCAGGCGGCCGCGCGGGACCTGCTGGCGCTGGTCGCCGCGCAACCGGCCGGCTGGCTGGTGCAGTGCGCACGCCGCATCCACGCGCGTTCGCTGCAGGCCTTCGAGATCCTCGGCGACGCCGGCCTGATGCGCGCGCTGCTCGCCCGCTCGCCGTGGGAGTCGCTCACCAAGCTGCTGCCCGAACAGGGCGCCGCGCAACGCGATGCCGCCGCGCGGCGCGGCGCTGCCGGCCAGGCGCTGCTGCGCGCCCTGCCCGCCACCGCATCGGCGCTGCCGGACGCGGACACCGTGCAGGCGGCGGTACGCTGGCTGGTCGCCAGCGGCCTGCCGGTGCCGCAGGTGCAGCTGCTGCCGCCGGCCTCCTCCACCATCGGCGTGCCGGACACCGCGTTCGGGATCCGCGAGCCGCCGGCGGGCGCCCTGGCGGACGATGCCTTGCCACAGGACAGGTGGGCGGAGGAGGTCGCATGACGACCGCCTTGCTCGCCCGCCCGGCGCGCGAGCTTGCGCTGCGCCCGGCGCCGCTGCGCCAGGTCCATGCCCCACCCAGCACGACGCTCAGCGGCGCCTTCGCCACGCCGCCCGACCCGAACGGGATCCTGCCCACGCCGGCCACCGAGAGCCTGGTGCGCTCGCAGGTCGCGAGCCTGCTGGAGGCCACGCCCTCGTACCACCAGCTCGCCGACGACGAGCGCCGCGGCCTCGAGGACAAGCTGGTGCGCGTGGCGGCCTATGCCGCCGAGTGCCTGCGCGACATCTACTGGCAGTCGGAGCGGCTCGGCCAGACGCCCGTGCTGAAGGAGACGCGCACCAGCCGGCCGCTGGCGGCGGCACCGACGCCCGCGCAGCAGCACCCGGCGCTGGCGGCCGCCCAGGCCAACGACTTCGCGCCGCGCGCCGCCAGCCAGATCGGCAACGTGACGCAGCAGACCCTGCGCGCCATCGCCTTCCCGACCTTCGTCGCCGACCTGATCCGGGGCACCTTCGACGCGATCTTCCAGACCAACATCAAGCAGATGGAGGCCTTCGGCCGGCTGCTGTCGAACGTGTCGAAGACGGTGGACCAGTACATGGAGGACAACGTCACCGACGAACAGGCCCACGGCTGGCTGGCGCAGACTTACCCCAAGCACCTGACGATGAAGAACGGCAAGGCGGTGCCGCGCGACAACGCGGACGAACTGCCGCCGCCGAACTTCGAGAGCGAGCTGCACACCAGCGCGAGCCTGGACGAATCGTCCATCGAGGAGACGCTGCTGCCGGCGGCGCGCCGCCGCCTGGCCGAGACGCGGCTGCAGATGCTCTCGACCATGGTGCTGATGGGGATCAACCGCATCGTGGTCACCGCCGGAAAGATCCGCGCGACGATGGCCTTCCACATCGACACCAGCGACAGCGCGTTCGAGCGCACGGCGGAGGACGTCGACGCGCGCATGGCGATGCGCGGCCACTACAACGCGCTGGTGTGGGGCGTGGAGGCCTCGGCCTCGCTGGCGTACGTGAGCAGCAAGCGCGCCGGCAGCGACGCCGAGATCAACACCAGCACGGACCTCACGGGCGAGGTGGAGCTGCACTTCAAGAGCGACTACTTCCCGGTGGAACGCTTCGCGACGGCCGGCACGCTGCGCACGATCTCCGGCAACACCGCCGTGCCCGAGGCGAATCCGCCGCCGACCTTCGCGCCGCCCACCGTGGGCGCGCCGCCGCCGCCGCCCGCCCCGGTGCGGCGCAAGCGCGAAGCGCCGCCGACGATGACGCCGGTCGGTTCACCCTTGCCCGCCGCACCCGCGCTGCCCGTCGCCCCGATCGGCAAGGGCACGCTCGATCCGGGCGCGAACGATCCGGTGCCGCAGCCGCAAGCGCCCAAGGAAGACGCCAAGGGCGAAGCGAAGCCGAAGGACGAGGGCAAGCCCGAGGACGGGACGAAGGGCAAGCCGAAGGACAAGGCCGAGGGCAAGCCCGCCGACGACAAGGCCGGCAAGACCGCCGGCAAGGGCGGCGCCACGAAGCCCGGACCCGAGCCCGAGCCCGAACCCCAGGCCGAGGATGCGGCGGCGCACGGCCTTGCCGTCGCCGCGAAAGGACTGCCATGGACCGTTCACTGAACGCCGTCGCGCCCAGCCTGCCGGGCCCGTTCGACACGGCGCCGCTGGCCCAGGGCATGTGCATCACCCCGCCCGTCTCGCGCCTGGTGCATGCCCAGGTGCGCGCGCTGCTGGAATCCAGCCCCGCGTTCCACGACCTGCCGGGCGAGCGCCGCGAGCTCATGGGCCGCGACCTGGAAAAGATCGCCGCCTACACCGCCGCCCTGGTGCACGAGGAATGGGCGCAATCCAAGCGGCTCGGCCAGACGCCGGTGCTGCACCAGCGCGCCACGCTGGCCGTCCCGCAGCAAGCCGCGCCGACGGCGCTGGCCGCCGCCGAAGCGATGCGCGGTCCGCCCCCGGTGCAGCAGGAACACTTCGAAGCGCGCGCGGCCAACCAGGTGGGCCGCATCACGCGCGACACGCTCAACGCGATCGCCTTCCCCACCTTCGTGGCCGACCTGATCAAGGGCACCTTCCAGGCGATCGTCAACGCCAGCATCCAGCAGATGGAGGCCTACGGGAACCTGCTGTCCAACGTCGCCAAGACGGTGGACCAGTTCATGGCCGACAACATCAGCGACAACAACGCGCGCGACTGGCTGGCCGGTGCTTATCCGAGCCACTTCAAGGTCGATACCAGCGGCGAGCGGCCGAAGATGGCGGTGCGCGACGGCGCCGACGGCGCCGGCAAGCCGGACTTCCGCGCCACGCTCGGACTGGAGGAGGACGTGGATCTCTCCGACGAGGCGGCGGAGGAGAAACTGGTGCCGGCGGCGCGCCGCTACCTGGCCAAGAGCCGCCACCAGATGCTCTCCACGATGATGCTCATGGGCATCAACCGCATCGTCATCACCAGCGGCCGCATCTACGCCCGCATGGGCTTCCAGATCAACGCGCAGGACCTCGGGCAGGCCGAGAGCGCCAGCCAGTTCGACGCCCGCCACCAGAGCACGGTGCACTTCGGCGGCGGCATCGCCGGCTTCTTCGGCGGCCCCGGCGGCGAGGCGACCACCAGCGTGGCCTACGTGTCCTCGAAGAAGGCCAACAGCAGCGACGCCATCGACGTGCACGCCGACCTCACGGGCGAGGTCGACCTGAAGTTCAAGAGCGACTACTTCCCGATGGAGCGCTTCGCCAAGCCCGAACTCATGTCGATGATCATGGGCAACACGCCCAACCCGGTGGCCAACACCCCGATCAACAGCCACGGCGGCGAGGGCGCGAAGGCGCCCGCGGCCGCGGCCTGAACGCCTCGCAAGGAGATCGCCATGCGCCAGCAGCAGCAGCCATCCACCCTGGTCCTCGCCACCCCCGCCAGCGCCCTCGTGTTCGGCGCCGAGACCGGCCCCGAGGTCAGCGCCTTCGACGTGCACGACGACGACGGCGAGCAGCTCGTGCACCTGCCGTCGCTGGCGGTCCCGCGCGACAAGCGCTTCAGCTACGACCTCAATGGCGACAACTGCATGATGCGCTGGGCGCGCCTGCCTTCCAGCTACAAGGGCCCGGTGGACGTCGTCATCCACTTCCACGGCTACAGCGGCCGCAACGCGATGAAGCTGGCGAGCAAGGCTGCCGACAGCGGCCTCGACCTGCGCGCACCGGGCGTGGGCCGGCCCACCCTCGGCCTGGTGCCGCACGGCGTCCCCCACGAGTGGTACCAGGTGGACAAGAAGACGAAGGCGAAGACGCGCGCGGGCGACGGCTTCACCTTCCCGCAGATCGCCACCCAGGCGCAGCTGGACGCCTTCGTCGACGAGGCCCTGCAGGCCTTCGCCAAGGTGCACGGCGGCCAGCCGACCCGCGGCCGGCTGGTGCTGACCTGCCACTCCGGCGGCGGTGCCGCGCTGAGCAAGCTGCTCGCCACGCTGAAGGACTACGGCCGCCTGCTGCATGGCTGCCAGTATTTCGACGCGACCTACGGCGGCGCGGACATCCTCACCGCCCCTGGCGGCTGGCTGGCCAAGGCGATGGACCGCGACGCCACCGCGCTGGCGAAGCTGAGCGGCGAGGAGGCGCGACAGCGCTACATGCAAAACGACGGCTCGCACCTGCGCATGGTCTTCATCGACGGCACCGGCACCGCGCCGGCGGCCATCGCCACCGAGGCGTTCATGCGCGACCGGCTGGGGACGCCCGAGGACGTGCGCGCCCTGCTGCACAGGCACTACCGCGCGCAGAAGGTGGCCGATCCGAAGAAGGTCTATCACGGCCGCGTGCCGCCGGTGTGCGGCGGCCGCCTGCTGGCCGATGCCGGCAACGACCTCTCGCCCGACGCGCGCGACCTGCCGGCGGCGAGCGCGCGCGCCCATTCCTACGAGGCCTGGGACGAAGACGTCGTCGAGGCCGAAGGCGCGCAGGCGCAGGACTGGGACGCCGAGGCCCAGGACGTGACGATGCCGGAAAAGCGCATGGAGCGCCCGGCCGGCGCGCCCACCGGCTCGGCCTTCATCGCCAGCCTCGGCGACCGGAAAGGCGTGGAGCGCGAGAACCGCATCTTCGAGCAGCTGCAGGGCGGCAACGTCCCGCCCTCGCTGCTGGTCTTCCACACGGTGCGCTCCAGCGGCAAGGCCAGGTCCGGCGCCAGCCACGAGTTCGAGTACTACGTGACGCCGGACGTGCTTTCCATCGGCACCGAGAGCGACGCCGTGCGCATCCCGATGGACCCCGTGACCGCGCAGCGCGTGGCCGATGCCTTCGACTGCCTGCTGCCCACGGCGCGGATGGTGGAGCAGATCTACCAGGCAGCGCCCACCAAGCTCGCGTTCATCCCGGGCAACTACGCGGGCACGCCGCGCGCGCACCTGCAGGACGCCAGCAGCGAATACCTGGGGCACAGCCGCAAGATCGACGCGCAGCTGCGGCGGCCGCCCACCATCCTGACGGCGGGCCACAAGAAGGAGATCGTGATCAGCAACGGCTACGTCAAGCAGCGCCGGAACAAGACGACCGGCGAGAGCAAGCCGGCGCCGATGCTCGCGTTCTACGGCGCCTTCACCGCCGCGGGCGTGCCGATCCAGGCGCCGCGCAACAACGGCGAGCCGATGCGCGGCTGGCCCTCGTTCGCGCACGAGCCGAGCTTCGTCGACTACAGCCACGGCGTGCGCCTGGTGTGGCCCACGATGAAGGTCGACGGCGCGGCGCGGCGTGTCGCCGACGTGCTGAAGGATCCCGATCTCTGCACGCTGATCGCCGCCGAGGGCCCGATCCCGACGCCGCGCTACACGCTCGATCGCGCCGGCCGGACGGCGAGCGCCAAGGCGCAGGCCCTGGCCAGCGAAGACCCGCTGGGCCTGGGCCTGCTCGCCGGCGCGCTCGGCTACGGCAGCACCTGGGACCCGCGCATCCGCAGCACGGTGGAGGACTTCCTGGCCGGCTGGCGGGCCATCCCCGTGCGCGTCGGCACGCAGACCGTGAAGGTGCACCCGCCCTACTACATCAACGTGAACGACAAGTCCGCCAAGGCGAGCAAGGAGCGGGCGCAGCTCGCCGAGCAGCACCGCGCCGCCGCGCCGGCCGCCCTGCGGGCCCTGATCAACGAGAAGCGCTTCCTCAATGCCCGCATCGGCAAGCCCACCACCGACATGCTGTGCGAGCTGCTGCAGGCGGCCGACGCCAAGGGCCTGCTGCTGACGGACCCGGTGGTCGGCGGCAACGCCACGCCGGACACGCTGCGGGCCTTCCTCCAGCACTACGGCCTGGGCATCGACTGCTCCGGCTTCGTCTCGCAGGCGATCAACCGGCTGGTCGCGCTGTTCAAGGACGCCACGGCGGCCGACCGCATCGCCGCGCCGCACAGCACCAACTCCGCGGCGCTCAAGGGCGGCCAGGGCCCCTTCGAGCGCGTGACCGATCCCACCCAGCTGTGCGGCGGCGACACCATGTGGCTGTCCGGGCACATCCGCATCCTCGCGTGGGCCGAGCGGCGCGGCGACCGCATCGTCTTCTGCACGGCCGAATCGCGCTCGTCCGACCCGCGCGACATCGGGCCGGCGGTGGCGTACTGGCGGCTGGTGCCGGATGCGAAGGCAGGAGAGGCCAACTTCAAGGGCTGGCGGCTGGAGCGCAGCAAGGACCTGCAGGCGGCGGATGCCGGCTGGGCGCCGGTGAAGACCACCCACGTCTACGGGCACTACAAGCCCCTGCGCAAGCTGCTGAAGGCCGAGGGCGTGAGCGCGGTGGCGCTGGAAGACGACGAGGCGTGGGCGCTGCAGGTGCCGCCGCAGGCCTACCTGCCCGCCGGCGGCCGTGCCTTCGTGCCGCGGCAGGGCACCTTCAACACGGCGCCCGCGGCGTTCACCGTCGTGCCGGCGTCCTTCCTGCCCGCGCCGACAACCAACACCGCGGCGGCGATCGACACCGCATTGACCGCGGCGGGACTGAATGCCGCGCAGCGGGGCCGCATCGTGCGCGCGGGCCTGGTGCCGATCGCCGCCGCCTTCGGTGCCAGCGCGCTCGGCGAACTGTTCTCGCGCCTGCGCTGGTCGCCCGCGTTCATCGGGCGGGCCGGCAATGCCGCCAACGGCATGCTGGTGCAGCGCCTGCTCCTGCACATCCCCGGGCACTTCCGCGAACTCGCGCGGCGCGCGCCGTCGGCGGTGGAGGCCTTCGTGCTCGAATGCCTGGGGTGGGCGATGATGGCGGACGTCCGCCAGGCGATCCACAACGCGACCGGCACGCGCTGGTGGCTGCCGCCCGCGCCCGACTTCGTCATCGCGGTGCCGAACCCGATCCCCGCGATCAGCGCGGAGGTGCGGCAACTGGTCATGCGCCTGGGCTTCATCGATACGGTGCTGCCGGCCGCGGACTGGAACGGCCGCTACCGGTCCTGGCGGGCGGGCCTCGCGGGCCGCCAGTGGGATTCGGAGATCCATGCCGCGCAACCGGGATTGCCCCTGTATGCGAGCCTGCTCACCGTGCCGGCGCACATCAGCACCGCCGCGATGCGTGCGGCGTTCCAGACCGCCTGGAGCCAGCGCCTCGCGGCGGTGGATGCCCAGCATCCGCGCATGGCCACGAACGCGGCGCAGGTGACGCTCTCCGGGCTGCGCAACGCCGAAGCGCTGCGCGACGACGTCGGCGCCAACCCGCCCGCCGGCGCGCTGGCTGCGCTCGGCCTCCAGGGCCTGGAGCTGGCGTCGGACCTTCCGCTGCGGGACGGCGGGCGCACCATCCGCAGGCTCACGCTGCTGTCGCAGCTGCACCCGGTCTTCACGGCGGTGTTCCGCGCCATCCGCGAGCTGGGATGGAACGATCTCCTGTACCAGACGAGCGGCTCCGCCGTCTTCCGCGGGATCAAGCACAACCCCCGGATCGTCGACGCCAGCGGCAACACGATCGCCGTGCGGCCGTTCTCGGCGCCCACGCAGCAGACCGTCGACCGCATCAACAACGACGCCAGCCCGGCGTCGCGCGCCGCCGTCATCCGCGCGGCGACCGTCAGCGCCCGCACGATGTCCGACCACGCGCTCGGGATCGCGGTCGACATGAACTACCCGGAGAACGTGGACAACGCGGCCGGCCGGCAATTCGGGAGCATGGACCCGCGCCTCGTGGCACTGTTCGAGGCTTTCCACTTTCACTGGGGCGCGGACTTCAGCCCGACCGACCCGCACCACTTCGAGTACTGCGAGACCCCGTGCGCGCCCGCCGCCGCGGCCGCCACGCCGGCACCGCCGGCAGGAGCCTTGCCGGGGATGATCCCGTCGTCCGGCCGGGCAGGCGGGCCCGCCATCGCCTGAACCATGCCCGCGCCCGAACCGCCCCCGGCGCCCGCGGCCGGGGCGACGCCCGCTCCCAAGGCGTCGCCCGAGCCGGCGGCCTACGCCAACCACTTCGAAGTGGGCTTCAACGCCTTCGAGTTCCTGCTGGATTTCGCGCAGAACTACGACAGCGCCGACGAGGTGGCGATCGCCCACACGCGCATCGTGACCGCGCCGGCGTATGCGAAGCTGTTCCTGGGCCTGCTGGATCGCAGCATCCTCGAATACGAGGCGACGTTCGGGCCGATCGCCGGCATGGAAGATCCCTGAGGCCCGCGGCCGTGCTCACTCGGCCACCGTGCCCCGGGTGATCTCGTGCTTGGCCATCTTGCGGTACAGGGTGACGCGCGACCAGCGCAGCTGGCGCGCGGCCGCGGACTTGTTCCAGTGGGTGGCGCAGAGGCTGTCGAGGATGCGCTGGCGCTCGTCGATGCCGGGCTCGCCCGCGTCTTCGCCCCCGTCGTCCTCCCAGCCCTGCGCGTGCGTGAGGTAGGCGGGCAGGCAGCGCTCGGTGATCGGACCGTCGGGCGGGTCGATGAAGATCGCCTCGATCACGTTGCGCAGCTCGCGCACGTTGCCCGGCCAGACGTGCGTGAGCAGCCGGTTGAGCGCGGAGGCATCGAACCAGCCGACGCGCGCGCCCTCCTGCGTCTGCCGCAGCGGCGCCATGAAATGCGCCGCCAGTTCCAGGATGTCGTCGCGCCGGTTGCGCAGCGGCGGCAGGTGCACGCGCGCGACGTTGAGGCGGTAGAACAGGTCCTGCCGGAAGCGCTGCTCGCGCACCATGCGTTCCAGCGGCTGGTGCGTGGCGGCGACGATGCGCAGGTCGACCTTGCGCGCGCGCGTGCTGCCCAGCGGCGTGATCTCGCCGTGCTCGATGGCGCGCAGCAGCTTGGCCTGCGACGCGAGCGGCAGGTCGCCGAGCTCGTCGAGGAACAGCGTGCCGTGATCCGCCGCCATGAAACGCCCCGGGTAGGAGCGGCCGGCGCCGGTGAAGGCGCCGCGCTCGTAGCCGAACAGCTCGCTTTCGATCAGGGTGTCGGGCAGCGCCGCGCAGTTCAGGCTGACAAAGGGGCCGTCCGCGCGGGGGCTCAGCGCGTGCACGAGGCGCGCGACCTCGTCCTTGCCGGTCCCCGTCTCGCCCACGATCAGGAGCGGACAGGCGTGGCGCGCGGCCTTGCGCGCGAATTCCAGCGCCGCGCCGAAGCCGCGGTTGTGGCCGATGAGTCCCGCATCGGCGGCTGCTGTGAAGGACATGATTCCACCTCCGGACAGGCCGTTGGCGCACTGTCGGCGTGCGCTCGTGGGGCGGGCGTATTTGACGGCCCGCCGAAGCGGCGAGTCAATCCTGCCGGGGGATGGTTCCGCGCGACGGCATCCGGCTCTAGGCAGATTGCCTAAGCACCCCGCTTTGAGCTGGCGCAATCCCGCGTCGCGCGAGGGTGGCTACGCTGCGCGTCACCATCCGCACAGCCGAGGAGCCCAGATGACCAGCGACACCGTCGACCAGGCCCTGACCATTCGCCCGCTCGCCCGCGAGGACCTGCCGGCCGTGATCGCGATCGACACCTCGATCGAGGGGCAATCGCGGCGCACGTACGTGGAGCGCCGCCTGGCCGCGGCCCTGCGCGAACCGGCGCTGCACGCGCAGTTCGCCGCCTGCGACAGCAGCGGCCTGGTGGGCTACATCCTCGCGCGGGTGCTGGTCGGGGAGTTCGGCCGCAGCAAGGCATCGCTGCGGCTGGAGCTGGTCGGCGTGCGTCCCGATGCCCAGCGCAGCGGCGCCGGCAAGCAGCTCTTCGACGTGCTGGCCCAGTGGGCGGGGCGGCATGCCATCGCCACGCTGCGCACCGGCGCGCACTGGCGCAACGCGCAGATGCTCGGGTGGCTGCATGCGATGGGCTTTCGGCTGGCGCCCGAAATCGTGCTGTGCCTGGGCGTGGACCAGCCGCGGCCCTCGGACGACCCGGCCATCACGCTGCCCGCAGGCCACGGCCCGGGACACGAAACCGACTTCGGCCGGGGCGAGGCCAACGACCACGAGCGCATGGCCAGCGGCCAGGTCGAGATCCGGCCGATGGCGCCCGGGGACCTGAACGAGATCCTGCGCATCGATCGCGCCGTCACCGGCCGCGACCGCAGGGGCCACATCGAGGCCCTGCTGGCCGAGGCCATGGAGGCGTCGCGCACGCGCGTCTCGCTGGTCGGCCGCCTGGACGGCGCGATCGTTGGCTTCGTCATGGCCCGCGCCGACGTCGGCGACTTCGGCCGCACGGATCCGGTGGCCGTGCTCGACACGATCGGCGTCGACCCGGAATACGCGCGCCGCGGCATCGGCCGCGCGCTGCTCGCGCAGCTGTTCGACAACGTATCGCAGCTGCAGGTGGAACGGGTGGAGACGATCGCGCGGGTCGCGGACCTCGAACTGCTCGGGTTCTTCCAGGGCGTGGGCTTCGCGCCCTCGCAGCGGCTGTCGTTCGTGCGGGAGCTCGGCGCGTAGACACTTCGAAGGCAGCCGCGGCACCGCTTCGCCGGGCCACCCCCGGGCGGCGCGCCCCGCGCGCACGGTATCCTTCCGGGATGTCGTCGTTGCAGAGGAAGAGGGACCGGGGATGAGCCATCGTAGCCACGTGAGCGCCGCCTGCGGAGGGTCGGTGCGATGAGCGCGAGCGTGCATCGCTGGCGCGTGCTGTGGGCGACCTTCGTCGCCTACCTGTTCGACAGCTACGACCTGACGGTTCTCGCGCTGGCGCTTCCCGTGCTGCTCAAGCTGCTCGGCATGTCGCTGCCCGAGGCCGGCCTGCTCGGCACGGCCACCGCCCTGGGCGCCATGGCGGGCGGCGTCGCCTTCGGCCTGATCGCGGAGAACTTCGGCCGGCGGCTGGCGCTGGTGGCCGCGCTCGTCTGGCTGGGCATCGGCATGGCGGCCGTGTACGCGCCGCAGTCCTGGGGCGGGTGGATGGTGCTGCGCTTCGTCACGGGGCTGGCCATCGGCGGCGTGTGGGGGCCGTGCGCGGCGCTCATCGCGCAGCACTGGCCGGCGGAGCATCGCGCCCGCGCCGCCTCGTTCGTCTTCAGCAGCTTCGCCATCGGCGCGGCCGTCGCCGCGGCGGTGGGCCGCGTGGTGCTCGGCACGCACTGGCAGTGGCTGTTCGTGGGCGGTGCGCTGTCGATCCCGGCGGCGGTGCTGGCCTGGTACCTGATCCCGCGGGATGGCGCGCCTTCTTCCGCCGATGCCGCCGCCAACGGCGCGAAGCCGCCAGCGCGGGTGGGCGTCGGCGCGATCTTCGCGCCCGGCATCGCACCGATCACGCTCGCGGCCACGCTGGTCAGCGTCGTGAACCTCGCCGGGTTCTGGGGCGCGGCGTTCTGGATCCCCACGTTCCTCACCAAGGAACGCGGCGTGGACCTGTCGACGATGCTCTACTTCCAGTTCGTGCAGTACGTGGGCATGTTCATCGGCTTCCAGTTCTTCGGCTGGCTGGCCGACGCCGCAGGCCGACGCCGCTCGATGATGGCCGCCTTCGCGACCTGCGCGGTCTCCATCGGCGTGTACATCGCGGTGCGCGATCCGGCCTTCCTGTTCTGGTGGGGCGCGGTGGTGGGATTCGGCCTGTGCGGCGCGGGCGGCATCCTGGGCGCCTACTACGCCGAGCTGTTCCCGCCGCACCTGCGCGCGTATGCCGGGGGCTTCTGCTGGAACATGGGCCGCATCGGCTCCATCGCCGCGCCGTTCACCATGGGCGTAATCGGCCAGACCTACGGCCTGCAGTCGGGGCTGGCCGTGACCTGCGGGATCTACGCCGTGGGCGTGCTGATGCTGCTGCTGCTGCCGGAGACCTTCCAGCGCGAGGCGGGCAAGCCGGTCGCCGCATGACGGTGCCAGCCGAAGCTGGCGATGCCCTCGGGCGCAGGCTGCTGATCGTCGGGGACGTCAACACCGGCAAGACGACGCTGGCGCGGCGCATCCTGCAGGACTTGTGCACTCGCGGCCTCGGCGCGCGCATCGCGATCCTCGACCTGGCGCCGACGATCCCGCCGGAGGTGGCGCGCCAGCGGGGCGTGCGGGGCGTCGGCGGCACGCTCGAGGCGGATCCTTCGTCCGACGTGGCGTACGTGCGGCCGCTGCTGCACGCGCCCCGGCTCACGTCCGCCTCGGAGGAGGAGGCCGCCGCGAAGGCGGCACAGAACCGGCAGCGCATCGCGGCGGCTTGGCAGGAGTTGCCGCCGCGCGCCATCCTGTTCGTGAACGACATCAGCCTGTACGTGCAGGCGGGGCACGCGAGCGACCTTGTCGAACGCCTCGGCCAGGTGGAGACCGTGGTCGCCAACGGCTACCTCGGCGAGCGGCTCGGGGGCGGCGAGCTCACGCGGCAAGAACGTGCGCAGATGGAAGAACTGCGCGAGTGGTTCGCCCGCGTGGGGCAGGTGATCACGTTGACGACGCGCCACGACCAGGCCTGAGGCCCCCGCTCACCCCGTCCTGAGGGCCGGCAGGCGCTGCAGGCCGTTCATGCTGGAGGCGAGGATGATCGCCGCCTGCAGCACGAAGCCCGCCAGCGCCAGCCACAGGCACGCCGGCTCTCCCCACAGGCCACCGACGACCGCACCGATGGCGGCCCCCACGGGCCGCGCGCCGGCGTTCACGGTCAGGAACACCGATCCCACGCGCCCCAGCATCGCGCCGGGCGTGATCGCCTGGCGCAGCGTCGTGGTGGTGATGGTCCAGATGATGGGGCCGGCACCGAACAGGAAGAACGACAGTCCGGCGAGGACACCGCTCGGCACCAGCAGGGTCGCCACCATGGCGCTCATGGCGAGAACGGACACCGCCGGCCCGAGCTGGATCGCGCGTCCGAAGGCAAGGGAGCGCACCACGGGCGGCGCCGCCAGCGCGCCCACCACCATGCCCGCGCCATAGCAGCCCAGCGTGACGCCGACGGCCTGCGCCGACAGGCCGAGAACGCGCACCGCATACGGAACGTAGGCCGCCTGCAGCACGAACCAAGCGATGTTCCAGGCGATCCCCGTCAGCAGGATCGGCCGCAACAGCGCGTCGTGCCAGACGAACCGCGCCCCCTCGCGGATCTCGATCAGCGCATGGCGCGCCGGCGCCGGCGCCCGCGGCGGCTCGGCCACGCGCCACAGCAGCGCCACGGCGCTGGCCGACAGCAGCGTCGCCAGCACGAAGGCAGAGGCGGCACCCGTCCACGCCACCAGGGCACCGGCGAGCGCGGGCCCGCCGGCGTAGGCCGCGCTGCGCGCGAGTTCCAGCCGGCCATTGGCGCGCGCGTGCAGCTCGCGCGGCACCAGCGCCGGCACCAGGGCCGGTGCGGCGACCGTGAAGCCGACCGTGCCCAGGGCGCCGATGAATCCCAGCACGGCCAGTGCGGCGAAGCTGATCCGGCCGGAGGCCACGATCAGGAGCAGCAGCAGCAGGGACAGCGCGCGCAAGGCCTCGGAAGCCAGCATCACGCGCCGGCGCGGCATCCGGTCGGTGAGCAGGCCCATCGGAATCGACAGCAGCAGGAAGGGCAGCGTCTGCATGGCGCCCAGCAGCCCGACCTCGCCGGCCCCGGCGTCGAGCGCCAGCACGGCCACCAGCGGCGCCGCGGCAAGGCTCAGCTGCTCCGCGGACTGGGCCCCGAGGTTGGCCGCGGCCAGGAGGCGGAAGGCGGGGGAAAAGCGGCTCGTCATGGGCCGCATCGTGCCGCACCCGGGCCGTGGGGTGCGCGCTGGATCCGGACATGCGATCGCGACGGCCAAGGGCCTACAGCGCGCATGGCATGCGCACCTTAACGCATCCTTCACACCGAGGCCTCTACATTGACACCACGCCCGCCCCGCCTGCCTTCGACGAGGAGCGCAGCGCAGGCGCGGGGCCGTGCTGCACCCGAGGAGTCTACGCAGGAGTGGCCATGGGAAGAAGCCGCATCGCCGTCCTGGAGTTGCGTGCTTCACCCATGGATTAATTCAGGATCAACGAGCGCCAGCCACGCGGTGGAAGAACCTGCGTGATCAAACTATTTGTACGCGCTTATCTCGCGCGATCAAATCACCTTTTTTTACAGTTCTGATTAGCAGAAGCCTTAGCGTCGATAGGTCGATTGGCTGAGTTTCGCTTTCCAACAGGTCTCGGCGAACCATGGTCGGCGCGCCCAGCGTCGCCCCGCCATTCCCCACGATTCCCCCCGCTAACGGGTGAATTCCCCCTCGGCGTCCCCACCGGTGCGCCCGAGCGTGGGGCAATGCCCGTGCGTCGATTCCCTACCCTCTTTCCCTCGGCCGGCTGGGCGCTTCGAGCGTTTCCTTGGTGGCGAACTACTTCGTGTTTATTGCGGGCGTGAAATATGCAATTGGTAGTAAGCCGTGTGGCGCAACGCCGCGCGGCGATACCGAGTGTTTTCATTCCCACAAGGAGTCCCCCATGAAGCCACGTCGCAACCTGATCGCAGCCGCGGCGCTGCTGGCGATCTTCACCGCGCCCGCACACGCCGTCTTCGAGCGCGTCGGCCCCGTCAACAACGCTCCCACCGCCGGCGGCTTCGCAGCCTGGTACCAGGACAGGACCGGCATCACCTTCGAGTTCTGCGACGTCCTGACGCAGGCCGAACTCGATGGCGGCTGGTGCGTGCTGCTGCCCGGCGACGCCGTCATCCCGGAGGCCTTCCCGGGCAACTTCTTCGACGAGCACTTCTATTACGTGGCCGACAACACGATGCTCGATGCGGCGACCGGCTTCCGCGCGCGGCTGCGCGTGGCGGTGGAAGCGGCGTTCGCCAACGGCCCCGCGGCGCCCGGCGACCAGATCACGTTCGGCCGCCTGCGCGTGCAGACCACGGGGCTCCCCTTCGACGGCCACTACCGCTTCGTGACGCCCTACTCCGACACCACCTACGAGAACCAGGTGGCCGGCGACCGCATCTTCGACACCCTGGATGTCGGCGCCGGATGCCAGGCCGACTTCACGTGCACGCTCGGCGCGTCGATCGGCCCCTACCTGCTGCCGTCCGCGGTCGCCGGCGGCGCCGAAGTGCCCCCCATGCCCGACCTGAGGTTCGCGCCTCCCGGCACCGACCCCTTCTTCGACGAGGCCGTGGCGCTGGGCGCCGCGCCCACCGCCGACCCGCAGACCGGCCGGAAATACATCGCGGATCCGGGCCGCGTCGGCACGGTCACCGGCAGCCCGCTGCCGGACTTCATCGCGCGCAACACGGACGGAACGACGACCGTGCGCAACCACAACACCTTCCGGCTGGAGGTGAGCACGCTGGACACCAACCAGGTGTTCTACACGCTGGACGGTGAAACCAACTTCTCCCTCAGCGGCCGCCTGAAGGACGGCGCGCTCGAAGGCGATGTCGGCATCGGCCGCTCGGTGTACAAGGCGGATGCGACCGGCACGGTCACCGCGCTGGATGTCTTCACCACGGCCTCGCCGGCCGTGCAGGCCCGCATCCCCGGCCAGCCGCAGACCCCGGCCGTCAAGCCGATCCTGGCCTTCTACGACCAGCCGTGCGGCGGCGCGATCACCGTCGACCCGCTGACCGGCGCGGTCACCATCAACGACGGCCCCTACACCGCCCCGCCCGTTCCCGCGCACAGCATGCTGACGACGGGCAACAACTACTGGGGCCAGAGCCAGCCGGGCGGCCTGCCGCCCAGCCATGTCTGCATCGTCGACACCAACGCGAAGAACGCCGCCGGCCAGGTCGTGCCCGTGTTCTACCTGCGCAAGCTGACCGACGAGATCACGGTGGCGACGGCTTCCTTCAACGGCGTGAACAACGGGACCCTGAGCGTCACCGCGACGTCCAGCGACCCCACGGCGGTGCTGATGCTGGCCGGCTTCGGGCCTGCGACGACGACGCCGGGGGAGTCCTCCGGGGTCGGCGCCGGAACGGGGCTCGAACTGGTGGGCAATGCCGCCACGGTGAGCGGCCTGCAGGCGCCGCCCGGCGTCGTGCAGGTGGTTTCGACCAGGGGCGGCACCGGCCGCCGCGACACCGACACCAACACGGGCACCACGGTGCTGCTGGGCGTGCCCACCGCCAACTCCGATTCGCTCACGCTGAACGAGGACTGCTCCGCCGCTTCGGCCGGCTCCTGCCCCGCGGGAGCTAGCCTGACCGTGGACCTGCTGGCCAACGACACGATCCTGCTCAACGGCCAGGTCACCACGCTGCGCAACGTGGTGGCGAACAACCTGGGCACCGTGGTCGTCACCGCGCAGCCGGCCCGCCTCGGGACCGGCACCGTCAGCCCCGCGGGCATCCTGACCTACACCCCGGACGCCAACGCCAACGGAACGGACAGCATCGCCTACACCGTCAGCGTCAACGGCGCGGTGTCCAACCAGTCGCAGGTGTCCATCACCATCGTGCCCGTCAACGACGCGCCCGTCGCGGGCAACACGCTGGTCGGCGCCGTGGCGAACAAGCTGAACGTCGTCAACCTGATCGCCAATTCGACCGACCCCGACGGCAACGGCGACGTGAAGGACGCGGTGATCCTCACCTGGCCCGCGCAGCTCGGCCCCAGGCCGCTCCCCACCAACGGCATGATCAGCTACACGCCGGTCGGGCTCGGGGCCTTCTCCTTCACCTACCAGGTCAAGGACGTCGCCGGCGCGCTGTCGGCGAACACGGCGACCGGCACGGTCACGGTGGCAGCGAACGAGGTCATCGCGTTCGGCAAGCACCAGTACGTCCAGAACAAGAACCGCTGGACCGTCGATGGCACCGACAACATCATCGAAGGCCAGACGATCACCATCGTCTACGAGAACGGCCTGCTGGTCGGCGCGACCACCCCCTGCAACGGCACCGCGACCAACCCGAACTGCGTGATCGGCACCTCCCTGGTCGACGGCCTCGGCGCCTGGGGGATCGACAAGGTGGGCGTGGCCGGCAACCTGAACCCGAAGGCCGGCGCCACCATCTGGCAGACCCCGCCGACGCACATCCGCGCGTTCTCGACCCTGCCCAGCCTGGGCGGCACCGTGGCGATCGACATCGTGTTCAAGTGATGGCGGCCTGAGCGCAGGGCTAGTGTCCTGTCCCGCAAATATCTAGGCTCTCGTTCGGTGCAGGCGGGGATGATCGGTGGTTGGCCAGAGTGGGTCCAGCCTGGCCGGCTGGACCCATTCTGGACGACCGCCGAGGGCCCCGCCTGCGCCGAACCCTCCGGGCTGCCCCGTATCGGGCCGCATGCCGCGTTGCGTGCACGGGTCAAGCCGTCCAGGCTTGACCCGCGCCCGCCCTTGCCTGCGGCCCGATACGGGGCAGCGAGAGCCTGGATATTTACGGGACAGGACACTAGGCGTGGCCGGGTGCCAGCGGCCCTTCGGGGCTCGCCGCCGCGGCGGCTGCCTGCCGCGCCGGAATGGCGGCCGTCCAGGTGGCGACGTCGGCGTCGGTCATGGTGCTGGCCGAAGTCAGGCGGCCGTCCACGTACCCGAGCTGCTCGACGTCGTGCAGGTACTGCTCGCGCGACAGCAGCGTGCCGGCGCAGACGTGCTGGTCCAGGAGCGCGCCCTGCTTCACTTCCCGCGCCAGCCGGCCCATCAGGTCCTGCATGACCCACGCCGGGACGCGATGGCGTTCGCCGGGGTAGATGAAGCCGAACAGGGTCAGGTGGGCCAGCAGCACCCGCCAGTTGGCGCCGAAGCGCTGCAGCAGGCCGTGCCAGTCCAGCCGCTCTGCATTGGCCTGCAGCAGGTGGGCGACATCCGCGCCGTCGTAGCGCTCGCGCTCCATGATGAAGGCCTTGGACAGCATGCCGTCTTCCATGTTGGCGATGCGCACCGGCACGCCCAGGATCTCGGCCACGGCGTTGTCGTGGAACCAGCGCTCGTCCACCGGCGTCACGCCGTTGCCCGAATTGAAGATGAGGTCGATGAAGTCCTCGCCCGCGTAGACCTTGGCCAGCCAGTGCGGATAGGTCATCTCCGTTTCCCAGCCCTGGCCCCGCATCAGCCCGGCCACGCGCTCGTAGTCCGCGCGCTTGATGAAGAGATCGAGGTCCTTGGTGGAGCGGCGGATGCCGGTGAAGCAGGCGTGGGCGAAGGCGCCGCCGACCAGGAAGGGCACGCCCCCGTCCACGAGCGTCTGGAGGGCGCGGCGGTAGAACGCGGCCGTGTCCGGCGCGACTTCCTCTTCCAGCGATGGGGCAAGGGGCATGGTGGAGCACATGGCTGAAAGATTAGGCAGCCCGTACGGGCCGTCATCTCGGCGGGGACGCTGTGACGCACAGGCCAAGGTACCGCATCGACCGTCGGCGCGCGCCTACAGCCGTCCGCAGGGATGGACGATCCCGACGGCCCTGCAGGCACGGCAGCATGGCAGTCCATGAGCAAGCCCTCCAGCACCGTGCGCTTCGCCGTCGTCGGCGACATCCATGTCACCAAGGACTCGGCCGGCAGCCTGCGCGCCTTCTTCGCGCAGGCGGCGGAAGCGGCGGATGCACTGCTGCTGTGCGGCGACCTCACCGACTACGGCACCGCCGAGGAAGCCCACGTGCTGGCCGACGAACTCGGCGGCCTGAAGGTCCCCGTGGTCGCGGTGCTGGGCAACCACGACTACGAATCCGGCACGCCGGAGATCGTGATGGAGACCCTGAAGAAGGCCGGCGTGCGCGTGCTCGATGGCGAGGCCTGCGAGATCGAGGGCGTCGGCATCGCCGGCACCAAGGGCTTCGCCGGCGGCTTCGGGCGCGGATCGCTGGGCGCCTGGGGCGAGCCGATCATCAAGATGTTCGTGCAGGAGGCCCTGCACGAGGCGATGAAGCTCGAATCGGCGCTGGCGAAGCTGCGCACGCCGCGGCGCATCGCGCTGCTGCACTACTCGCCGATCTGCGGCACGGTCGAGGGCGAGCCGCAGGACATCTTCCCCTTCCTCGGCAGCAGCCGGCTGGAGGAGCCGCTGCTGCGCTATCCTGTCGATGCCGTCTTCCACGGGCATGCGCACCGCGGCACGCTGGAAGGGCGCACCATCAACGGCGTGCCGGTCTTCAACGTGGCGCGGCCCTTGCTTCTGCGCAAGAGGCCCGACCAGCCGCCGTTCCACCTGTACGAAGTGCCGCGCGAAGCGCCCGACACGGAGACCCTGGTGGGAACGGTGAGCGCCGGGGCGGCCGCAGCAGCGCATGGACACCACTGAACCCCACCCACCCCGCATCGCCCTGATCGCGCACGACCGCAAGAAGGCCACCATCGTCGAGCTGGCGCGCGAGTTCGCGCCCGTGCTGCGCCAGTGCGCGTTGTGCGCGACCGGCACCACGGGCAGCCGCATCGCCGCCGAAACCGGCCTCGAGGTCGAGCGCATGCTCAGCGGCCCGCTGGGCGGCGACCTGCAGATCGGCGCCCGCCTGTCCTCCGGCCTGGTCGACATGGTGATCTTCCTGCGCGACCCGATGACGCCGCAGCCGCACGAGCCGGACATCAACGCGCTGGTGCGCGCCTGCGACGTGCACGACGTACCCTGCGCCACCAACGAGGCGAGCGCGCGCATGCTGCTGTCGTTGGTGGCGGCGCGGCATGGGCTCGCGGCGCCCTAGCGAGGAGCGCGCGGCGCGGGCGGGCGGCCGGGCGGTGCCGGCGGGCAAGGAAGCGAGGCAGGACGTGGGAGCTTGGCGAGACGGCGGTGGATGCGCCCGGTGGGTCGGCGCTCTGCTCGCGCTCGGCCTCGCCGCATCCGCGTGGTCCCTGCCGCCATTGAAGGTCGCGGTGTACGCCAACCCGCCCAAGGTGGTGCTGCAGGACGGCCAGCGGCCGCAGGGCATCTTCGTCGACGTGCTGGAGCAGATCGCGCGCGAGGAGGGCGGCACGCTCCACTACGTCCCCGGCACCTTCCAGGAGGGCCTGGACCGCCTGGAGCGCGGCGAGGTCGACCTCATGGTGGACGTGGCGCGCACGCCCGAGCGCGAGCGGCATTTCGAGCTGTCGCGCGAAGCGGTCCTGTCGACCTGGAACCAGGTCTACGCGCGGCCGGGACTCGGGATCCGCAACCTGCTGGACCTGAAGGGCCGGCGGCTGGCGGTACTGGCCGGCTCGGTGCAGGAGCAGTTCTTCCGCGAGGCCGCGCAGTCCTTCGGTGTCGAGGCGCGCATCCTGACCTTCCCGACTTTCGATGCGGCCTTCCGCGCCGTGCGCGAGGGCCGGGCGGACGCGGTCGTCGCCAACCCCTTCTTCGGCGAGGAGCACCTCGCGGGCCTGGACGACACCGCCATCATCTTCGGCCCGAGCACGCTGCACTTCGCGGCGCGCAAGGGGAGCGACCCCGCGCTGATGGCCGGCATCGATGCCCACCTGCTGCGCTTCAAGGCCGATCCCGCCTCGGTCTATTCCGTCGACTACCAGCAGCTGATGCGCCTGCAGACGACACGCCGCGTTCCTGCGTGGCTGTATCCCGCGCTGGCCACCGGCCTCCTGGTCCTCCTCCTGTCGGCCGGGTGGACCTGGACCGCACTGCGCGCGGCCGCCCGCCTGCGCGTCTCGGAGCAGCGCCAGCGGCAACTGGCCGCCGAGCGCATGGCCCTGCTGCGGTCGGTGGAGCAGCGCAGCGCCGAGATCGAGCGCGCCAACGAAGACCTGCAGATCGTCAGCTACTCCCTGTCCCACGACCTGGGGGCGCCGCTGGCGGCGATCCGCGGCTTCGTGGCCGCCACCCTGGACGGCTGGCGCGACAGCCTCGATCCCCGCGCGGCGCGCATGCTCGAGCGCGCCCTGGCAGGCGCCGGGCGCATCGACGCCATGCTGCTCGACCTCGCCGGCCTGCTGCGCGTGGCCGGCGAGCCCCTCGACCCCGCGTGCTGCGACCTGACGCAGCTGGCACACGACGTGGTCGACACCCTGCGGGCACGCCACGAGATCGATGCCGTGGTGACGGTCGCGCCGGGCCTGCAAGTGCGTGCCGACGCCCGCCTCATGCGGGTGGTGCTGGAGAACCTGATCGGCAACGCCTGGAAGTTCGCCTCGCGGGTGCCGTCCCCCCGGATCGAGCTGGGCGAAGTGGACGGCGCCCCCGACCGCCCCACGTTCTTCGTCCGCGACAACGGCGCGGGCTTCGACATGGAGTACGCGAGCCGGCTGTTCCGCCCGTTCTCGCGCCTGCACGATGCGTCCGAATTCCCCGGCGCGGGCATCGGGTTGAGCATCGTGCAGCGCATCGTGGCCCGGCATGGCGGCCGGGTCTGGGCGGAGGGCGCGGTGGGCCGGGGCGCCACCTTCTATTTCACGCTGGAGGGGCGCGAGGACGCCGGCGCGGCGGCGGCCGGCGGGAGTTCGCCGGGGGCGTGATCCCGTTGGCCTACCATGCGCGGATGAGGCGCCCCGGCCGTCCGCTGCAATGGCTGCTCGCAGCCGCGGCCACCGCGGTGGCGACGCTCGCCTGCGTGGCCCTCGATGGCGCGATGTCGGTGGCCGGGCTCGCCATGCTGTACCTGTGCGCGGTGGTGCTGACCTCCCTCACGCTCGACCGGGCGCCGGGGATCTTCGCCGCGCTGCTGTGCGTCTCGGCGCTCAACTTCTTCTTCGTGCCCCCGCGCTACACCTTCGACGTCGACAGCGCCGAGTACTGGTGGACGCTCGCCGTGCTGCTGGGCCTGTCGCTGGCGCTGAACACCCTGATCGGCTGGCTGCGCGCGGGCCGCAGCCGCGCGCAGGCGGGTGAGGCGCGGGCGGCGCAGCTGCACGCGCTGAGCGAGGTGCTGGCTGCCTGCGAGGGCCACGAGGCGATGGCGCAGCGCGCGGCCGAGTGGCTGCAGCTGGCGCTGCAGCGGCCTAGCGCGGTCTTCGTGCGGCAGCCCGGCGGGGAGGACCTGCGTTGCTTCGCCGCGGCCAGCGACTACGCCCGCTTCCATCCCGCCTCGGCGCGCTGGGCGATCGAGCATGGCCGCCCCCTGGGCCGCGGCTGCGACGACTGGGCCGACCTGCCCCTGTGGTGCGCGCCCTTCGCCGCCCGCCAGCCGGCGGGCGCGGTGCAGCTCCTGCTCGATCCCGGCGTGCGCCCGGCCGCCGAAGAACAGCAGCACCTGCTGGCGCTGGTGCGGCAGGTCGGGCTCTCGGTCGAACGCGAGCGCGCCGGCGAGGCCGCCCGCAGCGCGCAGGACAGCGCGCGCTCGGAAGCGGCCCGCAACACCCTGCTGGCCTCCCTGTCGCACGACCTGCGCACACCGCTGGCGGGCATCCTGGGCAGCGCCAGCGCCCTGCGCACGCAAGGCGCGGCGATGGGCGAGGCGCAGCGCGCGACACTCCTGGCCAACCTGGAGAACGACGCGCGCGACCTGGCGCTGATGGCCGACAACATCCTGCAGATGGCCCGCCTGTCGCAGCCGCAGACCGAGCTGAAGACCCAGTGGGAAGCGCTGGAGGAGATCCTCGGCGCCGCCGTCGCCCGCATGCGCCGGCGCTGGCCGCAGGCGCGCCTGGAGCTGCGCGTGGCGCGGCAGCTGCCGCCGGTGCGCGCCGAGGCGAACCTGCTGGCGCAGCTCGTGGCCAACCTGGTGGACAACGCGGTGCGGCATGGCGGTGCGGTGCCGCACATCGTCGTGCGCGCCGGGCGCAGCCGCGAAGGCGTGTTCGTCGCCGTGCGCGACCACGGCGAGGGCCTGCCGGCGGGCGATCCGCGGCAGCTGTTCGAGCGCTTCCGCCAGCGCGATCGCGAAGGCACGTCGGGGCTCGGACTGGCGATCTGCCGGCTGATCGCCGAGGCCCACGGCGGGCAGGTGGAGGCGCGGCGCTGCGAACCCGGCGCCGAGTTCCGGCTCGACCTGCCGGTGGTGGTGCAGGAGCAGCCGCAATGACGCGGACCGCCATCCTGGTGGTGGAGGACGACAGCTCCATCGCGCAGTTCGTCGCCGCCAGCCTCAGCGCCGCGGGCATGGCCCCGCGCGTGGCCGGCAGCATCGCCGCGGCCGAAGCCGACCTGCGCGCCGCACCGCCGCAACTGCTGATCGTGGACCTCGGCCTGCCCGACGGCGACGGCGTGGACTGGATCGCGCAACTGCGCACCCGCTTGCCGGCGACGCCGATCCTCGTGCTGTCCGCCCGCATCCAGGAGGCGCAGAAGATCGCCGCGCTCGACGCCGGCGCCGACGACTACCTGGGCAAGCCCTTCGGCGTCGGCGAGCTGCTGGCGCGCGTGCGCGCCATGCTGCGGCGCGCCGGCGCGGCACCGGCACCGGCGCCGCGGCTGGAGGTCGGCGAACTCGCTTTCGACCGCGACGCGCACGCCTTGCGCCTCGCCGGCCAGCCGGTGCACCTCACGCCGCTGGAATGGCGCCTGTTCGAGCGGCTCGCCCGCACGCCCGGCAAGGTGGTCACGCACCGCCAGCTGCTGGCCGACGTGTGGGGCAGCGAGCAGGTCGACCAGCTGCACTACCTGCGCATCTACATGGGGCACCTGCGCGCCAAGATCGAGCGCGACCCGGCCGAGCCGCGCTACCTGCTCACCGAACTCGGCGTGGGCTACCGGCTGGCGGACGAATAGCCGCGGACCGCTTCCCGTCGGCTGTCCCATCCCCGACATCGAAGCCGCTTTTATGCGGCTTTTATGCGCGGGCAGCGACAACCGGGGCCTGTCGAACACGGGAACAGGACCCCATTCATGGAAGCTTCGGCGACGCTGGGCCGCGCCCCGGCGGAACACGAGCAGCCCCAGGGCGGCACCGCCGCCCTCACGCTGGCCGCGCTGGGCGTGGTGTACGGCGACATCGGCACCAGCCCGCTGTACACGATCAAGGAGATCTTCGCCCCCTCCACCGGCGTACCGCTCGACGCGCAGACACTGACCGGCGCCGTGTCGGTCGTGCTGTGGGCGCTGATGCTGGTGGTGACGCTGAAGTACGTGACGCTGATCATGCGCGCAGGCAACGACGGCGAGGGCGGCATCATGGCGCTGCTGGCGCTGGCGATGCGCACCGCCGCCGACCGCCCGGTGCTGCGCCGGCGGCTGCTGCTGCTCGGCACCTTCGGCGCCTGCCTGTTCTACGGCGACAGCGTGCTCACGCCCGCGATCTCGGTGCTGAGCGCGGTGGAAGGCCTGGAGGTGGTCGCGCCGCGCCTGAAGCCCTGGGTGCTGCCGCTGGCCATCGCCATCCTCGTGGGCCTGTTCGTGGCGCAACGGCGCGGCACGGGCACCGTGGGCCGGTGGTTCGGGCCGGTGGTGATCGTGTGGTTCGCGACGATCGGCGGCATCGGCGCCTGGCAGATCGCTCAGGCGCCCGAGATCCTGCAGGCGGTCGATCCGCGCCACGCCTGGCACTTCCTGGCGGCGCGCGGAGCCGGCCTGTTCCTCGCCGTGGGCGCCGTGGTGCTGGCCATCACGGGGGCCGAGGCGCTGTATGCGGACATGGGGCATTTCGGCAAGCGGCCGATCCGGCTCGCCTGGAGCGGTCTGGTGCTGCCGGCGCTGGCGCTGAACTACGCGGGCCAGGGCGCGCTGCTGCTGCGCGACCCGCAGGCGGTGGGGAACCCCTTCTTCCTGAGCTTTCCCGCCGCCGCGCTGGTGCCCGCCGTGGTGCTGGCCACCGCCGCGACCATCATTGCCTCGCAGGCGGTGATCTCGGGCGCCTACTCGCTCACGCAGCAGGCGATCCAGCTCGGGCTGCTGCCGCGCATGCAGATCGTGCACACCTCGGCACGCGCGCGGGGCCAGATCTACATCCCCTTCCTCAACTGGCTGCTGCTGGCCGCCGTGGTCGTGGCCTGCCTGGGCTTCGGCTCGTCGTCCGCCATGGCTTCGGCCTACGGCATCGCGGTGACCGGCACCATGCTGATCACCAGCCTGCTCACCTTCTTCGTGGTGCGCCGCGCCTGGGGCTACCCGCTGTGGCTGTCGGTGGGCGCCACGGCCTTCTTCGTCGCCGTCGACCTGCTCCTGGTGCTGTCCTGTTCGATCAAGTTCCTGGAAGGCGGCTGGTTCCCCGTGGCGCTGGGCGCCTGCATGCTGGTGCTGATGACCGCGTGGCACCGCGGAAGGGAGTTGCTGATGGAAACCCTGCACGCCGACCTGCTGCCCCTCGCCGGCTTCCTCGAAGGGCTGGCAGCGGAGACGGAGATCGTGCGCGTGCCCCGCACCGCCGTCTTCCTCTCCGCCGAACCGATGGTGGTGCCGCAGGCCCTGCTGCACAACCTCAAGCACAACCTCGTGCTGCACCAACGCAACGTGATCCTCACCCTGTGCTTCCACGAACAGCCGTGGGTGCCGCCCGCCGGCCGGGTGGAGGTGGCGGAGGTCGGCCATGGGTTCTGGCAGGTCCTCCTGCACTTCGGCTTCATGGACACGCCCGACGTGCCGGCGGCGCTGCAGCTGTGCGCCCCGCACGGGCTGGAGATCGACCTGTTCGCCACCTCGTTCTTCCTGAGCCGCGAAACCGTGGTGCCGCGCCCGCGGGGCGGCATGGCGCGCTGGCGGCAGAACCTGTTCGAGGCGATGTCCCGCAATGCCGGGCGCGCAGTGGACTACTTCGGCATCCCGAGCAACGCCGTCATCGAGCTGGGGACCCGCGTGCAGTTGTGACCCGATGCCGGTCGGCCCAGCCCGCCCACAGCGGAAACAGCCACGTGGCGAGGCCGGCCCAGGCGACTGCGCTGTCGCTCGGCGGCGGCGGCGACACCTGGCCGGCCAGCCAGATCGCCAGGTAGAACACGATGAGCGACCAGAACGCATAGCGGCCGGCGGCGTCGCGCGAGCGCGTGGTGCGCAGGTACAGCCACACGCCCGCGGCCATCAGCGCGCCTTCCACGACGAGCGTCGCGGCGACGCTGTTCCACAGGCCCAGCCCCACCTTCACCGAGTCGCCCGGCGTGATCGGCAGGTCGGGCCGGTGCGAGACGAAATCCAGCAGCCAGTGGCTGAAGACGAGCGCGGCGAGCACGAGAAGCGCGCGGCGCCCGCGCACCCACGGCGACAGCGCCAGCGCGAAGGCCGCCGACCAGGCGAGCGCCAGCACGAGGCTGTGCGTCCACGGGTACGAGACGAAATCGAGCGGCGTGAAGGCGGTGTTGCCGGGATCGATGCGCACCACTTCGACGCCCGCCAGCACCAGGATGGGCCACACCAGGTCGAGCCAGGTGGCGGCCGCGAGCAGCACGCCGAGCGAGACCTCGGGCGCGAGCTTCTTCGCCGCCAGCGCGACGGCGGCATGTCCGATGAACATGGTGCGTCCTTCGTGTTCTGTTGGCGAGGTCGCTCCTGCGGCCGCGGATCGCGGCCGCACCGTCCGTCAGCCAGCTCCGGGCTTGAACTTGCGCCGCTGTTCTCGGTGTGCGTCCGGGCCCATCTTCTTCCCGTTGGCGGCTCTCTCCGTTCCCGGTGAAAGGGTCAACGCAAATGGGGCAAGCTCCGTGTGCGTGTCGGACGACCTGTTCGCTATCACTCCACGCTCACTTCGATGAAGCTGCCTGGGCGCGTCGAGTCCACCGCTTCGAGCACCTTCGCAGTGACTGCGCGGATTCTCGGCCAGCTCGTGGTAGACAAGACGATGACAGCCAAGCGGCGCCCTGCGAGGTTCTGCTGGTACTTCAGGTTCTTATCCGTGGTCAGAAAGACCTCGAATCCTTCGGCCTCCGCGGCAGCGATGAGCGCCCCATTCTGCAGCGTGCCCCATCCCAACTCAAATGCGGTCTCGACGGAGTGCCCGACCAGTGCGTGGCGCAGCGGCGCCGGCGTACCTTGGTCAAAGAGGATGCGCACTACACGACGGCCGCAGAACTCCGGGCCGCGTGCTCCAGAACGGCCCGCACCTGCTCCAGGGACACGCCCTGGAACCACTGGACGAAGTCTTGAATTGACGCGCCGTCCTCGAGGTTCTCGAACAGGGCGGCGACCGGAACACGCGTGCCGCGGAAAACCCACGCGCCGCTGACACGGCTGGGGTCTCGCTCCACGGCAGTACAGCTGGACCAGTCCATCATGGCACTCATGCTAGCACTGGCGCTCGGTGATGGCGAACGTTGGAGTGGACCGGGCGCAGCGGCATTGCGCCGTGAGACGTATGCTCCCACGCACGCCTTGCGGCGCAATGCCGGTGCGTGTCCGCGTCGAACGACCTGTTCAACCGCAACTCATGCAGGCTGCGCATGGAACCGGGGGAGCCTTGGATACGAGCGTGTCTGGTTCTCCGCCTCTGAAACAGCCTTGGCGTCGCACCAGACGACGCCTTCTCCTCAGAGGCGAGGCGCATCGCGTCTTCAAGACCGCGCGAAGTGATTGCAAGCTGCACCATGTGAGGCCTGACGTTTGACTTGGTTATCGCCGAAGTCGGGTCCGCTTAAAGGAGGTGTTCGGCGGATCCGGTATTACCCTTTCTTGCTGCCCAGGACGAGCAGGAGCCCGCCGACCACGATGGCGCCGATGCCAGCCCACATAGGAACATTGACGGTCTGCTTCTCCTTTGCGGAGAGCTCGATCGGCCCAATCTTGACGACCGTAGTGTCTTTCGTGTAGCTGAAGCCACCATAGGCCAGGCCGAGAACGCCCAGCACGATGAGAGCGATTGCGACAAGCCTGATTGGATTCATCTTTTCTGACCCGTGAGTGGTGACGAATGGAGTCTGCGCGATCTCAAGAACATCGCCGTTTGATCGAGTGGCCGATTCGTGCAAGAGATCGGCCGGATATTGGCACAACTCGTCTTCCGCAACGAATTCTGGAACGATGAAGTCCTGCGGAACGGCGCTTGCCGCCCGAGCCGAGCGCGTAGGCAGGACCCTCGGCGATGTTCAATTCTGCAGGGCCTGACGCGTGCGGTCTAACGTTGGAGATGACCGGCGGACAGTAGGCCGGCGAAGCCGGCCGATGGGACGTCCGTGCCGATCGATCTGTTCGACATCACGGCTCAGAGCTTCGGGCCACGACCGCGACTTGCATGCCAGAACGCCAGGACAATGAGCTTCTCCCCGGTCACGCGGTAGTACACGTGGTACCTGGTGCGCGCGAGATAGAGCCGGCGAACGTCAGCGTAGTGACGCGCACTACAGCGAGCGCCTATGCCGGGTTGCTGGGCTAGAACTTCGAGCGCTTCAGCCAGGTCTAGCCGAATGGCGCCTGGCGCTGCAGGGCGGTTGTCGGCCCACCACTGTGCGGCACGCTCGATTTGAGCTAACGCTCGGGGTGTGATCCCAACCGCGAGCACACTGAGTCAGGCAATGCGACGGAGCCGTTCGAAGAGCTCCACGGAGGTGATGGTCTCGCCGCGGTCAGCCTCCGCGATGGAGGCTGCCAATTCGGCCTCGAGTTCCGGGGGCAACTCAAAAGTCTCGTCGCTGTCGCGGGCGAGGATAGTCACGACCGTTCCCTCAGGCAACGTCGCGCCTTCCAGGACGATCTTCCCATCAACGACGGTGCCAGTAGCGAGCTGCATGGCCAGATGCTACACCGGGATGGCGACGGTGCAAAACCGTGACGTCGGACGTCGGAGTTGACCGGCACGCAGCGGCATTGCGCCGCACGCCGTATGCTCACCTGCACGGCTTGCGGCGCAATGCCGGTGCGTGTCCGCGTCGACCTGTTAGACGGCACCGTCACCTGAGGCATGGCGAGCAGGGTTGATGGCAAATGCCAAGACGATGCCAACCATCATAGGCAGCATCGCCACAAACCGGAACAGGCCTAGGCTCTGAGTCGAAAACCAGTTCAATGTTTCGTCAAATGGTAGAACTCCCGCGAAGGGCGTGACCAGACCAGCGACGACAATGAATGCCCCAACAGCCCGAAGCGTCCGCGGCATGCGAGATCCAGCGGCTACGACGACAAGAAGGACACCAAAGGCGACGCGCACCACAGCGACTCCATAGAGCGCCGGGGGCAGCAGCAACGACTGAGCAAACTCAAGAAGGAGAGTCGGGAAGGCAACGCCGAGCAGACCAACGCCGGCGAGACCAAGGCTGAACAGGGTGGCGCAGAGTCTCAGGATTTTCATGCCGTAGCCACGCGCCCCACCATCCAGGGATGCCCGCCTCACTCCAGCCTGATATCGGCTTCCTTCACCACCTTGCCCCAGCGCGTGAGCTCCTGCTGCAGGTAGTCCCCCATCTCCTCGGGCGTCGAGGGCGTCGGCTCCACGCCGGCATCGAACAGCGCCTTCCGCGTGTCCGGCGCGGCCATCAGCTTCGCGATTTCGGAATTGAGCTTGTGCACGATCTCCCTGGGCGTGCCGGCCGGCGCCAGCAGCGCGAGCCACACGGCGGCGTCGTAGCCCTCCACCCCGGCTTCCTCCAGCGTGGGCACGTCGGGCAGCTGCGGCGCGCGCTTCGCCGTCGTCACCGCCAGCGCCTTCAGGCGCCCCTGGGGCACCTGCGCCAGCGCGTTGGGCACGCCGGCGAAGCTGCTCTCGACGACACCGGCCACGAGGTCCTGCGCGGCGCCGCTGCTGCCGCGGTAAGGCACGTGCTTCAGTGGCGCGCCCGTCATCGACACGAACAGGCCGCCCATCAGGTGCTGCGCGCTGCCGTTGCCGGACGAGGCGTAGTGGATCGCCTCGGGGTGCGCCTTGGCGAGCGCGATGAACTCCTGCACGTTCTTCGCCTGCACCTTGGGGTGCACCAGCAGCACGTAGGGCGATTCGACCAGCTTGCCCACCACGGTAAAACTCTTGACCGGGTCGTACGGCAGGTTCTTGTACAGCCAGGGGCTGATCACGTGCGTGCTGGAGACCATCAAGAGCGTGTAGCCGTCCGGCGGCGACTTGGCGACGAAGTCGCTGCCGATGGTGGAGCCCGCGCCCGGCTTGTTCTCGATCACGAACTGCTGGCCGAGCGCCAGCGACAGCTTCTGCCCCAGGATGCGGGCCGTGACATCGGTGAAGCCGCCCGGCGCGAAGGGCACGATCAGCTTGACCGGCCGCGTGGGCCAGGCCGGCTGCTGCGCGAACGCCGGAGCACCCACCACCGAGAGGGCCGCACCCAGTGCCAGTGCGGAAAGCGCGAGGCGCATGGCATCACCCCTTGTAGACGGGCTCCTGCAGCGTGTAGTACGCGTGCAGGATGTGATACACGTTCATGTAGTTCTTCTGCTGGAAGCTCGCGTGCGAGATGCCTTCCATCACGCTGAACTGCTTGTTCGGGTGCGGCAGCTTCGCGAAGAAGGCCAGCAGGTCCTCGACGCTCGCGATGCCGTCGAACTCGCCGCGCAGGATGATGGTGGGCACCTTGATCTGCTGCGGGTCCACCAGCGGCAGCTTCGAGCACATGTCGACATAGGTGCCGGTGGGCATCGAGGAATCGAGCGTGAGGATCGCGTCGGCGAAGGCCTCGATCGTGGCCTCGTCCGCGGTGCCGGGGTGGTCGCGCTCGAAGATACTGTGCACGAAGGCGCGGTCGATGGGGCGGCGGTTCTTCGCCTGGAACTCCGGCAGCTTCTTGCGCCGCTGCTCCAGCGTGGGGCTGCCCTCGCCGGTCCACACGAAGGCGTCGAGCGCCAGCCTGGCCACGCGCTCCGGATGGCGCTGCGCGAACAGCGCCGCCTTCAGCGCCCCGGAGGAGATGCCGTACATCAGCAGGTTCTTCGCGCCCGTCGCCTTCAGCACGTAGTCGGTGCCGGCCTCGAGATCGTCCGCGCCGTTGGCGATGTCGCTGTTGATCGGGCGCTCCTTGCCCGAGCGGCCGTAGCCCTCGTTGTCCATCGTCCAGGTGTCGTAGCCCTGGGCCGCGAACCAGTCCATCGCGGAGGAGAAGGGGCGCCCCGGCACCTGCAGGTCGAAGGTGGGCTGCGAGGCCATCGAGGAGCCGTGCACGAAGAACAGCGTGCCCCGGTGCGGCACGCCGGGGGCGGCCTTCTTGTTCCACAGGAAGAGGCGCACGTCCCCCTTGTGCGTCCAGTGTTCGGTGCCGCCGGTCCACTTCACTTCAGCCATGCCTGAGCCACTCCTTGGAATCGAGCGGGCCATTCTGGAAGGCCCGCGGCGGCATGGGAATGCGGGTTTGCTAGGGAGGCGGATCGCCTAGGGCTGCAGCACGTTGCGGCCGCGCACGTGGCCGGCACGCAGCTCGTCGAGCGTGGCATTCGCGTCGGCCAGCGGCCGCGGGGTGACGGGCAGCTCGGGCAGCACGCCGCGCCGCGCGATGGTCATCAGCTCCCGCAGCTCCTGCAGGCTGCCGACGTAGGAGCCGACGATGGACACGGCCTTCAGCGACAGCATGGCGGGCACCACGCTCGTCGCCCCGCCCAGCAGGCCGACCGCGACCAGCCGGCCCTCCTTGCGCAGCGCGCCCAGGCCGAAGGCGAAGCTCGCCCCGGCGCCGACGAAATCCACCGCCGCCGCGACCCCGCCGCCGGTGGACTTGAGCAGCGCGCGCAGCGCGCCATCGGCATTGGGATCGATCACGTCGCTGGCGCCGGCCGCGCGCGCCAGGTCCCACTTGCCCCGATCCACTTCGGCGACCACGATGGGCGCCGCCTCGAACAGGTGGCGCGCCAGCCGCACGCCCGAGAGGCCCACGCCGCCGGCCCCGATCACCAGCAGCGCGTCGCCTGCACCCAGCGCATCGAGCTTCTTCAGCGCGCTGTACGCGGTCAGGCCGGAACAGGCATACGTGCAGGCCTGCTCCTGCGCCAGCGGCTCGTAGTCGACCAGGTAGCGCGGATGCGGCACCACCACGTGCGTGGCGAAGCCGCCGTCGCGCGCCACGCCCAGGTTGCGGCCGGCGGGGCACAGGTGCTCCTTGCCCGCGGCGCACAGCGCGCAGGTGCCGCAGCCGATCCAGGGAAAGGCCACGCCGCGCTGGCCGACGTGCACGTCCTGCGCGTCGGGGCCGACGGCGATGACGGTGCCCGCGATCTCGTGGCCCAGGGTGCGCGGCGGCTGCACGGCCCGCGCCATCTCCAGCTTGTTGCCGCCGCCCAGGTCGAAGTAGCCGTCGTGCAGGTGCACGTCGCTGTGGCACACGCCGCAGCTGCCCACCTTGAGGATCACCTCCGTGCCTGACGGTTGCGGCACTTCGCGCAGCGCGCGCGCCAGCGGCTTGCCGAAGGACTCGACCTGGTAGCTGACCATGTCCATGGGGCTCCTCCTCGTGGTGCCGCCATCTTGCCATCGCGCCGCGTTGCGGGGTGTTGGCCGATTCGCACAGGCCCGGCGCCCGCCGGTCCGCTCGGCACGGTGCCGATCTTGATCCACGTCAGCGAAGGCGCAGAACACGCACTTGGTGCCATTGATGGAGGAATCGTCCTACACAGGCGCGCCGCCACGGCCCTATCCTCGCGGGTTCGCGCCAGGAGAAGTCGGAGGGGACATGGATATCTGCGATCGGGATCAATGCATGCGCGCATCCCGCCGGAACTGCCCGGAGCCGGTGGGCTACCGCATCCGCAGCAGCGCGCCCGTCTGGGGCGCGCTCTGGCCGCAGCCCGGCACGCGGGAACTCGATGTCGCCCACCGCTGCGTGGCCGTCTCGATCGCCGCCAAGAGCCGAACCGAACCCGGCGCCGCCATCCAGGTGATCCACGTCGGCTCCGGACAGGTCGTGTACCAGAAGCCCACGGAACCGCCGTGGGAGCTGCTCGCGGCTGCTTAGCAGCCTGCGCGGCGCAGCCCCCTCGCTGCTCGGCGGCCCGCCACCCGCGCGCGGCCTTGACCTGCCGCAAAGTTGTGGGAACCCCCAATATCAGGGTTTTCCCGGTCTGCCTAAAGTTCGCGGTTTTCCACGCAGCCAGAAACCCGCCATGCTTCCCCCCACCTTCGAAGCGGCAGCGCGCAAGCCGCTGTACCGCTCCCTGTACTTCCAGGTGATCTGCGCCGTCATCGCCGGCGTGCTCCTGGGGCAGTTCTATCCCGCGCTCGGCACGGAGATGAAGCCGCTGGGCGACGGCTTCATCAAGATGATCAAGATGATGATCGCCCCGATCATCTTCTGCACCGTGGTGGTGGGCATCGCGGGCATGGAGGACATGAAGAAGGTCGGCAAGACCGGCGGCCTGGCGCTCCTGTACTTCGAGGTGGTCAGCACGATCGCGCTGATCATCGGCCTGGTGGTGGTGAACGTGCTGCAGCCCGGCGCCGGCATGAACGTGAACCCGGCGACGCTGGACACCAAGGGCATCGCCGCCTATACCGGCCCCGGCAAGATGGGGACGACGGTGGACTTCCTGCTGGGCGTGATCCCCACCACGGTGTTCGACGCCTTCGCCAAGGGCGAGATCCTGCAGGTGCTGCTGATCTCCGTGATGTTCGGCTTCGCGCTGCACCGCTTCGGCGGCCGCGGCACGCTGGTGTTCGACTTCATCGAGAAGACCTCGCACGTGCTGTTCACGATCATCGGCTTCATCATGAAGGTGGCCCCGATCGGCGCGTTCGGCGCGATGGCCTTCACCATCGGCAAGTACGGCGTGGGCTCGCTGTTCTCGCTCGGCAAGCTGATGGGCGCGTTCTACCTGACCTGCCTGCTGTTCGTGTTCGTGGTGCTGGGCACGATCGCGCGCTTCCACGGTTTCTCGGTGTGGAAACTGATCAAGTACATCAAGGAGGAACTCCTGATCGTGCTGGGCACCTCCTCCTCGGAGTCCGTGCTGCCGCGCATCATGGAGAAGATGGAGAACCTGGGCGCGAAGAAAAGCACCGTGGGCCTGGTGATCCCCACCGGCTACTCCTTCAACCTCGATGGCACCTCGATCTACCTGACGATGGCGGCCGTGTTCATCGCGCAGGCCACCGACACGCCGCTGTCGATCATGCAGCAGGTCACGCTGCTGGCCGTGCTGCTGCTCACCTCCAAGGGCGCCGCCGGCATCACCGGCAGCGGCTTCATCGTGCTGGCGGCGACGCTGTCCGCGGTGGGCAACGTACCGGTCGCGGGCCTGGCGCTGATCCTGGGCATCGACCGCTTCATGTCGGAAGCGCGCGCGCTGACCAACCTGGTGGGCAACGCGGTGGCGACGCTGGTGGTGGCGCGCTGGACCGGCGACCTCGACATGGCGCAGCTGGCGACGCACCTGTCGCACCCGACCGCGCTGGAAGTCGACGAGCCGGAAGTCGTGCTCGATGCCAAGACCGAGCACATGTCCGGCACCGTTTCGCCCACGCCCCAGCCGAATTGACCTTCGGCAACCGCGGCCCATCGGGGCCGCACCAGAATCCTGCATGGCTCACGCCCTGCAGGATTTGCTGTTTCTGAAGCGCACGCGCCCGCTCGTTGCCGCCGTCGCACTCGTGGCCGGCGCGCTCGCGATCGTCGGCTGCGCCGTGGCGCAGGACGCCAGCGCGCAGGCGCCCGCGCAAGCCCAGGCGCAGCCCCGGCCGCCGGAGTGGCCGGCGGACCTCTTCGGCTCGCTGCCGGAGCCGCCCACCGACGCCCCGCCGCCTGCGGTGCTGGACCCGGAGAACCCCGATCACTGGAAGCTGCAGCAGCCGAAGGATGCGTTCTCCGCGCTGCCCGCCGACGCGCGCGGCCGGCCGGACTGGATGCGCGCCTTGCGCGAGGGCCTGATCCAGCCGCGGGCCTCGGTGCGCGGGGGCGACGCGGCCCCGCAGGTGCTGGAGCTGGACATCCTGATGAAGAACACGGCGCAGATGCCGTACGTGAAGTTCCCGCACGGCGCGCACACGGAGTGGCTGGCGTGCACGAACTGCCACGACACGCTGTTCGTGCCGAAGGCGGGGGCGAACCCGACCACGATGCCGAAGATCCTGGCCGGCGAATCCTGCGGCACCTGCCACGCCAAGGTGGCCTTCACCGCGATGTTCACCTGCGAGCGCTGCCACTCGGTGCCGCAGCCGGGGCAGCAGCGGTGGTGGTGAAATCCTGAAGACGGACTACCGGACGCAGAGGACGCGAAGGGTACGCAGAGGACGCAAAAGAACATCCATTGAAAGGTATTCCTTTTGCGCTCTCTGCGTACCCTTTGCGTCCTCTGCGTCCGGCTGTCCGGCTGTCCGGTCTTCTACGCGGCCCGCCTAGACGTACGCCCCCCGTATCGGCGGCGCATGGCGCAGGTGCAGCGCCACGTCCAGCGCCGCCATGTGGTTGGCGTCGCGGCCGAGGATGGCGTCGGCGAGCGGCAGGAACACTTCCTCTTCCAGCTGCGCGTGCTCCAGGTAGATCTCCACCAGCTTCGCCACTTCGGCCCGGAAGTCCGGCACGCCGTGGAACTTGCCCTGCGCCGTCATCGCCACCGCGGGGCGCAGCTTCAGCCACATCTTCTCGATGCGGCGATGGTCGGCGGCCAGCCGCCCGACGAGTTCCTGCACGCGATGGCCTTCACGGATGTCCGTGCAGCTTTTCTGCACGTGCACGAACAGTTCCTGCTCCTCGTCCGCATGGTGCTCGTGCACCACCTTGTCGAACAGCATCAGCGTGGCGTTGGCGATGTGCCTGGCACGGTCCAGCGCCTCGGCCAGTTCGGGCAGCTTCTCCATGGCGTGCAGGCCATCGACGATGTGCTGGTGCGATCCGTGGAATTCGTTCACCGGCCCGTGCAGCTGCGTGGCGGGAACGGTGTCGGGGGCCTTGTCCTGGGCGTCCATGTCTGCTCTCCTTACTGCCTGATACCAGTCTCGGCGCGGGTGCGTCCCTGCCTCTTGACGTGCATCAACCAGGGCCCATGCCCGCAGCCCAAGATCGACCCATGAAGCTGGCCCTGCTGTCGGACCTGCATGCGAACCGGGGCGCGCTGCTGGCGTGCCTGGCGCACGCACGCCGCTCGGGCGCGACGCGCTTCGCGATCCTGGGCGACCTGGTCGGCTACGGCGCCGAGCCGGTGCAGGTGCTCGACACCGTGATGGAACTCGCCGCGCGCGGCGCCCTCGTCGTGCGCGGCAACCACGACACGGCGGTCTACGACGACAGCGGCACCGGGGGCACCGGCGAGCAGCTCGCGGCCGGCTGGACCAAGGCGCAGCTGGGCGTGCGCCACCGCAATTTCCTCGCCAGCCTGCCGCTGACGGCGACCGTCGACGACGCCCTGCTGGTGCACGCCGACCCCTACGACCCCGCACGCTGGCAGTACCTGGATCGCCCCGCGCTCGTGCGGCGCGCGCTCGGCGCGGCGCAGCGGCAATGGGGCGCCAGCAAGGTCTTCTGCGGCCACGTGCACCAGCAGCAGCTGTACTACCGCGCGGCCGACGGCCACCCGATGGCCTTCGCGCCGGTCCCCGACGTGCCGGTGCCGCTGGGGGCGCACCGCAACTGGCTGGCGCTCGTCGGCTCCGTCGGCCAGCCCCGCGACGGCGACCCGCGGGCCATGTATGCCCTGTTTGACGTGGCTCAGGCGCGCCTGTCGTTCCACCGCATAGCCTACGACCACATCGCCGCCGCCGCAGCCATCCGCGCGGCCGGCCTGCCGGAAAGCTTCGCGATACGACTGGAACGGGGACGATGAGACTGCAAGAGGGATCGGTGATCGACGGCTTCGTCGTCGGCCCGAGGGTGCACATGGGTGCCATGGCGGAGATCTACCGCGTCCGCTACGACGGCGGCCGCCCCGACCCCGGCTTCCCCATGATGATGAAGCTGCCGCGCATGGGCGGCGGCGAAGGCGCCGAGAACCTCGTCGGCTTCGAGGTGGAGCACCAGATGCTGCAAGCCGTGCACGGCCCCCACGTGCCACGCTTCGTGGCCGCGGGCGACATGCACCGGCTGCCCTACCTCGTCATGGAATACATCGAGGGCCGCACGCTGCAGCAGATGCTCGACGAGATGTCGCCGCTGCGGCGCCGCCCCGCCGCCGAGGACATCGCCCGCTGGGGCCGCGCCATCGCGCTGGCCGCGCACAGCCTGCACCGGCAGAACGCGGTGCACCTGGACCTGAAGCCAGCCAACGTGATCTTCCGCCCCGACGGCAGCTGCGTGCTGCTCGACTTCGGCCTGAGCTGGCATGCGCACTACCCCGACCTGCTGGCGGCCGACCTGCGCCCCGCCATCGGCTCGCCCGCGTGGATGGCACCCGAGCAGGTGGTGGGGGTGCGGGGCGACCCGCGCAGCGACATCTTCGCCATCGGCGTGATGCTGTACGAGCTCGCCACCGGCGAACTGCCCTTCGGCGCGCCGGCCACCACCGGCGGCCTGCGCCAGCGGCTGTGGATGGATCCCTCGCCGCCGCGCGCGCTCAACCCGGACGTGCCGCCCTGGCTGCAGGAGATCATCCTGCACTGCCTGGAAAGCGCCGCGGCCAACCGGCCGCCCTCGGCGGCGCACCTGGCCTTCGACCTCGGCAACCCGCAGCAGGTGGAGGTGGGCCCGCGCGGCCTGCGCACCCGGCGCACCTCCTTCAGCACGCAGTTCCGCCGCTGGATCCGCGCGGCCGGCATGCATTACGAGCCCAGCCCGCTGCCGACGGAGCGCATCACCGAAGTGCCGATCGTGATGGTGGCCGTGCCGCACCGCGACACCACCGATGCCGTGCTGTACGGGCTGCGGCAGGCCACCGGCCGTTCGCTGGGCATCCGCCCCGGCGCGCGCCTGGCCTGCGTGACCGTGGTCGACGCCGACCCGCAGGTGGAGGAAGCGGCCGTGCACCGCTACCACAGCGAGCAGCTGCGCCAGTGGTGCCGCGGCATCGACCTGCACGGCCGCCAGGTGTCGTTCCACGTGCTGCAGTCGGACGACGTGGCGGGCGCACTGCTGGCCTACGCGGAGGCCAACCACGTCACGCTCATCGTGATCGGCGCCGCCACCCACGGGCTGGCGCTGCGCCGCTGGATCCCGACGATCCCGGCCCGCGTCGCGGCCGAAGCGCCCTGCAGCGTGCTGCTGGTGAAGGACGCCCCGCCCTTCCAGCTGCTGCAGCAGGCGGCCGAGGAAGAAGAGGAGACTTAAGTGATCGGGTAAGACCCGACGGCCCGCGCCGCGGCCCGCGGGGATACTGCGCGCTCCAGTTCCGGAGCACGCATGACACAACAACAGGCGTACCAGTCGCCCACCGAACGCGTGCAGGCCTGGGCCGACGGGTCCACCCTGCACATCCGCTTCAACAATCCCACCCGCCACAACGCGCTGTCCGTCGACATGTGGCAGGCCGTGCCGCCGCTGCTGCGGCAGGCCGAGAGCGACGACGCCATCCGGCTGGTCGTGTTCTCCGGCGCGGGCGAGAAGTCCTTCGTCTCCGGCGCCGACATCTCGCAGTTCGAGGACATGCGCGCCGCGCGCGAGGCCGTCAAGCAGTACGAGGCCATGGCCGAAGAAGCGCTGATGGCGATCTACCTGTGCGCCAAGCCCACGCTGGCATGCATCCGCGGTTACTGCATCGGCGGCGGCGTGAACGTCGCGATCAGCTGCGACATCCGCATCGCCAGCGACGACTCCACCTTCGCGATTCCGGCGGCGCGCCTGGGCCTCGGCTACCGGCTCTCGGCGCTGAAGAACCTGGTGGACCTGGTGGGTGTGGGCGTCGCCAAGGACCTGTTCTTCACCGCGCGCCGCATCGACGCCGCGGAGGCGAAGTCGCTAGGCCTCATCACGCGCGCCTGCCCCGGCGACGGTCTGGATGCGCTGCTCAAGGAGTACACCGACGCGATGGGCCAGAACGCGCCTCTAACGGTGTACGCCGGCAAGCGGATCATGCAGGAGATCCTCAAGCCCGACGCCGACCTGGACCGCGACCTGTGCCAGCAGTTGATCCGCAACTGCTTCGACAGCGAGGACTACGCGGAGGGCCGGCGCGCCTTCATGGAAAAGCGCAAGCCCGCGTTCCGGGGGAAATGAGATGCGTGCCTGGTGGTTGAACACCGATGAGACGCAGTCGCGCACCGAGCTGCGCGAGGCCCCCGTTCCCGAACCAGGGCCGCGCCAGATGCTGGTGCGCGTGCGCGCCGCGGGGTTGAACCGCGGCGAATTCATCATCGGCGGCCTCACCAAGGCCGGCAGCGCCAAGCCCCTGGGCATCGAAGGCGCGGGCGAGGTGGTGAAGGTGGGCGCCGAGGTGGCCCGCTTCGCGGTGGGTGAGCGCGTGATGGGCCGCTTTGCCGGTGCGATGGCCGACTACGTGCTGGCCAACGAGGCCGATGCGATGCCGGTGCCGCAGGGCCTCTCGTGGGAGGAGGCAGGCGCGCTGCCCGTCACGTACCTGACCGCGCACGACATGCTGGTGCTGCAGGGCGGCCTGCGCGCGGGCGGCTGGCTCCTGGTGACCGGCGTCTCGTCCGGGGTCGGCGTGGCTTCGCTGCAGATCGCCAGGGCGCTGGGCGCGAAGGTGATCGGCACCTCCGGGTCGCGCGAGAAGCTCGAGCGGCTGCAGGCCGTGGGGCTGGACGTGGCGATCTGCACGCGGGCCCCCGACTTCCACGCGCAGGTGATGGATGCCACCGCCGGCGCGGGCGTCAACCTCGTCGTCAACAACGTGGGCGGGACGGTGTTCGCCGAGTGCGTGCGCTGCCTCGCCTTCGAGGGGCGGCTGGCAACCGTCGGCTACGTCGATGGCGTGCTGAAGTCCGAGATCGACCTGCAGGCGCTGCACGCGAAGCGGCTGGTGCTGTTCGGGGTGTCGCAGAAGATGACCAGCCCGGCGCAGAAGGCCGAGGGCGTGCGCCGTTTCGGCGCGGAGATGCTGCCGCTGGTGGCGCAGGGCAGCCTGCGGCCGCTGGTGGATCGCGCGTTCCCCTTCGAGGAGCTGCCCGCCGCGCGGGCGCTCATGGAGGCGAACGCGCATGTCGGAAAGATCGTGATCACAGGAGTAGCGTGATGTCGAAAATCCTTGCCGGCTGCGCGCTGGCCTTCGTTCTCTGCGGCAGCGCCGCTGCGCAGACCACCGCCTGGCCCGAGCGGCCGCTGAAGCTCGTCGTGGGCTTCACGCCCGGCGGCGCGGCCGACTACGTGGGGCGCTCGGTGGGCGATGCGCTCGCGCGCGCGCTCGGCCAGCCGATCATCATCGACAACAAGCCGGGCGCGGGCTCGAGCATCGCGGCGGACTTCGTCTCCAAGGCGGCGCCGGACGGCTACACGATCCTGATCGCCAGCCCCAGCGCCATCTCGGTCAATCCCGCGATCGACGCGAAGTGGGCGGCCGGCGTGGGAAGCCTCATCCCGGTGGCCAAGCTCACGGCGTCGCCGCTGGTGGTGGCGGCCAATCCGCAGATCGGCGTGAAGTCGATTCCCGAGCTGCTCGAGTACGCGAAGAAGAACCCCGGCAAGGTGAACTTCGCGCACGCCGGCATGGGTTCGGCGCCGCACCTGGGGGGCGTGCTGTTCAACCAGCTCACGGGCGCAAACCTGACGCCGATCCCCTTCAAGGGCGGCGCGCCTTCGGTGCAGTCGGTGATCGCGGGCGACACGCAGGTCACCTTCGCCACGCCGCCTTCGGTGCTGCCGCAGATCAAGGGTGGGCGCCTGGTCGGGCTGGGCGTGACGACGACGGAGCGTTTCCCGCTGGTGCCGGACCTGCCGGGCATGAAGGAGGCGGGCCTGCCGAACTACAAGATCGACTTCTGGTACGGCTTCTTCGTGCCGGCGGGCACGCCGCCGGAGATCGTCAGGAAGCTGTTCGACGCCACGCAGGTGGCGCTGCAGAAGCCGGAGGTGAAGGCCGCGCTGGCGCGCGAAGGCACCGACGTCTCGGCCTCCTCCTCCCCGGCGGACTTCGCCGCGTTCATCAAGGAAGAGAACCGCTTCTGGGCGAAGCTGGCGAAGGATTCGGGCGCGAAGGCGGACTGAATTCCTCCCTCCCCCTCCGGGGGAGGGTCGGGGTGGGGGCGCTCAGGGCGTCAGGTCCAGCGCCACGCTCACGTTGTCGAACGGGATCTTCGCCTTCTCGTTCAGCGCCTTCACCGTGCCCTCGTCCTTGCTCTCGAACAGGCACATGCACTGCCCGCTCTCCGGCACGAAGGTCGAGCGGATGTAGCGGATCGGCGTGCCGGCGGCAGTCATCTCCTTCGCGGTCGCGATGGCGCGCTGCTGCGCGGCGGCGAGCTGGTCCATCGGGATGCCCTTGAGCGAACGTTCGACCATGAAGACTTCCATGACGCTCTCCTTCGAGGTGGTGTGGGGGACCGCCAGTGTCGCGAGAGTGCGGCCGCGTCGCAAGTGCATCCTGCGCAGGTTTGCACGGCCGAGCTGAGCGCCGCCGGCACGCGCGCCCCGCTGCTCGAAGCACCAGGCCGCGACGGTCGGGGACAATCGCAGCGCATGAAGGACTCTCCCATCGCCCCCCGCGCCGTGCTGTTCGACCTCGGCGGCGTGGTGCTCGACATCGATCCGGGCCGCTCCCTCGCGCTGTGGCAGCCGCACTCGCGCCTGTCCGCCGAAGAACTGCGCGCGGCCTTCCACGCCGACGAGCCCTGGTGCCGCCACGAGACCGGGCACCTGCCGCCGGAAGGCTTCCTGGCCCACCTGCGCGAGGTGCTCGCCCTGGACTGCGACACGGACACGGTCCGGGCCGGCTTCAACGCCCTGCTGGTGGCCGAGATCGAGGAGACGGTGCGCCTCCTCGACGCGATCCGCGCCGGCGTGCCGCGCTACGCGATCAGCAACACCAACCCCGTGCACGTGGCCGAGATCGAGCGCGCGTTCCCGCGGCTGCTGCCGCGGTTCGACCGCGTGTTCGTCTCGCACGAGATCGGGCACCGCAAGCCGGACGAGGCGGCGTTCCGGCATGTGCTCGCTGCGATCGGCGTGGCCGCGCCCGAGGCGCTGCTGTTCGACGACCTGCTGCCGAACATCGAGGCCGCGCGCGCGATCGGGATGCAGGCGGTGCAGGTGCGCGGGCCGGAGGACGTGCGGCGGGGGCTGGCCGATCGCGGGCTGCTGGAGCGCTCGTAGGCTGGCGGTGAGGAACGAACCCCAGCGATGCAGCGAGCGCAGCGCTGGGGTTCGCGCGCTGGCGCGGCTCACCACCAGCCTACCGGTTCGGACATTGCGATTCGCAGCACGAGCTCACCGAGCGCCAACGCGCCGCTGCAACTCCGCCCACGACACCAGCTCCCCCGCCAGCGCGCTCGCCATCACCGTCGCCGGACTCGCCAGCCACACCTGCCCCGGCCCCGACCGCCCCGGGAAGTTGCGGTTGATCGCGCTCACGGTCACCTGGCCCGCCTCGGTCGACGAGCCCGGCCCGCAGTTCGCGCACGCCCCGCACGAAGGCTGCAGGATGCGCGCGCCCGCCGCCGCGAAGGTACGGTCGTAGCCGCGCGCGCTGCAGTAGTCCCGCACGGCCGTCGTGCCGTACTGCAGGAACAGCTGCACCTGCGGCGGCACCGTCAGGCCCTGCGCGAGGCCCCAGGCGAGCACCGCGTGATACTGGTCGAAGTCCTCGCGCTTGCCGGCGGTGCAGGAGCCGCCGTAGGCGATGTCCACCTTCACGCGCTCGCCCACCTGGTCCAGCGGCACGCCGTTGCCCGGGTCGCCCGGCCGCGCGACCATCGGTGACAGCGCGGTGCAGTCGACGCGGATCGTGTCGCTGTACGCCGCCCCGGGGTCGCTGCGCATCCAGGGCTCCAGAACGCAGTCCACGCCGCGGCGCTCCTTCAGGAAGCGCAGCGTCTCGGCGTCGGGCTCGACCATCCCCGTGAGGCCACCGAGTTCGGCCGTCATGTTGGTCAGCGTCGCGCGTTCGTCGGTGCCCAGCGCCGCCAGCGCGGGGCCGCCGAACTCGAACACCTTGCCCACGCCCGCGCCGGCCCGGATCGCCGGCAGTTGCAGCAGGTGCAGCGCCACGTCCTTGGCCGCCACGCCCGGCGGCAGCGCGCCGGCCAGCTCGATGCGCAGCACCCGCGGCAGCGTGAGCCGCACCGCGCCCGTGACGAAAGCATTGGCCATGTCCGTCGTGCCGACGCCGAAGGCCACGCAGCCGAGCGCGCCGCTGTGCGGCGTGTGCGAATCGGTCCCCACCACCAGCTGCCCCGGCAGCGCGTAGTGCTCCGCCATCATCGCGTGGGAAATGCCGGCGACGTTGCCGCCGTCATCGGCGCGCGCCTCCTCCTCCGTCAATGTGCGGTGGCTGCGCAGGCCGTACGCGGCGGCGAAGTCGCGCTGGGCCTGCTGCATGGCATGCATGTTCGGCAGCAGCAAGGAGCCCGCGTGGGCCGGGCTTTCTTCCACGTAGGAGGTGTGGTCCTCGAACACGAGGATCGAGTCCATCCCGTGCAGCGCGAGCGGCCGGCCCAGCGTTTCGTGCAGCATGTGCGCCGCCATGCCGGTGTAGTACTCGTGGATGAAGCGCCAGTCGGCGCGCACGAAGCAGCCCTCGCCGGGTTGCGGCGCGTCGGGCGTGACCGGCGTGTGCAGCATGTGCCGCTGCACGATCTTCTCGAACAGCGTGAGGGGGCCGCAGGCTGCAGGCAGGCGAACGGGACGTGCGTCACGCAGGTGCTGCCGGCCGAAGCGCAGCAGCCCGCCGCTGCGCAGGATTGCGGCGGCCAGCGCATCGCGGCCGCCCACGAGTTCGGCGACGGGAATCGCCTCGCCGCGCTGCAGCCGCTCGACGAGGCCGAAGTCGGTCGACGTGAAGAGGCCGATGTTGTCGGCGTTCTGGCGGTAGATGCGCTCGAAGCTCTCGGCGATCACGAGCCGGATGCCCGCCAGCTGCTCCGCCGCCGGACTGTGCTCGCGCGAGGAGCCCTTGCCGTAGCGCCGGCCCGCCACCGTCACCTGGAAGCCGCCCGCCTGCACGGCGCCGGGCGCGATCGGCTGCTGGCGGTCCGCGGTGGTGAAGCCGGTGTAGGGGAAGCGCGCGAGCCTGGCGTCGTAGTGCGACATGATGCGCACCGGGCTGATCTCGTCGGTGGAGATGTCGTCGCGCAAGGCGCCCGCCTCCGCGCGCGTGAGGCGGCGGCCGGCCAGCTGCGCTCGCACGGCCTCGGCGGACTGCGACAGGAACAGCAGGCGCGGCTGCCCGCCGAGATCCAGGACTTCTTCGTTCATGGTGGGGTGGCGAGCGACGCCAGGTGGTCCAGCAGCAGCTGCGCCGCCGGCGCGAGCGCGTCGGCGGCGCGGAAACAGAGGATGAAGCGCCGCTGCGCCCACGGCTCGTCGAGCGGCAGCAGCTTGAGGCCGGGCGGCGGCGTCGTGCCGGCTTCGGCCACTTCGCGCGGCATGATGCTGATCGCCAGCCCGGCGCGCACGACGCGCATGGCGGCTTCGAAATTGGTCACGACCACGCGGTGGTTCACGCTGCGTCCGGCCGCCGCGGCGCGCCGCTGCAGCATCACCTGCACCGCGCTGTTGACCGGCAGGCTCACGTGCTCGTAGGGCAGCGTGTCGACGAAGCGCAGCTTGCGGCGCGCAGCCAGCGCGTGGCCCTCGGGCACCGCGACGCAGAGCGTGTCCGTGCGGTAGGGCCGCGACTGCAGCGCGCCGACCTCGGCCGCGTCCCAGCACACGCCCAGCGAGGCATGGCCTTCGCGCACGCCGCGCACGATCTCCGGGCTCACGCGCTCCTCCAGGTCCACCTTGATCGCGCGATGCTGCGGCTCGCGCAGGAAGGCCGCCACGTCGTCGGCCAGCGATTCCGTCATCGCCGAGACGGAAGCCAGGATGCGCACCTGCCCCCGCCCACCCGCGACGTAAGCCTCCATGTCGCGCTCGATGCGCGCGGCGCCATCGAGCATGCCGCGGGCGTGTTCCAGCAGCGTCTGCCCCGCCGGCGTGGGCACCACGCCATGGCGCTTGCGCACCAGCAGCGGCGTGCCGAGCTGGTCTTCCAGCTGCGCCAGCCGCTTGCTGATGGCGGAGCCGACGATGCTCGCCTTCTCGCCCGCGCGGGCGATGTTGCCGGTCTCGCAGACGGAGACGAACAGGCGCAGCGTGGTCAGGTCGAGGTCGCGCAAGGTTTTCCGGATCGGAACTTCATCGTTCCGAAATTGAGTTCAAAGGCCGATACGGAAATTCTAAACTCGCGGCCTCATGCAAGCGTCTTCCTTCACCGAATCCCTGCCGCGCCGCGTGGTCGTGCGCGAGATGGGCCTGCGCGACGGCCTCCAGAGCGTCGCCACGATCGTGCCCACCGCCGCCAAGATCGAGTGGATCCGCGCGGCGTACGACGCCGGCCAGCGCGAGATCGAGGTCGGCTCCTTCGTGCCGCCCAGGCTGCTGCCGCAGCTGGCCGACACGGCCGAAGTGCTGGCCTTCGCGCAGACCCTGCCGGGCCTGCGCGCCACCGTGCTGGTGCCGAACCTGAAGGGGGCCGAGCGCGCCCTGGCGGCGAGGGCGGAAATGATGCTGCTGCCGCTGTCGGCCAGCCACGCGCACAGCCTGGCCAACCTGCGCAAGGCGCCCGACGAGGTGGTGGCGGAGATCGGCCGCATCCGCGCCGAGCGCGATGCGCGCGGCGCGCGCACCGAGATCGAGGTGGGCATCAGCACCGCCTTCGGCTGCACGCTGCAGGGCCGCGTCGCGCCGGAGGAAGTCGTGCGGCTGGTGCAGGCCGTGCTCGACGCCGGGGTGGACGCGGTGAGCCTGGCCGACACGGTGGGCTACGCCGATCCGGCGATGGTGTCGCGCCTGTTCGAGCGCGTGCTGCGCGTGGCCGGCGACAGGCTGGTGTGCGGCCATTTCCACGACACGCGCGGCCTGGGTCTCGCCAACGTCTTCGCCGCGCTGCAACTGGGCATCGCGCGCTTCGACGCCTGCACCGCCGGCATCGGCGGCTGCCCGCACGCGCCGGGCGCGAGCGGCAACGTCGCCACCGAGGACCTCACGTACATGCTGCACAGCATGGGCATAGCAACCGGCCTCGACTTCGAGCGGCTGCTCGCGCTGCGCGCGCGCGTCGCGCAGTGGCTCGCCGGCGAGCCCACCCACGGCACGATCTTCAGGACGGGCCTGCCGAAACCCATGATGGAGGCCCTGCATGCCTGAGACCCAGCCCGCCACGCCGCAGCCGCTGAACGGCCTGCGCGTCGTCGAATTCACCCACATGGTCATGGGTCCCACCTGCGGCATGGTGCTGGCGGACCTGGGGGCCGAGGTGATCAAGGTCGAGCCGATCGACGGCGACCGCACGCGGCGGCTGCTCGGCGCCGGCGCCGGCTTCTTCCCCATGTTCAACCGCAACAAGAAGAGCATCGCCATCGACCTGCACCAGACTGAGGGCGCGGCGCTGGCGCGCCGGCTGTGCGCCAGCGCCGACGTGGTGGCGGAGAACTTCAAGCCCGGCACGATGGGCAAGTACGGCCTCGACTACGCGTCGCTGAGCGCCTCCCATCCGAAACTGATCTACGCCACCTGCAAGGGCTTCCTGCCCGGTCCCTACGACCACCGCACCGCGCTCGACGAAGTGGTGCAGATGATGGGCGGCCTGGCCTACATGACCGGCCGCCCCGGCGATCCGCTGCGCGCCGGCACCAGCGTCAACGACATCATGGGCGGCCTGTTCGCCGCCATCGGCGTGCTGGGCGCGCTGATCCAGCGCGGCATCACCGGCCGCGGCATGGAAGTGCAGTCGGCCCTGTACGAGAACAACGTGTTCCTCATGGGCCAGCACATGCTGCAGTACGCCGTCACTGGCAAGCCCGCCGCGCCGCTGCCCGCACGCGACAACCCCTGGGCCGTGTACGACGTCTTCACGGTCAAGGACGGCGAGCAGATCTTCCTGGCGGCGGTGAGCGATGCGCAGTGGCTCAAGTTCTGCGACGTGCTCGGCTTCCCCGACCTGAAGTCCGAGCCGGAGTACGCCACCAACAACCAGCGCGTGGTCCAGCGCCCGCAGCTGCTGGCCACCCTGCGCGAGCGCCTGCGGGAGCGCAGCGCCGCCGAGCTTGCAGCGCGGATGGAGCAGGCCGGCTTGCCCTTCGCGCCCATCCGCCGGCCCGAAGACCTGTACGATGACGAGCACTTGCTGGCCACCGGCGGGTTGGCCGATGTCCGGCTGCCCGATGGCGCGAAGGCCGGCGAGACCGTCAAGACCACCCTGCTGCCCTTCACCCTGGGCGGGGAACGCCTCGGCGTGCGGCTCGATCCGCCCGTGCTCGGGGCCCACAGCCAGGAACTGCTTCGCTCCGTCGGCCTGGCCGACGCCGAGATCGAGGCACTGAAGGCGCACGCGGTGGTGGCTTGACAAGACAGATGCGTTTCCAGGAGACAAATTGAGCCATACCCCTTCCTTCCCCTTCACCCGCCGCAACGTGCTGGCGGCCGGCGCGGCGTTCGCCGCCGGCGCGCTGCCGCTGGCCACGCTGGCCCAGTCCGGCACCGTGAAATTCATCCTGCCCAACGCCACGGGTTCCGGCGTCGACGCGATCACGCGCGCCGCCGCGCCGGCATTGTCGAAGGCGCTCAACGCCAACGTCGTGGTCGACAACCAGCCGGGCGCCGGCGGCGTGGTCGGCCTGCAGGCGCTGGCGCGCTCGGCGCCGGACGGCAACACGCTGTCGGTGGTGTCGAACAACGTCGTGATCTTCCCCAGCGTGCTGAAGTCGCTGCCCTTCGACATGCCCGGCGACTTCACGCCGATCGCCGTCGTGGGCGCCACGCCGATGGTGCTGGTGGCCAACCCGCAGAAGGTTGCGGCCACCAACGCGCGCGATTTCTTCGCGCTGCTGAAGTCCAGGCCGGGTGAATTCAACTTCGGCTCCGGCGGCAACGGCACCATCCTGCACCTGGCCGCGGAGCTGGTGCTCGAGGCGGCCGGCGTGAAGGCCCGGCACATCCCGTACAAGGGCGTCGGCCCGATGGTGACGGACCTGATGGGCGGGCAGATCGACTTCGCAGTCGCGGCGCTGCCCAGCGTGCAGGGCCAGATCAAGGCGGGTGCGCTGCGCCCGATCGGCATGCTGACGTCCCAGCGCACGCCGGCGGCGCCGGAGGTGCCGACCTTCGCCGAGCAGGGCCTCGCCAACTTCTCGGTCGAAGCCTGGTTCGCCGTGATCGGCCCCAAGGGCATGAGCGCCGCGAGCGTGAAGAAGGCGCACGACGCCGTCGTGGCCGCGTTCAACGATCCGGCGGTGAAGGACGCGATGGCCAAGCAGGGCAACAGCATCCACGTCAGCACGCCGGAGCAGGCGCATGCGGCCTTCCGCAGCGAACTTTCGAAGTACGCCGCGCTGGTGAAGAAGGTGGGCCTGGAGCCGCAGTAAGGCCGTCGCGCCCGCGAGGCAGGTCGGTGCAGACGGGGCCGCAAGCCGTCATCCCCGCGCACGCGGCCGATGGGTTGATCTGGACCGGCAAGCGCTTATGAGCCGTGCTCGGTGGACGTCGCGCCGCCCGGGCCGGACCAGCCCGTGTCTGTCCGTCTCAGCGACTGTCCCCCGGCGCGGATGGGAACCGTTGCCCGTGCTGGCGCCGCGCCCGCGCCTCCTCCTTGATGTCGCTGAGCCGGACAGCCACGGACTGGTCCTGCAGCGTGTCGACCGCAAGGGTGTGGCTTCGCTTGGCGCCGTCCCCGCCGCTCGAGCGAGCTCACCGACGGACGCTGCGCTCGCACCCGCGCGGGGGAGGACCAGGGCGTGACCGTCCGACTCGGCGACATCAAGGAGGAGGCGCGGGCGCAGTGCCAGCACGAGCAACGGTTCCCATCCGCGCCGGGGGACAGTCGGCGAGGCGGACGGTCACGTCCTGGTCCGGGTCGCAGGCAACGGGAGAACTGTGGCTTCCGTCGGCCGGTCGCCCCGAAATCGGACGGTTGGTTGGAAGGGTACGCCCCTCAGCGGGCGCCGGGATGCTCCAGGTTGCCCGGCTTGGCGGGCGTCGTCTGGACTTCGATGGCGGGCGAGACGGCCTGCGAAGCGGCGGCGGACTCGCCGCCCGGCTTGCGCAGGCGCAGCCGCCTCAGGTCGTCGTGCAGCAGTTCCTTGCGTTTCCACTCCGGCAAGGATTCGTCCGTCCAGGTGCCGTTGGAAATCTTCACGTGGGTGGTCATGACGGGTACTGCTCTGCTGACGCGCCGAACGTATCGCCGTCCGCGTCCGGATCGCGTCGGCCGCGGCCCCGTCACGACCGGGAAAGCGTCCTACAAACGCTGGTCCGATTCACATCTAATGTGTGTCGCCATGAGCGAGCCCGCAGACGCAGACCCCGACAAGGACGCGCCCGCCCTGCAACCTGCGCCCGTCGGCAGGCACGGGAATTCGGGGGAAGGGGCGGCCAGCGTGCTGCGGGCGCTGCGCCAGGGCCCGGGCCAGCGGACCAACGCGGCGCCGGAGCGCGAGCGCCAGCCCAAGGACGACGCACCCGGCGCGCCGGAATCCTCCCGCCACGGCAGCCCTCATCCGCGCGCCTGAACGATCGTCGCGAACTCCTCGAAGGCCCGCTCCAGCTCGTCGAGCAGCTTGCCCAGCTCCTGCGCCGGCGCCTTCGCCGCGCGCTCCTCCAGTGCCGCCGCGATCGCGGCATAGCGCTCCGCCGACACCATGAGACCGCCGCCCTTGGCCGAATGCGCCAGCAGCCCGAAGGCCTGCCGGTTGCCCGATGACAAGGTCGCGCGCAGCTTCGCCATGAGCGCGGGCGTGGCCTGCCGGAAGGTCCCGAGCGCCACCTGCTGCAGTTCCGCGTCGCCGCCGAAGCGCGTGTCGAGGTCGCCGGGCGAGAACAGCGGCAGGTCTGCCAGCCGCGACGTCTGCCCGCTCGCCCAGCGCGCCAGCACCCCGCGCAGCAGCCGGATGTCGATCGGCTTGGTCAGGTAGTCGTTCATGCCGGCGTCGAGGCAGCGCTCGCGGTCGCCCTTGATCGCGTTGGCGGTCATCGCCACGATCGTCGCCGTGCAGCCGGCCGCGCGCAGCCGCCGCGTGGCCTCGTAGCCGTCCATCTCCGGCATCTGGCAGTCCATCAGGATGATGTCGAAGGGCTCGGCGCTGGCCATCTGGTAGGCCTCGATGCCGTTGCTGGCGAGGCGCACGTTCTCGTACCCCAGCTTGCGCAGCATGCCGAAGGCGACCACCTGGTTGGTGGTGTTGTCCTCGGCGATCAGGATGCTCGTGTCCGACGAGGGGGGCGGCAGGTCCTGCCACACCGAGGCGGGCGCGGCCTCCTGCGCGACCCGCACCGGCAGCGTGACGACGAAGCGCGAACCGTGGCCCGGCGCGCTGCGCACGCGCACCGCCCCGCCCATGAGGTGCACCAGCTGCTGCACGATCGCCAGCCCGAGGCCGGTGCCGCCGAACTTGCGCGTGGTGGCCGAATCGGCCTGCATGAAGCGCTTGAACAGCTGCGGCTGCACCTCCGGCGGGATGCCGATGCCGGTGTCGGCCACGGTGAATTCCAGCAGGTAGGCCGCCGGCTCGGTGGTGGCGCGCAGGTCCAGCGCGATCGAGCCGGCGTGGGTGAACTTCAGCGCGTTCCCCAGCAGGTTGACCAGCACCTGGCGGATGCGCGTCGGGTCGCCCTGCACGAACTGCGGCACGCCCGGCTCCATCCGCACGCGGAACAGCAGGCTCTTCTCGGTGGCGCGCAGCCGGTACAGCGTGGCCAGGTCCTCGACCAGCTCGTGCAGGTCGAAGGCCACGCTCTCGATCTCCATCTGCCCCGCCTCGATCTTCGAGAAGTCGAGGATGTCGTTGACCAGCGCCAGCAGCGAATGCGCGCTGCGGTCGACGAGGTCCGCATGACGGCGCACCTCGGCCGACAGCGGCTCGTCCAGCAGCAGCTTGGTCATGCCGATGATGCCGTTCAGGGGCGTGCGGATCTCGTGGCTCATGGTGGCCAGGAACTGGCTCTTGGCCCGGCTGGCCGCATCGGCCGCATCGCGCGCTTCGCGCAGGTCGTGCTCGGCCTGCTTGGCCTGCGTGATGTCGCGGTTGGTGCCCACCATGCGCAGCGGCATGCCCTCGGGCGAGCGGTCGGCCACGCGGCCCTCGCTGTGGATCCACAGCAGCGTGCCGTCGCGCCGGTGCACCCGGTGTTCCACCGCATAGCGCGCGGAGCGGCCGCCCAGCACGAGTTCCAGCCCTTCCTGGATGCGCGCCAGGTCCTCCGGCGGCACGAGGTCCAGCAGTTCCTGCGCCGTGCAGTGGGTCTCGCGGGGTTCGCCGCCCAGCATGGCGGACCAGGTCGCCGAGAGATAGATGCGCTCGGCCGGCACGTCGAGGTCCCACAGCGCGAGGCCCGAGCCTTCCAGTGCCCGGTGCAGCCGCTCCTGGCTCTGCTCCAGCGCCACGCGCGCGCGCTGGCTTTCCGTCACGTCCTGCAACGCGCCCACCAGCAGCGCGGGCCGGTGGTCGCGGTACTCCACCTGGCCGATCGAACGCACCCAGACCTGCCGCCCGCGCGCCGTGCGCATGGGCAGCTGCACGTCCCACGGTTCGCCGGTGGCGATGGCATGTTCCGCGGTGCTGCGGATGACGCGCTGCGCATCCGGCGCGAAGTAGCGCAGGTGTTCGTCGCCCACCGGCACGTAATCGGGCGGCAGCTCGTAGATGCGCCGCGTCTGCGACGTCCACAGCAGCTCGCGCGTGTGCAGGTCCAGCCGCCAGCCGCCGACCCCGGCGATCTGCTCGGCGCGTGCCAGGAAGTCGTTGCTCGCCTCGAGCTGCCGGCGCGTGGCGACTTCGTCGCTCACGTCGATCACCGAGCCCACGTAACCCCCGGGCGAGCCGCCCGGCAGGGCGATGGCGCGGCCGCGCGCGCTGACGTGCAGCACCTGGCCGTCGGCGCGCAGCACGCGGAACATGCGGTCGAAATTGCGGCCGCTCGCCGCCACTTCCTGCCAGCTGGCCAGCAGGCCCGGGCGGTCGTCCGGATGGATGGCGCGCACCCAGCCCTCGCCCAGCGACTCCTGCAGGGACAGCCCGAAGATCTGCTGCCACTGCGGGTTGGTGTAGATGCAGTGGCCCTGCGCGTCGGTGTGGAAGATGCCCACCGGGCAACTCTCCGACAGCTCGCGGAACATCTGCTCGCTCGACGAGTGCAGCGCGCGGTGAGCGGCCTGCCGCAGCAGCAGGGCGTGCATGGTGGCCGCAGCCAGTTCCTGCAGCGCGGTGCGCTGGCCCGGTGCCAGCGCGGGGCGCGCCACGGTGTCCAGGACGCACAGCGTGCCGATCACGTGGCCGTCAGGCGTCGTTAAGGGAGCCCCGGCGTAGAACACGAAGTGTGGCTCCGAGCAGACGCAGCTCTTGCCCGCCGTGCGCGCGTCGATGCGCGCATCGGGGATCTCGACGTACGCGCGCGCCGCGAGCACCGTGGTGCACAGGGCCTCGGCGCGCGGCAACTCGCCCAGGCCGCCCGGCACGCCGACCTGCGCCTTGACGTACTGGCGGTCGGCATCGAGCAGGGTGACGAGCGCCATGGGCGTGCCGCAGGCCGCGGCGGCGCTGCGCGCGAGGCTGTCCAGGAGGGCTTCGGCGGGGGTGTCCAGGATGCCCAGGCGGCGCAGCGCCGCGAGGCGTGCGGCTTCGTCGGTTTCGCTGGGGAGCGCGGTCGGCGCGGGCTGGGCTGGATCCACCCGCCGAACTCTACCGTGCCAGGGTCGATGCGCCAAACAGGCTCTGGATGAATTCCACGGCCAGTTCGGCGGTCCGGTTGCGCACGTCGAGGGCCGGATTGATCTCCACCACGTCGATGGAACCGAGCCGGCCGGTGTCCGCGATCATCTCCATGCAAAGCTGCATCTCGCGGTAGGTAGGCCCGCCGCGCACGCCGGTGCCCACGCCGGGGGCCTCCATGGGATCGAGGCAGTCGAGGTCGAAGCTCACGTGCACGTGCGTGTTGTCGTCGACGTCCTGCAGCACCTCCGTCATCGTGTAGCGCATGCCGTGCTCGTCGATGTGGCGCATGTCGAAGACCTGCAACCCGAGTTCGCGGATCGCCTTCTTCTCGTCGGCGTCGACGCTGCGGATGCCCACGAAATCGATGTTGCCGGCATCCAGCGCCGCGCGCTCGCCGCTCCAGCCCACCAGGTCCGCGGGCCCGTGACCGAGCAGGCAGGCGACCGGCATGCCGTGGATGTTGCCGCTGGGGCTGATCGCTTCCGTGTTGACGTCGGTGTGCGCATCGAGCCAGATCACGCGCAGGTTCTTCTGCTCCTGCCGGCACTGGCGCGCCACGGCGCTGATGGAGCCGATGGCCAGGCAGTGGTCGCCGCCCATGAGCAGCGGCACGTGGCCCATGGCGAGCGCGGTGGACACGGCGTCGAACACGGCGCGGTTCCACGCGGTCACCTCCGGCAGGTGCCGGATGCCCTGGACCGGCGTCAGCCACGGGTTGGGCGGGCCCGCGAGGTTGCCGCGGTCGATCACCTCGCAGCCGTGCGCGCGCAGCGTTTCGGCGAGGCCGGCGACGCGCAGGGCGTCGGGCCCCATGCCCGCGCCGCGCACGCTGGCCCCGACGTCGGTCGGGGCACCGATGAGGCTGACAGTGGTCATCGTTGGAAGCTTGTGCAGCGGGCATTGTGTCGCAAGCACGGCGCAGCGGGGCCGCTTGCAACGGGATGCTTCCAGTGCCCCAATGGCTGGGTTCGAATCGGGAGAATGGTTTGCTCCGAACGAAAACACCCAGGAGCAGACGAATGCTGGCGATGCAATACCGCGGGCCCTACCGCGTGCGGGCGACACAGAAAGCGGAACCCCTGATCGAACATCCCAACGATGCGATCGTGCGCGTGCTGCGCTCGTGCATCTGCGGCTCCGACCTGCACCTCTATCACGGGCTGGTGCCGGACACGCGGGTCGGGCACACGTTCGGCCACGAATTCGTCGGCGTCGTCGAGGAGGTCGGCCCGTCGGTGCGCAGCCTGCAGAAGGGCGACCACGTGCTGGTGCCCTTCAACATCTTCTGCGGCACCTGCTTCTTCTGCCAGAAGGAGCTGTTCTCCAACTGCCACAACGTCAACCCCGAGGCCACGGCCATCGGCGCCATCTACGGCTATTCGCACAGCGCCGGCGGCTACGACGGCGGCCAGGCCGAGTACGTGCGCGTGCCGCTGGCGGACATCGGGCCGCTGAAGATCCCCGCCGACCTCACGCTCGACGACGCGGTGATCCTGACGGATGCCTGCCCCACCGGCTACCAGGCCGCGGAAATGGGCGAGGTCGCGGAAGGCGACACCGTGGTGGTGTTCGGCTGCGGGCCGGTCGGCCTGTTCGCCGCGAAGTCCGCCTGGCTCATGGGCGCGGGCCGCGTGATCATGGTCGACCACGTCGACTACCGGCTGGAGTTCGCGCGCCAGTGGGTGCCCTGCGAGGTCGTGAACCTGAAGGAAGTGAAGGACATGGCGGAGCACCTCAAGGGCATGACCGACTGGCTCGGCGCCGACGTGTGCATCGACGCCGTGGGCGCCGAGGCCGTGGGCAGCATGCTGCAGCAGCTGTCGGGGCGGTACCTGAAGCTGCAGGCCGGCGCGGCCACCGTGCTGCACTGGGCGATCAACTCGGTGCGCAAGGGCGGCAACGTCTCCATCGTCGGCGTGTACGGGCCGACCGGCAACATGGTCCCGATCGGCAACGCGCTGAACAAGGGCCTGACGATCCGTGCCAACCAGGCGGCCGTCAAGCGCCACCTGCCGCGCCTGATCGAGCACGTCCAGGCCGGGCGCCTGAAGCCCAGCGAGATCATCACGCACCGCTTCCCGCTGGAGGAGGTGGCCGACGCGTACCACATCTTCTCGAGCAAGCTGGACAACTGCATCAAGCCGGTGCTGATCCCGCCCGGCGCGCGCGAATACGAGCGGCAGCTGGCGGCCACGCAGGTGCAGGCCCAGGCGCACGTTCATTGAGGAGGCGGGCATGAGCAACCATCCGGAAGACATGACGGTCCACGTCGAGAAGACGACGCCCGAGGAGCACCAGCGCCGGCCGCCGGAAGGCATCCCCGGCTGGGGCGCCGACCTCGACCCGCAGGCGCGCCCCGCGTATCCCATGGAGCGCACGCCGCCACGCTTCATCCACAAGCACTGGGACGACCTCGAGCACCAGCCGCGGACGGTGAAGGTGCTCCACTCCACCGAGCGCCCCGGGCTCACCCCCGTGTTCGGTACCGCGCAGCCGCCCTCCGGCGTGTCGGGGATGATCCGCTCCGGCGCCTTCCGCTACAGCGAGAACGACCTGCGCCACTGGCTGATGCTGCTGTTCGCGGACCGCGTGAACGTGGTCGAAGGCATCATCGACGACCTGGCGCACGGCTACGTGCCGAACTTCTTCACCGAGATGGGCGGCCCGGCCGAGTGGCGCTACAACCGCAACGGCTTCCTGCGCAAGGCAGCGATCTTCGGCGGCGTGGCCGCGCTGCTGCTGTACGCGAACAGCCGGCGCAAGCGGCGCTGAGATAGCTGTCCTTCCCGCGCAGGCGCGAATCCAGGCTCACCCCCGGCCGGCCAGCCGGAACACCGCGCAGCGCTCCCCCACCGGGGCGCCGCGGATGCTCGCGATCGTCTCGGAGCGCCAGGGCCGCAGCGCCTCGCGCTGCTGCGCGTCCAGCCATCCGAGCTGGTCGAGCGCCTCGACGGTCGCGGCGAACAGGGCGACCTTGTTGCCGTCGCTGATCTTGATCGCCAGCGCCTGCGCGCGGCTGCGGCTCGCCACGACCTGCACGCCATCGGCGCCCACCTTGGTCACCCAGTCGCCGCCGCCCAGGCGCATGAAGGCGAGGTCGTTGCGGCCCGTGCCGGAGACGAGCTCCGGATGCGCCGTCATCGCCTCGGCCAGCAGCGCGAAGCTCTCGCCGAAGCGGGTGTCGCGCCCGCCCGTGCCCAGCCGGGCGAAGCCGCGCGCCAGGTGCGACAGCGGCATCGCATAATTGGGCGCCGAGCAGCCGTCGATGCCCATGGCGAGCTGGTGCTCCTGCAGGCCCACCGCCTCGGCCACGGTGCAGCGGATCGCCTGCTGCAGCGGATGCGAAGGCTCCAGGTAGGTGTCCAGGGGCTGCCCGTGCTGGACGCACCACGCGAGAAAGCCGCTGTGCTTGCCGCTGCAGTTGTGGTGGCGCTCGTCGTAGCTCCCCGGCGCCGGTGGCGGCCAGGTGCCCAGCTCCGCGTAGTAGGGCACGTGGCAGCCGCATTGCAGGCGCTTGTAGCCGACGCCGGTCTTGGCCAGGATCTGGTCCACCTGCTCCACGTGCATCGGCTCGCCGCTGTGGCTGGCGCACAGCAGGGCCAGGTTGCCGCTGCTCAGGCCGAAGTGGCGCACGCCGCCGCCCTGCACGAAGGGCAGCGCCTGCAGCGGCTTGAGCGTGGACCGCGTGAACGTGGTCCAGTGCGGGTCCCCCGCGTGGGCAACCACCTGCCCGTGCGCTCCCGTGACGGCGATCGCGCCGAAGTGCACGCATTCGCGCGTGCCGCCGCGGAAGGTTTCGACCAGGGGGATCAGCGATGCCATGGGGCCATTGTGCGCGCCGCCGCTGTCGCGTGAGGGATGCCGCCCGGGCCATCGCCCACCGCACAATCCCGCCATGACCGAACTCCGTTCCCCCTTGCAGGCCCAGGTGGCGCAGTGGCTGGTCGCGCCCGGCGACGCGGTGCGCGCGGGCGACGTGCTCGTGATCCTCGAGGCGATGAAGATGGAGCACGAGGTGCGGGCGCCGGCGGAAGGCAAGGTGCGGGAGTGCCTGTTCGCGCCAGGGGAGACGGTGAACGAGCGGGAAGTGCTCCTGGTCCTGGACGCCCTTGCCACGCCCGTTCCGGCAGTTCCTCCCTCCCCCTCCGGGGGAGGGCCGGGGTGGGGGCGCTCCGGAGCGCCTTCCTCCGCCGCTCCTTCCTCCCCCGCCGCACCCCGCCCCGACCTCCAGCGCGTCCTCGATCGCCACGCCCTCACCCTCGACACCGCCCGCCCCGAGGCCGTCGCGAAGCGCCACGCCCTGGGCCTGCGCACCGCGCGCGAGAACATCGCCCACCTGTGCGACGACGGCAGCTTCAGCGAATACGGCGCGCTGGCCGTCGCGGCGCAGGGACAACGGCGCAGCGCGGACGATCTCGCGCGCAACACGCCGGCCGACGGCATGGTCACCGGCATCGGCCGCATCAACGGGGCACTGTTTCCACCCGAGCGCTCGCAGGCCGTCGTCATGGCCTACGACGCCACCGTGCTGGCCGGAACGCAAGGTTTCCGCAACCACCAGAAGACCGACCGGCTGCTCGGCATCGCGCTGAAGCACCGGCTGCCGGTGGTGCTGTTCGCCGAAGGCGGCGGCGGCCGGCCCGGCGACGTCGACATGCCGATCGTGGCGGGCCTGCACGTGCCCACCTTCGCGAGCTTCGCGCGCCTGAACGGGCAGGTGCCGGTCGTCGGCATCGTCGCCGGCCGCTGCTTCGCCGGCAACGCCGCCCTGCTCGGATGCTGCGACGCGATCATCGCGACCAGCGCCAGCAACATCGGCATGGGTGGCCCGGCGATGGTGGAAGGCGGCGGCCTCGGCGCCTTCCGCCCGGAGGAGATCGGCCCCGCGCCCGTGCAGCACGGCAACGGCGTGATCGACGTGCTGGTCGAGGACGAGGCCGAAGCGGTCGCGGCGGCGCGCCGCTACCTGGCCTATTTCCAGGGCAGCGTGGCGCGGTACGAGGCGCCCGATGCGCTGGCGCTGCGCGACGTCGTGCCGGAGAACCGGCTGCGCGTGTACGACAGCCGCGCGGCGCTGCTGGGCCTGGTCGATGCGGGTTCGCTGATGGAACTGCGCACCGGCTTCGGCGTCGGCATCCACACCGCGCTCGGTCGCATCGAGGGCCGCCCCGTGGGCCTGATCGCCAGCAATCCGCTGCACCTGGGCGGCGCGATCGACCCCGACGCGGCGGACAAGGCCGCGCGCTTCCTGCAACTGTGCAACGCACATGGCCTGCCGGTGGTGAGCCTGGTCGACACGCCCGGCTTCATGGTGGGCCCGGCGATCGAGGAGCGCGCCCAGGTGCGGCATGTCAGCCGCATGTTCATCGCCGCGGCCCACCTGCGCGTGCCGCTGTTCGGGATCGTGCTGCGCAAGGGCTACGGCCTGGGCGCGATGGCCATGGTGGCCGGCGGCTTCCACGCGCCGGAGTTCACCGTTTCGTGGCCCAGCGGCGAGTTCGGCGGGATGGGGCTGGAAGGCGCGGTGCGCCTGGGCTACCGCAAGGAGCTGGAAGCGGTGCCCGAAGGGGCCGAACGCGAGGCGCTGTTCGAGCAACTGGTCGCGCAGAAGTACGCCGAAGGCCAGGCGATGAACATGGCCGCCACGCTGGAGATCGATGCGGTGATCGATCCGGCGCAAACGCGGGCGTGGCTCCTGCGCGGGCTGGCGGCGGCGCGGGTGGCGGATGCGGCCCGGCCGCGGGTGATCGACGCGTGGTGACGCCGGGCGCGGGCCGCGTTTTCGCTCCCGCTCCTGCACACCAAAGTTCACGCATGCTCCCTTCGTCGGAAGGACACGCCGTCAAACCTGCAAGGTCCTGCCCATCCGTCGTCGGGCCGGTCCCCCGCGATGTGCGCGGCATGGCTAGCATCGGCCCTTTGGTCCCCGCATGTTCGTCGCCCTCGGTGTCTTCCTCGCGCTGCTCGCCGCCCTGCTCTATGTCAACCTGAGCGCGGGCGAGCGCCGCGTCACGCACGAGATCGCCCACCTGTACCCGGTGGACGACCCGCAGTTCTTCCGCGCGATGGGCATGCTGCTGGGGCCCGACATCGTGCCCGGCAACCGCGTGCAGGCCCTCAACAACGGCGACGAGATCTTTCCGTCCATGCTGCAGGCGATCCGCGGCGCCCGCAGCACGATCCTGTTCGAGACCTTCATCTACTGGTCGGGCGAGATCGGCGACGAGTTCGCGCAGGCGCTGTCGGAGCGCGCCCGCGCCGGCATCAAGGTGCACGTCTTGCTGGACTGGCTGGGCAGCATCAAGGTGGAGGAAAGCCTGGTGCAGGCCATGAAGGAGGCCGGCGTCGAGGTCTACCGCTTCCACCCGCTGCGCTGGTACAACCTGGGCCGCATCAACAACCGCACGCACCGCAAGCTGCTGATCGTCGACGGCGCCATCGGCTTCACCGGCGGCGTCGGGATCGCACCGCCGTGGACGGGCCACGCGCAGGACGCGGACCACTGGCGCGACTCGCACTATCGCGTCGAGGGCCCCGTGGTCGCGCAGATGCAGAGCGTGATGCTCGCCAACTGGACCAAGGCCAGCGGCCGCATCCTGCACGGGCAGGCCTACTTCCCGCCGCTGCAGCCGGCGGGCGACCAGCAGGCGCAGGTGTTCCACAGCTCGCCCAGCGGCGGCAGCGAGAGCATGCAACTGATGTACCTGATCGCGATCACGGCCGCCGTGAAGACGATCGACATCGCCAGCGCCTATTTCGTGCCCGACGAGATGACGCGCGTCGCGCTGATCGCAGCGCTCGAGCGCGGCGTGCGGGTGCGCGTGATCACGCCCGGCCGCCAGATCGACACGCAGACGGTGCGGCACGCCTCGCGGGCGCTGTGGGGCGACCTGCTGGAAGCGGGCATGCAGATGCACGTGTACCAGCCGACGATGTTCCACTGCAAGACGGTGATCGTCGACGGCCTGCTCGCCTCCGTGGGCTCGACCAACTTCGATCCGCGTTCCTTCCACCTGAACGACGAGGCGAACCTGAACGTCTACGACGCGGAATTCGCGGCGCACCTCACGCGCATCTTCGAGCAGGACCTGGAGCGCTGCAAGCCTTGCACCCTCGAGCAGTGGCGCAGCCGCTCGCTCGCCGAGAAGGTGCGCGAGCGCGTGACGTCCTGGCTGGCGCCGGTGCTCTGAGGCGCGCGTTCAGCGGTTCGCGGCGAGCCGCGCCTTGCGAGGCGCGAGCAGGACGAGCGTAAGCAGCAGCAGCACGAGCGCGACCAGCGTGGGAGCGCCCGGCACGTGCCCGAGGTGCCCTCCCTGCACGTACGCGCTCACGATGCGGAACACGCCGAAGGCCGCCGCCGCGACGCCGAGCCACCAGGCCCAGGCCTGCCGGCCGAACAGCCCGATGGTGACGAGCAGCGCGAGCAGCAGCACGATCCACAGCTGCGGCTGCATCAGCCCGCGCAGCAGCACGCGCAGGCTGCCGGTGCGCTGGAAATGGTGGACGAGGCCGCTCACGGCGAGCAGCGCATAGGCGATGGCGCACAGGGCAGCGAGGCGGAGTTGGGTCAGGCCGGTCATGGGAGTACTTCTGCTTCAAGGAAAAGGATGCGCGTCAGAGGACGGCGGGCGGCTCGGGCGGCAGCGAAGGCGGCACCCGCTCGCCGCTGCGCGCGCAGTTGCCCTGCTTCTCCAGCCAGTACACGACGTTGCCGACGACTGCGATGGTGCCGGAAACGACCATGCTGGCAGCGGCCGTCGCGCCCGCCGCGGCGAGCAGCACGCCGCAGCCGCTGTTGCTGCAGCCGGCGATGCTGGCCACCTGCACGGCCTGCAGCGTCATCTGGCGCGCCACCACGTGGCATTCGGGGTCGTAGCCCACCACCGTCCGCGGGACGACCACGCAGGCACCGAGCAGCGCGGCGAGCGCCGCGGCGAGGAGGTGGAGGGCACGCGTCACGCCACGCGGAACAGCACGGCGTCCTTGTTCGCCGCCGCCCGCTGGTAGAAATCCTTGAGGTCGCGCACCGCCTGCAGCACCTGGTCGGGCGTCGCCTCCATCAGGGCGCTCTCGCAGCGCGAGCGCACTTCGGCATCGGCCAGGGCTGCAAGGCGGGCGGCCGTCGACTGCACCTGGGGCGCGAACGAATAGCCCACCATCTCGGGGATGCTGTCGGTCTGCTCGGTGCCGCACGCGGCTTCCCCCTGCAGCACCTGGCTCAGCTCGTACCACACGCTCGCGGCCTGCGAATAGGTTTCGCGCGGCTGCTCCCCTCCTCCGGGCGCGAGGAAGCCCGCGTGCGCCAGCTCGCCGGAGAGCAGGCGCCGCAGCTGGTCGTCCGACAACGCGAAGAAATGGCCTCCTTGCATGCGTCCCCTCCTCCATCCGGTGCGGCCTGTCCGTCCCGCTTCTGGCGGCGACTATCGCCCAGGGGCGCGCCGAAGGGAAGTCCCACGCTCCGCGCTCGCCACGCGATGGCGGGCAAAGTCGGCAGCCCGCACCGTTCGTCCGCCGGCCGGCGCCGCCCGCGGTGGCCGGGCGTGGCGCACGCGCCGACGTGCTCGCGCTCAGCGACCCGTGTCCAGCAGCGCCACCGCCGCGGAGAAGGTGACGAAGGCCGCCGCCGTCGTCAGCAGGATGATGCGTGCGATGCGCCCCGTGTCGGCGCCGAAGCGCTCCGCCAGCAGCGACACGTTGCTCGCGCTGGGCAGGGCGGCCACCAGCACCATCACGGTGAGCGTGAACGCATCCAGCGGCAGGCCCGCGGCGCGCGCCGCCATGCCGAGGCCCCACACCAGCAGCGGATGCACCAGCAGCTTGGCGAGCGCCACCGGCACGAAGTCGCGCGCGGGCAGCGGGCCGTGCTCGCCCGCCGCGCCGACGGCCTGGGAGCGCGCCAGCACGGCACCGATGGTGAACAGCGCCACCGGGGAAGCCGCGTCCGCCAGCAAGCCGATGGTGTTCATCAGCGGCGCGATCGGCTTGCGGCCCATGGCGGAGGCGATGCCCCCCAGCAGGATCGCCCACGGCATCGGGTTGAGTGCCACGCCCTTGAGCGCCTTCTTCGCGGCCTCCGCGGCCCCGTGTTCGTCCGCGCTGTCCAGCCGCGACAGGGCGATGCACAGCGAGCTGGTGATCACCAGGTCGATCAGGATGGTCAGGATGGCGGGGCCGGCCGCGCGCGGCCCCAGCAGCGCCACCAGCAGCGGCACGCCCATGAAGCCGGTGTTGGGGAATGCCGCCACGAGCGCGCCGAACGAGGCATCGTTCCATCGGATGCGCGCGTTCATGCTGAATTTCACGGTTCCCGCGACCATCATCAGCGCGCACGCGAGCCACACCGCCATGCCGGAGGGGTCCAGCATCTGCGCGATCGGCGTGTTGGCGCCGAAGCGGAACAGCATGCAGGGCAGCGCGAAGAACAGCACGAAGCTGTTCAGCCCACCGATCGCCTCGAAGGGGAGCATGCGCCGGCGGGCGGCAATGTAGCCGGCCAGGACCAGGGCGAAGAAGGGGAAGGTGACGAGCAGGACATCTAGCACGGGCGGTATTGTCCCTGCAACCGCAACCGGGGCCCTGTCCGGGCTTCGCGACAGCTTGCGACCGCCGGCGCGCCCCGCCGCTTATGATTCGGCGCTCTCCCGTTGTCCCCTGCCCCCTCCCCCGATGTCCGCCGGCCTGAATCTCGCCCAGCAAGAAGCCGTCAACTACATGCATGGTCCCTGCCTGGTGCTGGCCGGCGCCGGCTCGGGCAAGACGCGCGTCATCACCCACAAGATCGCGCGCCTCATCCAGGCCGGCCTGGAAGGCCACCGCATCGCGGCCATCACCTTCACCAACAAGGCGGCCGCGGAGATGCGCGAGCGCGCCAAGGCGCTGGTGGGCAAGCCCGCGAAGGACATCCTGATCTGCACCTTCCACGCGCTGGGCGTGCGCCTGATGCGCGAGGACGGCAAGGTGCTGGGCCTGAAGCCCCAGTTCTCCATCCTCGACTCCGACGACGTCACCGGCATCCTGAAGGACGCCGGCGGCACCACCGATGCCGCCACGGCGCGCCAGTGGCAGTGGGCCATCAGCCTGTGGAAGAACCTGGGGCTGAACGCCGCGCAGGCGCTGGCGCAGGCGAAGGACGAGAACGAGCGCGTCACCGCCACCGTGATGGCGCGCTACGAGGAGCGCCTGGCCGCCTACCAGAGCGTGGACTTCGACGACCTGATCGGGCTGCCGCTGAAGCTGCTGCGCGACTTCCCCGAGGTGCGCGAGAAGTGGCAGAAGAAGCTCGGTCACGTGCTCGTGGACGAATACCAGGACACCAACGCCACGCAGTACGAACTGCTCAAGCTGCTAGTGGGCGAGCGCGGCCGCTTCACGGCGGTGGGCGACGACGACCAGTCGATCTACGGCTGGCGCGGCGCCACGCTGGACAACCTGCGCCGGCTGCCGCAGGACTATCCCACGCTGAAGGTGGTGAAGCTGGAGCAGAACTACCGCTCCACCAGCGCGATCCTGCGCGCCGCCAACAACGTCATCCAGCCCAATCCGAAGCTGTTCCCGAAGACGCTGTTCTCCGAACTGGGCGAGGGCGAGCCGGTGCGCGTGGTCGACTGCGACAACGAGGAGCACGAGGCCGAACGCGCCGTGCGCCGCATCCAGTCGATCCGCGAGGCGGGCGGCGGCAAGGACTGGAAGGACTTCGCCATCCTGTACCGCGCCAACCACCAGGCGCGCGTGCTGGAGCAGGCCCTGCGCAAGGCACAGATCCCCTACAAGGTCTCCGGCGGCCAGAGCTTCTTCGACCGCGCCGAGATCCGCGACCTGTGCGCGTGGCTGCGCCTGTGGGTCAACAACGACGACGATCCCGCCTTCCTGCGCGCGGTGACCACGCCCAAGCGCGGCATCGGCCACCAGACGCTGCAGGCGCTGGGCACGTTCGCGGGCCAGTACAAGCTGTCGCTGTTCGAGGCGCTGTTCTCGTCCTCGCTGGGCAGCGTGCTGAGTGCGCGCGCGGTGGGCAGCCTGCACGAGTTCGGCCGCTATGTGAACGACCTCGAGTTCCGCGCCCGCCACACGACGGGTGCCGAAGCCGCCAAGACCTTCATCGCCGACTGGCTCAAGGACATCGGCTACGAGAAGCACCTGTACGACAGCGAGGAGAACGAGAAGATCGCCGCCGCGCGCTGGACCAACGTGCTGGACTTCTGCGAATGGATGGCGGCGCGCTGCGGCGGCGAGATCGACGACGCTTCGGGTGCGAGCATCGCCTCGGAGCGCAAGACGCTGCTGGAGGTGGCGCAGACGATCTCGCTGCTGTCCACCATCAGCGAGCGCGAGAAGGACCAGAACGTCGTCACGCTCTCCACCCTGCACGCCTCCAAGGGCCTGGAGTGGCCGCACGTCGTGCTGGCCGGCTGCGTGGAGGGCATGCTGCCCTTCAAGCCGGAGGACGCCGACGGCGGCGTGGCGAGCGAAGCCTTCGCGCAGCGGCTGCAGGAGGAGCGCCGCCTGATGTACGTCGGCATCACGCGCGCACAGCGTTCGCTGGTCGTGAGCTGGAGCAGGAAGCGCAAGAAGGGCCGCGAGATGGTGGCGGCGCAGCCGAGCCGCTTCATCGCGGAGATGGCGCTGGACAAGGCCACGACCAAGGAAGACCCGCGCGAGAAGCTCAAGGCGCTGCGCGCCGAGTTCGCGAAGAAGAGCGCGGAAGCCGCGGCCGCCGCAGCGGCTGCGGCAGCCACGCCCCGCGCCGCATGAAGGGATTCGCCCTCGCCCTGCTCGCGTGCGCGGGCCCCGTCCTCGCGCAGGTCGAATGCCCGCACGCCAGCGAAGTCACCGCGGCGCACCTGCTCGGGCTCTGGCGGGCCGAGTTCACCGGCCAGGGCCACGCCGGCACGCTGCTGCTGGAAAAGCACGCGCTCTACGCGGCCAGCGTGAGCGGCACCATCAACCGCAACGGCGACCGCAGCAAGCTGGCCGGCGACGTGGAGGACGGCGAATTCACGCTGGAGGAATCCGCCGACGGCGTCCACATCGCGGCGACCTGGCTCGGCGAGGTGGTGGAGGGCTCGTGCGGGCGCGAGATCCGCGGCACCTGGAAGGCCGAGGGCGACGCGAAGGAGCGGACCTTCGTGCTGCGCAAGGACTAGCGTCCCCCTTCCAGATCACCGGCTCTCGCTGCCCTTCTCGGGCCGCGGACTTTGCCGCTCAACGGTGACGCCAGCCGCGCGGGCCCCAGCCGCCGCCGGCCAGCGCCTGCTGTTCGGGCGTGAGCGCCGCGAACAGGTCCGTGCGCGCCTTTTCCTGGGCCTGCCAGGCGGACTCGCGCGCCGCGAACATTTCCTGGCGATGCGCCGCCATGTCGGGCGCCGCCTCGCCGGGCTTGGCGTTCTGCCACTGGGCGTGGAACTTGTCGCGCAGGGCCTGCATCGCGGTCGCCTGCTGCGTGACGGTGCTCTCGTAGGCCTTCCAGGCGGATTCCTGGGCGGGCGTGATCTTCAGCTGGCTCTTGAGGGCCGCCAGCCGGCTGGCCGTCGCGGCGCCCATGTCCGCACCGCCGAAACCCATCATGCCGGGGCCATAGCCCCCCATCGTGCCGGGCCCGCCGCCCATCATGCCGGGGCCGTAGCCGCCCATCATGCCGGGGCCGCCCCCCATCATGCCGGGGCCGTAGCCGCCCATCATGCCCGGCCCCATGCCGAAGCCGGGGCCTCCGCCGGGCCCGAACCCCGGGTGGCCGAAAGCTGCGCCCGCGAGCGCGAGGGCCGCCGTCGCCGTCACGGCCGCAAGGATCTTGGTGGTGGTCTTCATCTCGGACTCCTGTCGTTGGTTGGCCCTTCGATTCAAGCGCGGGCGCGCCGCCGGCGAATGTCAATGGCCGCCCGTTTTGTCGCCCACTGCGACAGCGCGTTTGTTTGACATGCTGTGTTACGCGCCGGCGGCCGATCGGGCTGTAATACGGCCATGGAGCGGACCGACCACATCCTGATCGTCGACGACGACGCCGAGATCCGCACCCTGCTGCAGCGGTACCTGGAGAAGAACGGCCTGCGCGCCACCGCCGTCGCCGACGGCCGCGCCATGCGCCAGGCCCTGGACCGCGGCGCCTTCGACCTGGTGGTGCTGGACGTGATGCTGCCCGGCGACGACGGCTTCACCCTGTGCCGCGAGCTGCGCGCGCGCTCGGACATCCCGATCGTGATGCTGACCGCGCGCGGCGAGGAGATGGACCGGGTGGTCGGCCTCGAGATGGGCGCCGACGACTACGTGCCCAAGCCGTTCAGCGCGCGCGAGCTGCTGGCGCGCATCAAGGTGATCCTGCGGCGCGCCCGCAGCCTGCCGCGCAACCTGCAGCCGGAGGAGGAGCGCAGCATCCGCTTCGGCGGCTGGACGCTCGACACCGTGCACCGGCACCTCGTGTCGCCCACGGGCGTCATCACGCCGATCGGCGGCGCCGAATACCGGCTGCTGCGCATCTTCGTCGAACACCCGAACCGGGTGCTCACGCGCGACCAGCTGGTGGAACTCACCCAGGGCCGCGAAGCCGACGCGCTCGATCGCAGCATCGACGTGCAGGTCAGCCGCCTGCGCCGGCGCCTGGGCGACCACGCCGACGAAGCCGTGATGATCAAGACGGTGCGCGGCGAAGGCTACGTGCTGACGGTGCCGGTGGAAAAGGAAGGCGCCTGATGCGCGGCCTGGCGCGCTGGCTGCCGCAGTCGCTGTTCGGGCGGCTGGTGCTGGTGCTCGCCGGCGGCCTGCTGGTGGCACAGCTGCTCAGCGCGGCGATCAACCTCGCCGAGCGCGACCGCCTGCTGGTCGCCGCCGGCGGCATGCAGCAGGCGCAGCGCATCGCCGACGTGGTGAAGCTGCTCGATTCGCTGGCGCCCGCCGAACGCGCGCGCATCGCGGCGGTGATGAACGTGCCGCCGCTGGTGGTGACGCTGCACGACGCGCCGGCCCCCGCGGCGAGCGGCGAAGCGCCGCGCGCGCTGATGTTCACCGCGCTGTTGCGCGCTTCGCTCGGCGCCGAGCGCGAGGTGCGGGTCGAAACGGGCCCGGTGCCCGCCGGCGCGCCATGGCCGCCCGGCCCCGGACCCGGCCGCCACCACATGATGATGGGTGCCGGCGCCGGCGCCGGCGGCGGCCCGCCCGGGCCGGTGCTGCGCACGCAGGTGCAGCTGGGCGACGGCAGCTGGGCGCGTTTCGACACGCAGCTGCGACCGAGCGCGAGCACGCCGCCGTGGCGGCTCGCGCTGACGCTGGCCATCCTGCTGTTCGCCGTGCTGCTGCTGGCCTACGTCGCCGTGCGCTGGGTGACGCGTCCCCTGCACGTGCTGGCCGATGCGGCCGATGCGCTCGGGCACGACATCCACCGGCCGCCCCTGCCCGAGGACGGCCCCACCGAGATCCGGCGCGCGGCGCAGGCGTTCAACAGCATGCAGCAGCGGCTGGTGCGCTTCATCGAGGACCGCACCCGCGTCTTCGCGGCCATGTCGCACGACCTGAAGACGCCGATCACGCGCATGCGCCTGCGCGCCGAGCTGCTGGAGGACGACGAGCAGCGCCAGCGCTTCGAGGCGGACCTGCGGGAGATGGAAACCATGGTCACGCAGACGCTGGAGTTCATGCGCGGCATGGGCGGCACCGAGGCGCGGCAGGACGTCGACATCAATGCGTTGCTGGAGAGCCTGCAGTCGGACAACGAGGCCATGGGCCGCGAGGTGCGCCTCGAGGGACAGGCCCGGGCCGCCTACCCGGCGCGCGTTTCGCTGCTGCGGCGCTGCCTGGCCAACCTGGTCGACAACGCGGTGCTCTACGGCGAGCGCGCGACCGTACAGGTGGACGACGGTGCGGACGCGCTCGTGATCCGCGTGCTGGACGAGGGCCCCGGCATTCCTGCAGCGGAACTGGAGAAGGTGTTCGAGCCCTTCTACCGCCTCGAGCAGTCGCGCAGCCGCGCGACGGGCGGCACCGGTCTCGGCCTGGCCATCGCGCGCAATGTCGCCCACATGCACGGCGGCGAGATCGCCCTGCGCAACCGCGAGGTCCGCGGACTGGAGGCGATCCTCACGCTGCCGCGCGCGCTTCGCTAGCATTGCGCGGATGCGCCTTTCGATCGCCTGCCTCGCCGCCGTCCTGCTGCCCCTCGCTGCCGCCGCGCAGCAACCAGATTCCGCGTGGCAGGCCTGCACCGCGCTGGTCGACGGCGTGCAGCGCCTGGCCTGCTTCGACGCCTGGGCGAAGAGCCAGCGCGCGCCCGCGCCCCCGCCCGAAGTCGCGGCGGCCGCACCGCTGGCCGAGCCGCCGACGCGCCGCGGCCTTTCGCTCACCGCGTCGGACGGCTGCCGCGACACCCGCTATTCGGAGCTCTCGCGCTTCTGGGAGCTGGAGCCGGGCGCGGACTGCGGCACCTTCGGCCTGCGCGTTTACCGGCCGGTCTCGCTGGACCTCGTCAACGCGGGCACGATCAACCGCGAGCCCACTTCGGACAATCCGCGCAACAACGCCACGACCACGCTCGACTACCGCACGACGGAAACGCGCCTGCAGCTTTCGGTGCGCACCAAGATCGCGCAGGGCCTGCTGGTCGGCCGCCCCGACGCGATCGATTCGCTCTGGTTCGCATACACGCAGCAGTCCTACTGGCAGATCTTCACGCCGCGGCTGTCGCGGCCCTTCCGCAGCACCGACCACGAGCCGGAAGTGTTCTACGTGATGCCGCTGCAGCCCGCGCAGGCGGACCAGTGGCGGCTGCGCTTCGGCGGGCTGGGGATCGTGCACCAATCGAACGGCCAGTCGCTGCCGCTGTCGCGCAGCTGGAACCGCGTGTACCTGATGGCCGGCGCCGAGCACGACCGCCTGCAGCTGCAGGCGCGCGTGTGGCGCCGGCTGCACGAGAGCGCGGGCAATGACGACAACCCCGGCATCAGCAACTTCATCGGCCGCGGCGAGGTGACGGCGACCTGGCATCACAGCCGCTCCAACCTGTTCGCCGCCACCGCGCGCCACGCGCTGCGCGCCCGGGGACGCGGCTCGCTGCGGCTGGAGTGGTTCCGCACGCTGGCCGACCCCGGCGAAGGCCCGCCCAGCGGGCTGCAGCTGCACACGCAGCTCTTCACCGGCTACGGCGACACGCTGCTCGATTACAACCGCAGCCGCACCGTGTTCAGCATCGGCCTGAGCCTGGTGGAGTGGTGACCCTGCGGATGCGTCCGCTACCGCACCGACAGCGCCCCGCCCCGCGCGCAGAGTGCATGGACCACAGGAGATCACCATGAACTGGGACAGGATTCAAGGCAACTGGAAGCAGGTGACCGGCAAGGCGCGCACGCAATGGGGCAAGCTGACCGACGACGACCTCGCCGTGGTGGCCGGCCACCGGGACCAGCTCGCCGGCAAGATCCAGGAGCGCTATGGCGTGGCCAAGGACGAGGCCGAGCGGCAACTCGCCGAGTGGGAGAGCAAGGCGGACGACTCCTGGTTCAAGGGCTAGGAGCCCTAGCGCAAGGCACCTTGCGCGGGTGACGGTCCTCAGGTGAGCCGCGAGCCCACGGGCCGCAGCGGTTCGGGCAGCGCCGTCTCGCCCAGCGCCTCGCGCAGGTTGATCTCCACCTCGCGGCACATCGCGTCCAGCGGCAGGTGGTTGTCGGCGAGCCCGAACGGCTCCTCGATCTCGTCGCCCAGCGCGTCGAGGCCGAAGAAGGTATAGGCCACGATCGCCACCACGAAGGGCGTCATGAAGCCGACCTGGTCGACCAGCCCGAACGGCAGCAGGAAGCAATACAGCCAGGCCGTGCGGTGCAGCAGCAGCGTGTACGGGAAGGGGATCGGCGTGTTCTTGATGCGTTCGCACAGTGCGGCGACGGCGGCGAGCGCCGACAGCGTCTGGTCCAGGTCGGCGGCCAGCGGCGCATCGAGCCTGCGCTGGCGCAGCCAGGCGCCGACGTCCTGGCCGCTGCGCCGCAGCAGCCAGTCGGTGCCGCAGCGCGCGGCCTCGAAGGCGCGCGCCTCCTCGGGCGGCAGCAGCCTGCGCATCTCCTCGCGCGCGTCGGTGCCGCGCAGCTGGTGCCGCAGCGCGGAGGCGAAGGCGATGGTGCGCAGGATCGCGAGGCGCCGCGGATCGTTCGCGTCGTCCGGCCCGACGGGCGCCTCGAAGTGCAGCAGCGTCTGCACCTGGCGCGCGAAGCTGCGCGAACGGTACAGCAGCTCGGCCCAGAGCCGGCGCGCTTCCCAGTAGCGGTCGTATGCCGCGTTGTTGCGAAAGCCCAGGAAGATCGCCAGCGCCAGGCCGATCAGCGAGAACGGCACCGTGGTCAGCGTCACCTTCCACTGGTAGACGAAGCCGTGCGTGAGCGTCACCAGCGTGGCGACGGCCATGCAGGTGACGAGTTCCCACGCGATGTGCGGCAGCACGGAGCCACGCAGGATGTAGAACAGCTGGAGGCCGCGCGGGCGGTCGCGAACGATCACAGCGCGAGATCGTACTCGCTCAGGCGGCGAGCAGCCGCGGGAGCGGCAGGGCGGCGCCCGCGAGACCGCGGATGTCCGGCGCGGATTCGCGCCTAGCGGGCCGGCCTGCCTACCTGCGCATGCAGCGCGACGAACTCCTGCGTCACCTTGTGGCGCGCGTCCATGTGGATCATGGGGCGCGCGAGATCGTGCGATTCCCTGATCTTCACCGAGGCGCTCAGGTACGGCTGCAGCACCGGCAGTCCCTCGTCGACCAGCTCCTGCACCAGGCGCTGCGGCAGGTTGGCCCGGGGCTGGAACTGGTTGACGACGATGCCGCCGACTTCGAGCCCGCGGTTGTGATCGGCCTGGATCTCCTGCACCTGGTCCAGCAGGCCGTACAGCGCGCGCCGCGAGAAGTCGTCGCAGTCGAACGGGATCAGGCAGCGTTGCGCGGCGATCAGGGCCGAGCGCGTGTAGAAGTTCAGGGCCGGCGGGGTGTCGACGTAGACGTCGTCGTACGCGTCCTCGAGTGCGGCCAGCGCATCGCGCAGCTTGTAGATCTTGTAGCGCGACTCGAGCTTGCCGTGCAGTTCCTCGAGCTGCGGGTGCGACGGCATGAGGTGCAGGCCCTCCCACGCCGTCTCGACGATGAACTCCGCGGCTTCCCTGGCACGCACGGTGAACTTCAGGGACTCGCCGAAGAAACCGGCCGCGCCTTCGCCGGCGTCGTCGGCCTGAGCACCGAGCAGGTAGCGCGTCGAGTTGCCCTGGGCATCCAGGTCCACGACCAGGGTGCGGCGTCCCTGCTGCGCGCCGATCGCCGCGAGGTTGCAGGTGATCGTGGATTTCCCCACGCCGCCCTTCTGATTGAACACGACGTATCTCATTCGGCCTTTCGCTTCACCCGGGTTGCAGGGGTTGTATTGTGCACCGCACAATCGCGCGGGTTCACGAGCCGTGCAGTTCGCGCTCCGGGGAGGTGGGCGGCGGTTCGCGCAGCAGCAGTTCCAGCAGCCGCTGGCGCTGCCGCGCATCGAGCAGCTGGCGCTCGCGTTCGAGCTGCGCGATCACGCGCCGTTGCTGCACGGCCTGCAGCTGCGCGATGCGCGCGCGTTCCTCCTCGATGCGGCGCGGGTCGGGCTGCTGCGAGAAGATCTGCCGGATCAGCACCTCGCGGTGCCGTGCGACTTCGCGCCAGCCGGTCTCCAGTTCGGCGAGGAACGGCGCCTCGATCTCGTGCCACCGTTGCCGCTGCGCGGCATCGAGCTGGAGCTGGCTCGCCAGGTCGACGCTGGCGGCGGCGCGATCGCGCGCCTGGTACGCCGCGGCACCGAGCACGCCGAAGTTGACCAGGACCGACAGCACCAGCAGGTAGGTCAGGCGGGAGCGCTGCATGTCACCTCCCCCGCGGTCCGCATGACGGCAGCCCGGCGCACAACACGCTCGCCCGCTCGGCGTCGAAGACCGTCATGCCGGCCGGCCGCGGGGCCGCTCCCGACCCCGCCAGCAAGGCCAGCCCCAGATAGACGCCCACGCCGAACGCCAGCGCGCCACCCATCGCCTGGGGGCCGGCGCCCCGAAGGCGGGCCAGCGACAGGCCGCGCCATCGCTGCTGCTGGCGGGCGGACTCCGGCAGCCCGCGAAGACGCGCGAGCACGATCGCCGAGAGGTCCGTCTCCACCGTTCGCTGCCGCAGCAGGAGCAGGTCCGAGCGCAGTGCGCCGAACTGCCGCAGCGTTGCGCCGCAGGCCGGGCACAGGAGCGCGTGCCGGCGGACCTCGGAGCGGCGGTGCGGCGCGAGCTCGCCGTCGATGAGGGCGGAGAGGTCCTCCGCGGCAGGGCAGCCGGATTCCTGTTTCATGTCTGCATCCTCGTGTAGATCTGCGCCAGCGCCGCGCGGCCGCGCGCCAGGCGCGACTTCACCGTGCCTTCGTCGATGGCCAGTGCCGCCGCGAGCTCCTCGTAGCTCAGGCCCTCGACTTCGCGCAGCAGCACGATCTCCCGCTGCTCGGGGGGCAGGCGGGCCAGCGCCGCATCCAGCTGCCCGATGGTCTGCTTGGCGTGCAGCCGCACTTCCGGGCTGTCGGTTTCCGCTGGCGTGTCGTGGTCTGGCGGCAGCGGTTCGAACGAGACCAGCTGCCGCCGCCGCAGCAGGTCGTAGGCGACGTTGGACGCGATGCGATACAGCCAGGTGTGGAACCTGGCCTCGGGACGCCAGGAGGGCAGCGCCTCCCACGCCTTGAGGAACACCTCCTGCGAGAGCTCCAGTGCCTCGTCGCGCGAGCCCGTGAGGTTCAGCAGGTGCCGCAGGATCCTGCCCTGGTTGCCGCGCACGAGTTGCGCGTACGCCGACGGGTCCCCGCGCTGCGCCCGCCGGGCGAGGTCCCGTTCCGCGGCGGCCTCGTCGGCCGGGGCGCGGATCGAAGCCTCCGCGGTGCTCGAGGTTTCCAGGACCAAGGTGCTCCCTTCGGGCGGCGCAAGGGCAGTATGGTGCGGCCGGCAACACCGTCCTTGCATTGCGTCAAGGTCGCGGGCGCGCGCCCGCGGCGGGCCCTCGCAGGCCGGCTGCACCGGTCACCTCAGTGCTTGTGCGCGGTGGCGGCTGCCGCCGCGGGGGCGCCGGCGGCCGCATGGCTGTCGCCCGTCCGGGCGGCGTCGTGCAGCCGCTCGACGTAGTGCACGTACTCGACGTACGCCCCGACATGGGCGCGCGCGGCCTGCACGTCGTTCGGGTCGTGCTTCTTCGTGCGCAGCACCACCTCGAACTGCCGGTGCAGGCCGTGCTCGACGCTCTCCCCGATCATCGCGGCCACCGGCTTGAGCTTGCCGGTTTCGATCGCCTTGTCGGCGGCGGCCACCGCGGGCTCGATCTGGCCGGCCGGCTTGAGCCCCGTGTACGGGGCACCTTCGCCGGCGCGGTGCACGCGCACGAGCGTCTCGAGGAACGCGTAGTCGGCCAGCTCGCGGGCGGGGCCGCCGGCCTTGCGCACGGTCACGCTCTTCTGGAAGGCACTGCGGATCTCGGCCTCGTCCTTCGGCTGGACCCAGCCGAGGACGAGATTGACGTTGCCGCTGTCCAGCGCCTTGCGGGCATCGCCCACGACGGGGCCGTCGAGCGTGTCGCAGTGGGCCTGCGCGGCGGTCCCCCACGAGAGGGCGGCAGCGGCGATGAGGGCTCCGAAGAGCCTGGCGAGGCGGGGACGATTCAGGTGGATCATGGCTTGCTCCAGGAAAGGAAACGAAGGGTCGGGAAAGCCTGGGGCTGCGCAAAGCTCAGGCTCGCTCATGAAACGGCCCGGGCGCGGCAATGTGCCGGCCGGTGTTCCCGTCCTTAGCAAACATCAAGACTGGCGCCCGCCGCGGGCACCGTGCGCCGCGCCCTCAGTCGCGCGGGAGCGTGACCGTGGGGATGTCGCCGGCATCCGCGATCACCTGCCGTTGCGGCAGGTAGTGCAGCAACAGGTCCGTCTCCTTCTTCACCACCCGGTAGCACTCGCAACTCAGCGCCTCGAGCCGCGGGCGGTCCAGCACGTTGATCAGGCCGCGCTGGTACGAGATCACCCGCAGCTGCTCCAGCTTCGACGCTGCCTGGGTCACCCCGGAACGGCGGACGCCGAGCATGTTGCTGATGAACTCCTGCGTCATCGTCAGCCGGTTGTCCGAGAGCCGGTCCATCGACAGGAGAAGCCAGCGGCACAACTGCTGGTCGATGGTGTGGTGGCGATTGCACACGGCGGTCTGTGCCACCTGCGTGATCAAGGCCTGGGTGTAGCGCAGCATCAGCAGCAGCAACTCGCCGTGCCGGTCGAATTCCTCCTTCACCCGCGCCCGCGGCAGGCGATAGGCATGGCCCGCGCTCTGCACCAGCGACCGGCTGGGGGTGCTCTCCCCTCCCATGTAAAGCGTGACCCCGAGCAGGCCCTCGTTGCCCACCACGGAGATCGCCGTGGAGGCGCCGTTCTCCATGAGGTACTGCATCGAAATGATGGCGTCGGTCGGGAAGTAGACGTGCCGCATGATGTGTCCCGACTCGTACATGAGCGCGCGCAACGGCAGTTCCGCCAGTTCCAGGTGCGGGAACAGGCGGCTTTGCACTGCCGGCGACAGCGCTGCCAGCAGGTGGTTCTGCCTGGGGTGCGGTTCGGGCGTGTGCTTGCCACCGGCCGGGCCAGGACCGTCATGTCTTGTCTTCGCCATGGGCCTCCCGGTCATGTGCACGTTTCGGCGGGCCGGGCATCCGGTGCGGCCGTCGCGTCAGGTCGGCGCGCCGCCATCCTGGCTCGCGTTCGCCGTCGGCTCTTCCAGCTTCGGTGCGCGTGGGTGCTGCTCCTGCCGGTCGGCAGGCAGATGCGGGACGATGCTGGCCGCGCCCTCTCCACTGTGACCGTGGATGGTCTGATCGGTCTCGTTGCTGGGGTCGGTCGTCATGCAATCCTTCGTTGAGCCTCAGCGTGTTCCACTGCCACGGACAATGATGTAGTCCGGGAGGCCGACGCCGCGCGTCTGCGACGCCGTCGAAAGCGGTGAGGGCGGGGGCGGGACTCTGCGCTGCCGACGCCACGGCTGGCTTCGGCCCGCGCGCCCGCGACACAGGGACTCCAGGCTTCAGAGCGGCAGGTCGTAGTGGATCGTCAGCGGCGCGTGATCGCTGAAGCGCGTCGCCTTGTAGATGGAAGCCTCGCGGGCCGCCTGCGCGATGCCCGGAGTGGCCACCTGGTAGTCCAGCCGCCACCCCACGTTCTTCGCATAAGCCTGGCCGCGGTTGCTCCACCACGTGTAGCAGTCGTCCGTGGTGTCCGGGTGCAGGTGACGATATACGTCCACCAGGCCCGTTTCGGACAACAGTTTTGTCATCCAGGCCCGCTCCTCGGGCAGGAAGCCGCTGTTCTTGCGGTTGCCCTTCCAGTTCTTCAGGTCCTTTTCCTGGTGGGCGATGTTGACGTCGCCGCACAACACGAACTCGCGCTGGTGCCTGAGCGCCACCAGGTGCGGATCGAACACGTCGAGGAAGCGGAACTTGGCCTGCTGGCGCTCCTCGCCGGAGGAGCCCGAGGGGAAGTAGCAGCTGATGATGGAGAACCTGCGCTGCGGCGTGTCGAAGCGCAGTTCGAGGTAGCGGCCCTCGGCGTCGAACTCCTCGCAGCCGAAACCGACGATCACGTCGCTCGGCTCGTGCCGGCTGAAGGCGCCCACGCCGGCATAGCCCTTCTTCTGCGCGAAATGGAAATGGCCCTTGAGGCCGGCGAGCGCGTCGTACTTGCCCTGCACGTCCGGCGCCTGCGCCTTGACTTCCTGCACGCAAATACAATCCGGGCTGGTCTGTGCAAGCCATGCCTCGACCCCCTTGCTGGCCGCCGAGCGGATGCCATTGAGGTTCAGGCTGGTCAGTTTGAACAAGGAATTTCCCATGGTGTCGGATGGCAGCCAGGACGCCCTGGCGCAGGATTTCGTGGAGTTCGCGGTGCGGTCGGGCGTCCTGCGGTTCGGCGAGTTCAAGACCAAGGCAGGGCGCCTCTCGCCCTACTTCTTCAACGCGGGCCTGTTCGACGACGGCGCGAAGCTCGGGCGGCTGGCGCAATTCTATGCAGGCCGCATCCTGGCGTCCGGCGTCGAGTTCGACATGATCTTCGGCCCGGCCTACAAGGGCATCCCGCTCGCCGCGGCCGTGGCCATCGAACTGGCCCGCGCCGGCCGCAACGTCCCCTACGCGTACAACCGCAAGGAAGCCAAGGACCACGGCGAGGGCGGCACGCTGGTGGGCGCCCCGGTGCGCGGGCGGGTGCTGATCGTCGACGACGTGATGTCCGCCGGCACCGCGGCGCGCGAATCGATCGCGCTGATCCAGGCGGCCGGCGCCACCCCCCACGCCGTGGCGATCGCCCTGGATCGCCAGGAGAAGGCGACGGAGGATGGCCACGACGTGCCGTGGAGCGCCGTGCAATATGTCCGCGAAAGGCTGGGCTTGCAGGTCTGCGCCATCGCCAGGCTGGCCGATCTCTTGCATTATCTGCGGGTGCATGCCGGCGAAGAACTCGGGGAGCATTACGAGAAGGTTGTCGCCTACCGGGATCGCTACGGAGCCGGCTGAAGAGGAAAACCCCTGGTGCCTGCCAAACGCCCATTCCGCCTTTTTCTCGGCGCCCTCGCGGCGGCCGGAGCGCTCGCGCCCGCCTGGTCGCAGCCGTCCGCTCCGGCCGGCAGCATCTTTACCTGCATCGATGCGCGCGGCCAGCGGCTGACGTCGGACCGCCCGATCGTCGAATGCCTGGACCGCGAGCAGAAGGAACTGAAGAAGGACGGCACGGTGCGGCGCACCCTCGGCCCGTCGCTGACGGCGCAGGAACGCGCGGCCTACGAGGAGCGCGAGCGCAAGCTCGCCGAGGAGCGCCAGCGCCAGACCGACGAACGCCGGGCCCAGAAGGCGCTGCTCACGCGCTACCCGAACCAGGCGGCGCACGACGCGGAGCGCGCCAAGGCGCTGCGGGCCGCGCAGGACGTGATCGCCGCGGGCCAGCGCCGCGTGGCCGACCTGGAGGAACAGCGCCGCAAGCTGGTCCAGGAGACCGAGTTCTTCAAGGAACCCTCGAAGTGGCCGGCCAAGCTGAAGCGCCAGATCGAGGAGAACGAGCAGCAGATCGCCGCCCAGCAGCGCTTCGTCGAGAACCAGGAAGAAGAGAAACGGCGCATCGACGCCCAGTTCGACGAGGAACTGGCGCGGCTGAAGGTGCTGTGGGCCCAGCTGGCGCCGCCGACCGCGACCTCCGGTGCGGCCGGCGCGTCCCCCGTGCCCGTGGCGCCGACATCGCGCAAGCGCTGAGCCTCGTCGCCGCGGCGACATTCCCATCCCCGGAACCGGGGGCCAGCGCCCCCAGCCACGGGGACTAGATTCCCAGCTTGCTGCGCAGGAGGTCGCCGACCTGCTGCGGGTTCGCCTTGCCCTTGCTGGCCTTCATCACCTGGCCGACCAGGGCGTTGAACGCCTTGTCCTTGCCGGCGCGGACCTGTTCGACGTTGGCCGCGTTCGCCGCGAGCACCTCGTCGACGATCTGCTCCAGCGCGCCGCTGTCGTTCATCTGCCTGAGGCCCTTGGCCTCGATCACCGCATCCACGGCCGATCCCTCGCCGCTCCACAGCGCGTCGAACACCTGCCGGGCGGCGTTGTTGGAGACGGTGCCGTCCTGGATGCGCCGGATCAGCGCGGCGAGCGTCGCCGCGGCCACCGGCGCCTGCGCGATGTCGATCTCCTGCGCGTTCAGGCGGCGCGAGACCTCGCCCATGATCCAGTTGCTGGCCAGCTTCGGCTGGCCGCTCGCGCGCGCCGCGTCCTCGAAGTAGGCGGCCATGGCCTTGCTTTGCGTCAGCGTCGTGGCATCGTATTCCGGCAGGCCGTAGTCGGCGACGAAGCGCGCGGCCATGGCGCGCGGCAGCTCCGGCATCTCGCCGCGGATGCGCGCGACCCACTCGTCGGCGATCACCAGCGGCGGCAGGTCCGGATCGGGGAAGTAGCGGTAGTCCGCCGCGTCCTCCTTGGTGCGCATCGCGCGCGTCTCGCCGGTATCGGGGTCGAACAGCACGGTGGCCTGCTCGATGGCCAGGCCGTCCTCGATCCGATCGATCTGCCAGCGCACCTCGAAGTCGATCGCCTCCTTCATGAACTTGAAGGAGTTCAGGTTCTTGATCTCGCGCCGCGTGCCCAGCGGCTGCCCCGGCTTGCGCACCGACACGTTGGCATCGCAGCGGAAGCTGCCTTCCTGCATGTTGCCGTCGCAGATGCCGATCCAGGTGACGATCTTGTGCAGCTCCTTGGCGTACGCCACCGCCTCGTCGGAGGAGCGCATGTCGGGCTCGGTCACGATCTCCAGCAGCGGCGTGCCGGCGCGATTGAGGTCGATGCCCGACATGCCGACGAAGTCCTCGTGCAGCGACTTGCCGGCGTCCTCCTCGAGGTGCGCGCGCACCAGCCGCACGCTCTTCTTCTCGTCGCCGAGGAAGAAGCCGATCTCGCCGCCCTGCACCACCGGGATCTCGTACTGCGAGATCTGGTAGCCCTTGGGCAGGTCGGGGTAGAAGTAGTTCTTGCGCGCGAAGATGCTGCGCGGCGCCACGTGCGCGCCGATCGCCAGGCCGAAGCGGATCGCGCGCTCCACCGCGCCTGCGTTCATCACCGGCAGCGTGCCGGGCAGCGCCAGGTCCACCGGGCAGGCCTGCGTGTTGGGCTCGGCGCCGAACTTCGTCGGCGCGCGGCTGAAGATCTTGCTTTCGGTGGAAAGCTGGGCGTGGGTCTCGAAGCCGATGACGACTTCGTAACCGTGGATCAGTTTTGCGGTCATGGTGTCCAACGCTGTGGTTCGCTGCCGCTCACCGCCAGCCTACGAAGGGCATCGGCCGTAGGCTGGTGGTGAGCGCAGCGAACCCCAGCTTCATCTCAGAAATCTTCCGGCTGGCGGAGGTGGAAGTCCGTGGCCTGCTGGAACCGGTGCGCGGCATTCAGCAGCTTGCCCTCGCCGAAGTAGTTGCCGATCAACTGCAGGCCCACCGGCATGCCGGCCTCGCCGAAGCCGCAGGGGATGCTCATGCCGGGCAGGCCCGCGAGCGATCCCGGCAGCGTGAAGATGTCGGCCAGGTAGTCCGCCACCGGATCGCCGCCGTGCTCGCCCAGATGCCAGGCCACGGTCGGCGCGACCGGGCCGGCGATCACGTCGCACTCCTTGAACGCGGCCTGGAAATCGTCGGCGATCATGCGGCGGATCTTCTGCGCCTGCAGGTAGTAGGCGTCGTAGTAGCCGTGCGAGAGCACGTAGGTGCCCACCATGATGCGGCGCTGCACCTCGGCGCCGAAGCCTTGCGCGCGCGTCTTCTTGTACATGTCCAGCAGGTCGCCGTAGTCCTTGGCGCGGTGGCCGAACTTCACGCCGTCGAAGCGCGAGAGGTTCGAGCTCGCTTCGGCCGGCGCGATGATGTAGTAGACCGGGATCGCCAGCTCGGTGCGCGGCAGCGAGATCTCGACGCGCCTGGCGCCCAGCTTCTCGTACTGGCGCAGGGCCGATTCGATCGCGGCGCGCACGTCCGCCGACACGCCTTCGGCCAGGAATTCCTTCGGCACGCCGATGCGCAGGCCCTCGATGGAATCCTGCAACGGGCGCGTGAAATCTTCCGCCGGAACGTCCAGCGAAGTGGAATCGCGGTCCGGATCCGGCCCGCAGAGGGCGGACAGCAGCAGCGCGCAGTCTTCCGCCGTGCGCGCCAGGGGCCCGGCCTGGTCGAGGCTGGAGGCGTACGCGATCATCCCGTAGCGCGACGCGCGCCCGTACGTGGGCTTGATGCCGGTGATGCCGCAGAAGGAGGCCGGCTGGCGGATCGAGCCGCCGGTGTCGGTGCCGGTCGCCGCTGCCGCGAGGCCCGCCGCCACGGCCACGGCGCTGCCGCCGGAGGAGCCGCCGGGGATGCGGCTCTTGTCCCACGGATTCCTGACCGGCCCATAGGCGGAATTCTCGTTGGAGGAGCCCATGGCGAACTCGTCGCAATTGAGCTTGCCCAGGGTCACGGTGCCCGCGTCGGCCAGCCGCCGCACCACCGTCGCATCGAAGGGCGAGCGGTAGCCGGCGAGCATCCTCGAGCCGGCGGTGCTCGGGAAATCGCGCGTGACGAAGATGTCCTTGTGGGCGATCGGCACGCCGGTGAGCGGCGCGCCCTCGCCCGAGGCGATGCGCTCGTCGGCGGCGCGCGCCTGCTTCAGCGTGCATTCCTCGTTGGTGGCGAGGTAGGCGCCGAGGTCCGCATGCGCCCTGACGCGCCCGAGGTAGTGGCCGGCCAGTTCGACCGCGGACACCTCCCTGGCTTTCAGCCTGCGCGCCAGTTCGGCGACGGTCAGTTGGTGCAATTGCTTCACTCGATCACCTTCGGCACGAGGAACAGCCCGCGCTCCACGGCCGGCGCGCTCCTCTGGTTCGCCTCGCGCGCGTTCGGCTCGTTCGCGACGTCCTCGCGCAGGCGCAATGCGACCTCGCGCACGGCGGCCACGGGGTGGGTGAGCGGCTCCACGCCGGAGGTGTCCACCGCGCGCATCTTCTCGACGATCGCGAAGAAGCCGTTGATCTGGGAGAGCATGCGCTCGCTCTCCTCGGGATGCAGGTCCAGCCGGGCCAGGTGCGCGATGCGCGCGATGTCTTGGGAGTTCAGGGACATGGTGAGAAATAGTCTTGCGCCACAACGGCTTGTAACGCGCGCGCACGGTGCGCACGGCGGGTCCGGCACAGGGGATCGGGTATTATCCCGCCTTCGGCGAGCGGTGCTCCGCCGCCCGGTGCAACGGCCGCGCAAAGCGGCCGCTTTCGCAGAAGAAACGAGGAATTCCCCAATGTTCGGAGCTTTCCGACGCTACTTGTCCACGGACCTGGCCATCGACCTGGGTACCGCCAACACCCTGATCTTCGTACGCGACAAGGGGATCGTTCTCGATGAGCCTTCCGTGGTGGCCATCCGCCACGAGGGTGGCCCGCAAGGCAAGAAATCGATCCAGGCCGTCGGCCACGAGGCCAAGGCCATGCTGGGCAAGGTCCCCGGCAACATCGAGGCCATCCGCCCGATGAAGGACGGCGTGATCGCCGACTTCACCGTCACCGAGCAGATGCTCAAGCAGTTCATCAAGATGGTCCACCCCCGGTCCGTCCTGAGGCCCAGCCCGCGCATCATCATCTGCGTGCCCTGCGGTTCCACCCAGGTGGAGCGCCGCGCCATCCGAGAATCGGCGCTGGGCGCCGGCGCCTCCGAGGTGTACCTCATCGAGGAGCCGATGGCCGCCGCGATCGGGGCCGGCCTGCCGGTGTCCGAGGCCTCGGGTTCGATGGTCGTCGACATCGGCGGCGGCACCACGGAGGTCGGGGTGATCTCCCTGGGCGGCATGGTCTACAAGGGCAGCGTGCGGGTGGGCGGCGACAAGTTCGACGAAGCCATCATCAGCTACATCCGCCGCAACTACGGCATGCTGATCGGCGAGCCCACCGCCGAAAGCATCAAGAAGCAGATCGGCTCCGCCTTCCCCGGCAGCGAGGTCAAGGAGATGGAAGTCAAGGGCCGCAACCTCTCCGAGGGCGTGCCGCGCAGCTTCACCATCAGCTCCAACGAGATCCTGGAAGCGCTGACCGACCCGCTGAACAACATCGTGTCGGCGGTGAAGAACGCGCTCGAGCAGACCCCGCCGGAACTGGGCGCCGACATTGCCGAGCGCGGCATGATGCTCACGGGCGGCGGTGCGCTGCTGCGCGACCTCGATCGCCTGCTCGCCGAGGAAACCGGCTTGCCGGTGCTGGTGGCCGAAGACCCCCTGACCTGCGTGGTGCGGGGCTGCGGCATCGCGCTGGAACGCATGGAACGGCTGGGTTCGATCTTCACGAGCGAGTGATCGTCTGACGTCCCCGCCTCAGCGGGGCGGGGCACAATCGCGACCATGCCCTTAGGCACCCTCGATCGCACGCCTCCGCCGTTTTTCAAGCAAGGACCCTCGGCTCTCTCGAAGCTGATGGTCTGCAGCGCGCTGGCGCTGTTCCTGATGGTCGCCGACGCGCGCTTCAAGATCACGCAGCCGGTGCGCTCCGCCATGGCCACGGTGCTGTTCCCGGTGCAGTGGGTCGCGATGCGGCCGGTGCTGGCCGTGCGCACCGCGCAGGACTACTTCACCACCCTCAACACCGCGCTGCGCAACGAGGAGGCGGCCCGCCGCAAGCTGGTGCTGCAGTCGCAGCGCGCCAACCAGGTGGAACAGCTCGCGCTGGAGAACGCCCAGTTACGCAAGTTGCTCCAGCTGCGCGAGCGCCTGAACACGCCGACGCAGGCGGCCGAAGTGCTCTACGACGCCGCCGACCCGTACACCCGCCGGGTGATCATCGACAAGGGCATGGCGCAGGGCATCGACGCCGGCTCGCCGGTGATCGACGAATCGGGCGTGCTCGGCCAGGTCACGCGCGTGCATCCGCTCATCAGCGAAGTGACCCTGGTCACGGACTCCGAGCAGGCCATCCCCGTCATCAACACCCGCACCGGCGTGCGCGGCATCACCTATGGCGATGCGGGCCGCTACGGCAGCGGCGGGCTGGAGCTGCGCTACATGGCCGCCAACGCGGACGTGCAGGCCGGCGACCTGCTCACCACCAGCGGCGTGGACGGCGTCTACCCGCCCGGCATCCCGGTGGCCAGGGTGACGCGGGTGGAGCGCCGGCCGGATTCGGCCTTCGCCAAGATCGTCTGCAACCCGCAGGCGCTGGTGGACGGCGCGCGCCACGTGATGGTGCTCAAGCCGCTGCTGTCGCAGATCCCGCCGCGGCCCGCCCCCGAGGATCCCGCGCCCGTCGCCAGGAAGGGCCGCAAGTGAGGGAAGCGAACGCATGATCATGCGACCCGGGCAGCCGCTGCTGCTGCCGGCCAACCCCTTCTTCATCTGGCTCACGCTGATCTTCGCGATGATGATCAACATGCTGCCCCTCGGCCGCCTGCCCTGGATGCCGGACGTGCTGGCGGTGGTGGTCGTGTTCTGGAGCGTGCACCAGCCGCTGCGCATCGGCGTGATCGCCGCCTTCGTGTTCGGCCTGGCCGTGGACGTGCACCAGGCCTCGCTGCTGGGCCAGCATGCGCTGGCGTACACCACGCTGAGCTACTTCGCGATCACCATCCACCGGCGGCTGCTGTGGTTCACCGTGCCGTCGCAGGCGGTGCAGGTGCTGCCCCTGTTCGCGGCCGCGCACGGCATCGAGCTGGCCATCCGCATGATCGGCGGCGCGCCCTTTCCCGGCACCAGCTTCCTGCTGGCGCCCGTGGTCGAGGCGGCGCTGTGGCCGGTCGTGAGCGTGCTGCTGCTGCTGCCGCAACGCAGGGCGCCCGATCCGGACGAGAATAGGCCGCTCTAGAAGGTCTGAAGTCCCATGACCGAACTGCGCAACGTCGAAGCCGACCTCTCCCGATTCCGGGCGCGCGTGCTGGTCGCGAGCGTCGCCGTGCTCGTCCTGTTCGTGCTGCTGCTCACCCGGCTGGTGGTGCTGCAGGTCGTGCGCCACGAGGAGCTCGACGAGCAGGCCGAGGCGAACCGCACGGCGATCGTGCCGATCGTGCCGAACCGCGGCCTGATCCTCGATCGCAACGGCATCGTGCTGGCGACCAACTACTCCGCCTACACGCTGGAGATCACGCCGTCGCGCCTGGCGCGCCCGCTGGACACGGTGGTCGACGAACTCGCCCAGATCATCGAGATCCAGGCGCGCGACAAGCGCCGCTTCAAGAAGCTGCTGGAGGAAAGCAAGAGCATCGACTCGCTGCCGATCCGCACCAAGCTCACCGACGAGGAGGTGGCGCGCTTCACCGTGCAGCGCTTCCGCTTCCCGGGCGTGGACATCAAGGCCCGCCTGTTCCGCAACTACCCCTACGGCGAGCTCGCCAGCCACGCCATCGGCTACATCGGCCGCGTGAACCAGGCCGAGAAGAAGCAGATGGAGGACTGGGAAGAGGAAGACCAGGCCAACTACCGCGGCACCGAATACATCGGCAAGCTCGGCGTGGAGCAGAGCTACGAGAAGCAGCTGCACGGCATCACCGGCGTGGAGCAGGTCGAGACCTCCGCCGGCGGCCGCGCGGTGCGCAAGCTGGCGTCGACGCCGGCCACGCCCGGCAACACCGTGCGGCTGTCGATCGACATCAAGCTGCAGAAGCTGGTGGAGGATCTGTACGGCGACCGCCGCGGCGCGCTGGTCGCCATCGACCCGAAGACCGGCGAGGTCCTCGCCTTCGTCAGCAAGCCCACCTTCGACCCGAACCTGTTCGTCGACGGCATCGACCAGGAGAACTGGGCGGCGCTCAACGAGTCGATCGACAAGCCGCTGCTCAATCGCGCGCTGCGCGGCACCTACCCGCCGGGATCGACCTTCAAGCCCTACATGGCGCTCGCCGCGCTGGAGACCGGCAAGCGCCGCCCCGAGCAGGCGATCTCCGACCCCGGCTTCTTCTGGTTCGGCGGCCACCAGTTCCGCGACGACAAGCCGGGCGGCCACGGCACGGTGGACATGTACAAGTCCATCGTCCAGTCCTGCGACACCTACTACTACATCCTGGCCAACGACATGGGCGTGGACCTGATGCACGAGCAGCTGTCGCACTACGGCTTCGGCGAGATCACCGGCATCGACATCCAGGGCGAATCCAAGGGCCTGCTGCCCTCCACCGAATGGAAGCGCAAGGCCTACCGCCGGCCCGAGCAGCAGAAGTGGTACGCGGGCGAGACCATCTCGCTGGGCATCGGCCAGGGCTACAACAACTTCACGCCGCTGCAGATGGCCACCGCGATGGCGACGATCTCCAACCCGGCGGGCGCGCGCATGCAGCCGCACCTGGTCAAGGAGATCGTCGACACCACGACCAAGAAGGGCGAACCGGTGGCGCCGCAGCAGGTCGGCCAGCTCACGGCCAAGCCGGAGAACCTGGCGATCATCCGCAAGGCGATGGTGGGCGTGACGATCGAGGGCACGTCGGCCGCCGCCTTCCGCGGCGCCGGCTACACCAGCGGCGGCAAGACCGGCACCGCGCAGGTGGTGGGCATCGCGCAGGGCGCGAAGTACAGCCACGCCAACACCGAGGAGCGGCACCGCGACCACGCGCTGTACATCGCCTACGCGCCGGCCGAGGACCCGAAGATCGCGATCGGCATGATCGTGGAGAACGCCGGCTTCGGCGCCGCCGCCGCCGCGCCGATCGCGCGCCGCGCCTTCGACTACTACCTGCTGGGCCAGTACCCGAGCGAGGAAGACATCGCCGCGGTGAAGGTGGGCAAGGCCACCACGCCGATCGGCACGCCGCGCCCCGCTGCCGAATTCGCCTGGCCGCCCGCCAACAGCGCCGCCGCCGGCGCGCCCGCCACCCCGGCGAGCGCCGGCGCCATGCCCGTGGCCGCGGTGCCGACCGGCCAGCTGATCGCGGCCGCCTTCTCGCCGGTCGCGCATGCCACGGTGGGCATCCCCACCGCGGGCACGACGCTGTGGGTGCCGCGCTGGCGCGAGGCGCCGGCCTACGGCCCGGGCGCAGGCGCGAAGCCCGCGGCCGCAGCCGCGAAACCCGCGACCGCCGCCGCCTCGGCCGCCAAGCCGCTGCGCATCGCGAACCGGAATGCGCCCGCGCGGCCCGCGCCGCCGCTCAGAGCGCCGCCGGAACCGTCATCGGGTGGTCCGGCCACTCCTGCGGCACCTGCGGAGTGATCCCCGAGGCCTGCAGCAGCCAGGTCGTCACCGCTTCCGGCATCGCCATCACGTGGCCCGGGAAGCCCCCGGAGGGGAAGCCCACGTGGCCGCCTTCGGGCGGCTGCCAGAGCGTCATCGAGCTGCTGACGTCCTTCGGCTTCGGCAGGCTGGCCGCGGGCACGAAGGGGTCGTTGAGCGCGTTGAGCGCCAGCGCCGGGATGCGGATGCGGTGCAGGTGCGGCTTGGCCGAGGCGCGCGACCAGTAGTCCTCGGTGCTGGTGAAACCGTGCACCGGCGCCGTGAAGATGCTGTCGAACTCGTAGAGGTCGCGCGCGCGCATCAGCGCGTCGCGGTCGAACAGGCCCGGGTGCTGGGCCCACTTCTGCAGCGCCTTGGGCTTCATGGTGTGCAGGAACATGGTCGTGTAGACCATCCGGTTGAAGCCGCGGCCGATCCGGTACCCGCCCGCCATCAGGTCCAGCGGCGAACTGACCGCCGCCACGGCCTGCGCGATCTCCGCTCCCCGGTCGCCGACTTCCGCCGCCCACCGCAGCAGCGCATTGCCGCCCAGCGACACGCCCACCGCCACGATCGGCCCCTTGTGCTGCTGGCGCAGCCGCCGCAGGATGAAGTCGACCTCCTCGTGGTCGCCCGAGTGGTAGGCGCGCGGCGCCAGGTTGGGCTCGCCGCTGCAGCCGCGGAAGTGCGGCACGACGTAGGTGAGCTTGCCGCGCCAGGCGACGTCCGCGAAGGCCTCCGAGTAGTGGCTGCGCGACGAGCCTTCGAGGCCGTGGAACAGCACGATCAGCGGCCGCCGCGTGGAGACGTCGTTGGCCAGGAAATCGAGGTCGACGAAATCGCCGTCGGGCGTGGGCCAGCGGGCGCGCCGATAGGCCGGCACCGGCCCGCGCGTGCGATGCGCGAACACGGCCGGCCAGATCGTCTGCAGGTTGCCCCCCGGCAGCCACCACGGCGCCGAGTAGGCCTGCATGAACTCGCTAGTGAAGGACCGATGGCGCATCCGACACTTCCTGGATATCGCTCGTGGTGCCCGGGCTGGCATGGTGGGCCACCAGCCGCCAGCCCTGGGCGGTGCGGTGGTAGATGTTGGTCGCGATCACCCAGGCGTTGCCGGGGCCGGCGGGCGTGAGCACCTCCACCCGTTCGACCAGGTTGTGCACGCTGGCGGCCACGGAGACGATCTTGCGCACCCGCTCCGGCCAGGCCCGCACGGGGCCTTCGGCGAACATGGCCTCGAAGGTCGCCCGAATGGCTGTTGCGCCGACCACACGGGGGCCGCCGGGGTGAATACAGAAGATTTCATCTTCATCCGCCCAGCATGCCATCAGCTTCTCGATGTCCCCACGCTGGAGGGCATCGTAGAACGCGGCTTCCACCTCGTCGGCATCACCGTCGAGACTGGCCGCCTGGAGCTTCGACTTGCGCATGGTTACATGTTTCTCCTGATTGTGCCCAAGCTTGCTCATCCAAGCCAGCGGCGCACCACGTCGTCCATCTCGCCTTGTGAAGCCTGCCACACCAGTTCCGGCGCCGCCACGTGGATGCCGGGGCGGGCACGGCGCAGCGCGAGCGCCAGCAATTGGGCCACCTTGACCGCCCGCACCGGCTGTTCGGCCGACGGCACCATGTACTTGAACACGCCGAGCATCCAGTGCGCCAGCCGCGCCAGGGGGTGCGAATGCCGCTGCAGCACCGGTTTGCGCGCCGAGCGCACGATCAGCAGCCGCTCGAAGCCGAGGCTGGCCACCGCGTGCTCGTCCAGGCTGGCAAGCCCCCGCTTGAGCGCGTCCGGAAGGCGCCCTGGCGCGTGCGGCAGCACCACGGCCAGCGTGCGCACGCCGCTGACGCGCAGCCAGCGAGCGAGTGACGGCAGTTGCCCGGGCGCGGGCGTCCACAACGCGCGTTCGCGGTCGTAGAACAGCCGCGGCGGATCGAACAGCACCACGCCGATGTCGGCCCGCGCCAGCGGCCACTGCTGCGGATCGTCCCCCGGCACGAGCAGCGTCTGCACGTTGCGCATGCCTTCGGTGACGGGCTCGCGCGCGAGCACCTGCGTGTTCGCATACACCGACGAGCCGGCGAGCCGGCGCAACACTTCGTTGCCGAGTGCGCCCGTCGCGCCGGCGATGAGCAGTCGCGGCCCGGCCACGGAGGGCGCGACGCGCGAAGCCGCTTGCAGCACTTGAAGCGGGTCCTGCCGCATCCCAACTATGCTACCGTTTGATGTTCTGCCGAGGTAAGGAACCGACATGAAGAAGTGGCTGCTGATCCTGGCCTTGCTCGCATCCCTTTCCGGTTGCGGCTACAACGACTTCCAGCGCCTGGACGAACAGACCAAGTCCGCCTGGAGCGAGGTGCTCAACCAGTACCAGCGCCGCGCGGACCTGGTGCCCAACCTCGTGGCCACCGTCAAGGGCGAGGCGAACTTCGAGCAGGACACGCTCACCAAGGTGATCGAGGCGCGCGCCAAGGCCACTTCGGTGCAGGTCACGCCCGAGACGCTCAACAACCCCGAGGCGTTCCAGAAGTTCCAGCAGGCGCAGGGCGAACTCTCCAGCGCGCTGTCGCGGCTGCTGGTGGTGAGCGAACGCTACCCGGACCTGAAGGCCAACCAGTCCTTCCGCGACCTGCGCGTGCAGCTCGAAGGCACGGAGAACCGCATCACCGTGGCGCGCAACCGCTACATCCAGGCGGTGCAGCAGTACAACGTGCTGGCGCGCAGCTTCCCGACCAACCTCACGGCCATGGTGTTCCACTACGAGCCGAAGGCCAGCTTCACGGTGCAGAACGAGGCGCAGATCTCCGTGCCGCCGAGCGTGGACTTCAGCAAGCCGGCGGCCCCCGCGACGGCGCCCGCTTCTCCCGCGCGCTGAGGCGATGCCCATGATGCGGAGGCTGGGCTGCGCGCAGCGCACACCAGCTGCGGCGCCGGTGGACACCATCGGTGCTGGTGTTCGCGGCGCGAAGACCGGCCTGCGGGCTTTCGCGGCCCTGCTCCTCCTGTGGGTGGCCGGTGCCTGCTTCGCGCAGGACGTGCTGCCCGTGCCCGAGCTCTCCGCCCGCGTCGTCGACCAGACCGGCACGCTCGATGCCATCCAGCGCAAGGGCCTGGAAGACAAGCTCGCGGCCTTCGAGCAGAAGAAGGGCACGCAGATCGTGGTGCTGCTGGTGCCCACCACGCAGCCGGAGGACATCGCCAGCTACGCGAACCGCGTCGCCAACGCCTGGAAGATCGGCCGCAAGGAGGTCGGCGACGGCATCGTCGTGATCGTGGCGAAGGACGACCGCAAGGTCCGCATCGAGGTCGCCAAGACGCTGGAAGGCGCGGTGCCGGACCTTGCCGCCAAGCAGATCATCGACGACGCGATCACGCCGCGCTTTCGCCAGGGCGACTTCGCGGGCGGCCTGCAGGCCGCGGCCGACCAGCTGATCGCGCGCATCTCGGGCGAGGCCCTGCCCGCGCCGGCGCAACCGAAGACGCCCGGGCAAGAGCAGGGCGGCGACGGCTTCGACTGGTTCGACCTCGCGATCCTGCTGTTCATCGCGGTGCCCGTCGCCGGCGGCGTGCTGCGCGGCATGTTCGGGCGCAAGCTCGGCTCGCTGGTCACCGGCGGCGGCATCGGCTTGCTGGCCCTCCTGTTCACGTCCAGCGTGGTGGTGGCGGCGATCGCGGCCATCGTGGCCCTGCTGTTTTCCATCCTGTCCGGCGGCAGCGGGCCCCTGGGCGGCCGCCGCGGCGGCTGGGGCGGCCCGGTCATCTTCCCCGGCGGCGGCGGCGGCTGGGGTGGTGGCGGCGGCGGCGGCTGGGGCGGCGGCGGCGGCGGCGGCGGCTTCAGTTCGGGCGGCGGCGGCGACTTCGGCGGCGGCGGCGCGTCGGGAGACTGGTGATGATGCAACGCATCCGGCGCCTGCTGCGCCACCGCTGGCTCGACGAATCCGACACGCGGCGCGCGATCCCGCCCGCGCTCGCGCAGCGGCTGGCCGAGCGCGTGGCCGCGAGCGAGCGCCGCCACACGGGTGAGGTGCGCATCTACATCGAAGCCGGCCTGCCCCTGAGCTACCTCTGGCGCGGCGCGACACCGCGCGAGCGGGCCATCGCCATGTTCGGCAAGCTGCGCGTATGGGACACCGAGCACAACAACGGCGTGCTCATCTACCTGCTGCTGGCCGAACACGCCATCGAAGTGGTGGCCGACCGCGGCCTGGCGCGCCACGTGCCGCAGGAGCAGTGGCAGCAGATCGTGCAGCGCATGGGCGGCGCCTTCCGCGCGGGCCGCTACGAGGAAGGGCTCGCGCAGGCCGTCGACGCCGTCTCGGCGGTGCTGGTGCGCCATTTTCCGCTGCGCGACGGCGAGGCGAATCCGAACGAATTGCCGGACCGACCCGTGCTCGGTTGACCGCCGCGCCGTGCGCCTGACGGGCGCGCGTCGCCTTCGGCGGGTTCTAGTCGCGCACTTCGCCGTTCGGCTTGAGCAGCGCCATGCCCACGTAGCTGCCGCCGTGGCGGAAGTTGGGCTTGAAGTCGACGATGTAGCCGCCGGCGTCGTAGCGCCCGAGCGCGGACAGCGACTTGTGCAGGGAAGCGCGCGTGACGTTGCTGCCGGCGCGCCGCATGCCTTCGGTCAGCACCTTGGCGGCGATGCAGGACTCCAGGGCCGTCACCGACATCAGCTCCTTGTAGCCGGCGCCGGTCCAGGCCTCGTTGCACTCGCGCACCACGGCCACCGAGTGCGAACGCGGGGTCGGCACCGTGATCGCCACCGACACGCCGCTCGCGTCCGGGCCCAGCGCCTTGGCGAGCTGGCTCGCGCCCGCGAACGACAGGCTGGTGGTCATGTAGGCGCGGCCCTGCGCCTTGAGCTTCTTCAGCATCTGCGCGGCGGGTGCATAGAGCGTCGTCACCACCAGCACGTTGGGTTCGGAGGCGATCACGTCGCGCACGTTCGCATCGGTCACGTCGGCATTGCGCTTGATCGCCACCGAGACCGGCTTGCGGTCGTACTTCTTGAGCACCTGGGCCACGGTCTCGAAGTTCTGCTTGCCCACGGTGTCGTCGTAGTGCAGCACCGTCACCTTCGTGTTGCCGAGGTTGCCCCAGAAGTTGATGATCTTGCCGATCTCGTCGGCATAGGTGGCGCGCACCGTGTAGACGTAGTCGTTCTGCTTGCGGATGGTGTCGGCGCCGGTGAACGGCGCGAAGAAGGGCACCTTGTGCTCGGCCACTTCCGGCATCGCGGGAATGCTGAGGGTGGACGACGCATACCCGAACAGCGCCACGGCGTTGTTCTCCTCCACCAGCTTCTTGGTGTTCTCGGCCGACAGCTTGGTGTCGTTGCGGTCGTCGAGCGTCACCAGCTTGATCTTGCCGCCGGCGACGCCGCCGGCGTCGTTCACCTTCTTGAAGTAGGCCAGCGCACCGTTGCGGATGTCGTTGCCGAGTTCGGCGTTGCCGCCGGTGAGCGGCGCCGACTGGCCGACGACGATGTCCTGGGCCAGGGCCGGCGCTGCGGCGAGCAGCAGCGTGCAGGCAAGGATACGCATGGGGGGAATTCTCCTCACAACGAGCAGGAAAGCCGTCTGGAGCGGCCGTTTGGGCCAAGCTTACTCCTGCTCGGCGGTCCGCACGCTCGGGACAGACCCGAACTGCCAAGGATGAGCCAGCGGCGGGGCGCGCGCGCAACACGGCGCGGCGCGCCTGCGGCAGCATTGGGGCGTCCCACTGCAGCACCATGAGTGATCCCTGGCCCCGCACCCTCTGGATCGTCCGCCACGGGCAAAGTGCCGGCAACGTCGCGCGCGACGCCGCCGAGGCGGCCGGCCACGCGCTGATCGACATCGAGCACCGCGACATCGACGTGCCGCTGTCGCCACTGGGCGTGGAGCAGTCGAGGGCGCTCGGCCGATGGTTCGCCGGCCTGCCCGCGCAGCACCGCCCGCAGGTCGTGCTGTGCTCGCCCTACGTGCGCGCCCGCCACACGGCAGGGCTGATCCTGGAGGAGGCGAGGATGCGGCCCGGGGCGGACGTGCGCCTGCGGGTCGACGAGCGCCTGCGCGAGAAGGAGTTCGGCATCCTGGACCGCCTGACCAAGGTCGGCATCCAGCAGAAATACCCGGAGCTCAACGACCAGCGCTCGCACGTCGGCAAGTTCTACTTCCGCCCGCCCGGCGGCGAAAGCTGGTGCGACGTGATCCTGCGCCTGCGCAGCCTGACCGAGATGATGACCCGCGAGCATTGCGGCGAGCGCGTGCTGGTGGTGGCGCACCAGGTGATCGTCAACTGCATGCGCTACCTGCTGGAGAACCTCGACGAAGGGCAGATCCTGGCGATCGACAAGCTCGGCGACGTGCCCAACTGCGCCGTGACGTCCTACCAGCTCGATCACGTCGCGCGCTGCCTGCAGCTGGACCTGGTCAACTTCGTGGCGCCGCTGATCGAGGCCGGCGCCCCCGTCACAGCGGAAAAGGACGTGCCCGCGGCGCCGAAGCCATGACCGATGCCGTCGACGAAGACCTGCTGCGCGCCTGGCCGCTGCCCGAGCCGGACGGCGACGCCGACAAGGAGGACCGCGGCCGGGTGCTGGTGCTGGCCGGCAGCCGCGAGATGCCCGGCGCGGCGATCCTCGCGGCGACGGCGGCGCTGCGCGCCGGCGCCGGCAAGCTGGTGATCGCCACGCCGCAGTCGGTGGCCACGGTGGTGGCCGCGGCCGTGCCCGAGTCGCGCGTGATCGCGCTGCCCGAAGGCTCCGAAGGCGCGCCGACCCTGGCCGGCCTGCCGGCGCTGCAGGCCATCGCGCCGTCGCTGGGCGCGGTGCTCATCGGCCCCGGCATGATCGGTCCGCAGTCGACGATCCTCTTCGTGCAGGCGGTGCTGCCCCTGTTCAGGCACGCCGTGGTGCTGCTCGATGCACTGGCGATGGATGCCGTGCAGGCGATGACGCGCTTCTCCCAGCCCGTGATCCTCACCCCGCACGCGGGCGAGATGGCGCACCTCACGGGGGCCGAGAAGGAGGACCTGCAGGAGGAACCGCAGTCCTGCGCCTGCCGGCGCGCGGCGGCCTGGAACGCGGTGGTGGCGCTCAAGGGCGCAACCACCTGCATCGCGCGAGCGGACGGCCGCTGCTGGATCCACCGCACCCATGCGCCGGGGCTGGCCACCTCCGGCTCCGGCGACGTGCTGGCGGGGATCATCGCGGGGCTGGCCGCGCGGGGCTGCCCGCCCGAGCAGGCGGCGGTGTGGGGCGTGGCCCTGCATGCGCGCGCCGGCGAGGCGCTGGCGCAGCGGCAGGGGACGCTCGGCTACCTCGCGCGCGAACTGCCGGCGCAAGTGCCGGCCCTCCTGCAGGCGCTGCGGCCGCGGCCTTGAGCGACGGCTAGGAGCCTGGGCGGCAGAGAAACGGGCCTGCGTTTCTCTGCCGCCCAGGCTCCTAGGAGGCCTTGGCGCGCTGCGCGTCGCCCGTGGCGAGCACGTCGTCGTGCACCAGCCGGAACACGCCCTTGCGCGGCTGCAGCCGCTGCCCATCGAGCTCCCAGAACCTGCGCCCCAGCGGGGTGAGCAGGAATTCGCGGCGGCGGTCCACGCGCCCCGCGCCCAGCACGCTCTTGAGCACCACGTAGCGGATCTCGCCCAGCGGCGACAGGATCACCGTGCAGCCCCCATGGTGCGTGAACCCCGGCCCGTCGGCGCTCGGCGCGACGTGCATGGCCTGCGTGACCTCCGCCACCAGGTCGAACACGATCTGGCCGTTGGGCCCTGCGCGCCGCGCGGTGCGGATCGATTCGACGGTGGGCGGGTCCACGCGGTGCGGGCCGAGCCGCTTGTCGTCCGGCGCCGCCAGCCCGAACTCCTCCAGCCGCTCGGGCTGCGTGACGAAGCGGCCCAGGGCGGCGGCCTGCCGCCGCAGCTCGTCGACGCTGGCCGCCTGGGCCGGATCGCCCTGGAAGCGCAGCGTGGCGAAATCGAGGCCGCGCACGGGCGGCAGGTCGATGCGAGGGCCCCTCCACACCAGCGAATCCTCGGACAGGTGCTGTGCCGAGCGCGGGTAGATGCGGCGCCGGCGGAACGCGTCGATCAGCGCGCCGCGGTAGTCCCAGGTGTCGTCCGGCACCAGGTCGCAGTCCGCCGTGATCAGCGCCCGCAGGTAGTCGCCGAACATCATCCCGGTGGGCGGGCAGTAGTCGATCGCGCGGATGCAGATCGAGAGGAACTGGCTGGCGATCTTGCCGGCCCTGGCCGCGAGCAGCTGCTGCAGGTCGTGCGGCAGTTCGCCGGGCGGCAGCACGCCGGTGCCGCCGGTGGCCAGGCGCACCATCGCCGCGGTCTTGCGGCGGAACACGGTGCCGAAGGCCTCGAAGATCGCGCTCACCAGCACCGCGCCGAGTTCGTGCGGCTCCAGGTTGTCGCGGTACTGGCGCGGCTCGCCATGCTGCTCCAGCGCGGTGCGCAGCGGCCCCTGGCGGCCGCCCGCGCGGCTGAACTGGCTGGCGACCTGGCCCAGGAGTTCCGCCTGCTCCACTGCGCCGTGGCACTGGCGGATCGCGGTGCGCACCACTTCCGGGTAGCTGAAATGCTGGAACACGGCCATCAGGTCCGCGAAGGCTTCGTGGAAGGCGATGATGTCCGGGTTGGTGGGGGCCATGAAGTGCGCGCGCAGGCCGTCCAGCAGCGCGTGCGTCATCTCGTGCACCACGATGTCGTGCGACAGGCAGGTGAACACGATGCCGCCGGCGAGCGTGCGGTCGGCCGGGTGCTCGCCCGCGGGGAAGTAGCCGAAGTGCAGCTCGCCGTGGTCGTCCACCCGCTCGTAGTAGGCATTGGCCTCCTGCGCGTAGTGCGGGCGGATCACCAGCCGCGCCGGCGCGACCGGCCCGCCGAAGCTCCAGCCCGGCGTGCGCCCGAGCGCCGTGCGGAACGTGGAGTACACGTTGCTGCACACCGCGTACACCATCTGCTGGTGGAAGCGCGGGTCCGACGGCGAGGGATCGTAGCCGTCGGCCATCAGCACGTTGCGCTCGTCGAGGTTCGCCTGGCGCAGGCTGCGTCCGCTGGCGGGATCGGTGTCCACCACCTCCAGCAGGCTGCCGACCGGGCCCGGCTCCAGCGGCTCGTACGCCACGTTGACCGTGGCGATGGCCGCCTCGAGCCGGGACTGTGCCGGGTCGACGGTGAAGATGCGCAGCGGCCGGTACAGCGGCTCGTCGGCCTTGCGTTCGTGCGGCTTGACCGGCGCCCGCAGCACGCCCGCGCCGATCGTGTAGAGGCCGCCTTCTCCCGGGTAGCGCGTGCCCGCGGGCAGGAGGCTCTCGACATCCTGCGCGACGCGGCTGGCCGCATCGGCGGCCACCGCCTGCGACGTGCTCGCCACGGGCTCCTGCGCCATGCTCAGCGCCCGGCCAGCGCCTGCACGGACTGCGCCAGTGCCTGCACGGCCTGCACCAGCGCGGCTTCGCGCGAGCCAGCGCCGGGCGGGCACGCGTCCACCGCACGGCCGCCGCCGGCGAGCGGCAGCAGCAGCGGCGCCGCGCGGGCGCCCGAGGCGCAATCCAGCATCGGCCGCTGCTGCGCGTTGCTGCCGAACTCGGTGAGCACCGCCTGCAGGAAGGCCTCGTTGCTCAGGCCCTGGATGCCGCGCCCGAGCACGCGCGCCGCGCGCCGCGTGAACTCGCCGTTGCCCCCGCTTTCCAGCGCCACCTCGGTGTCGAGGCAGGCGGAGAACTTCACGTGCCGCATCGCCTCGGCCCCGCCGGTACCGCCGGCGCGCACCTCGCGGGTGAGCGAGGCGTTCTGCTGCCGGAACTCCGCATGCGCCTGGTCGAGTGCCGGGCTCGGCGGCACGTAGCGCGCCTTCGTCCCCGGCGGCACGGCCAGCGCGCCCGGCTCCAGGCCGACGGCGAAACGGGTGTTGGTGCCGGAGTGGCAGCAGTCCATAAACACGGTGAGGTTGACGCCCTCCGGCAAGGTGGCGAACACGCGCGCGATGTCGTCGTCGATGAAGAGCGCGCCGCTGGCGAAGTCCACCGGGCACAGCGCCTCGTCGCGCCCGTCGGTCTCGTCGCCGTCGAGGTCCGCGACATTGGTGCCGTGACCCGCGTACTGCAGGACGATCACGTCGCCGGCGCGGCTCTGGCCGATCAGCTCGCGCAGCGCGGCGTCGATGCCGGCGCGCGTGGCCTGGCCGTTGACCAGCATGCGGGTCTGGAAGCCCAGCCGCGTGAGCGCGCCAGCCCAGGTCTGCGCGTCGTTGACGCAGCCGCTCAGGCGGTGCTGCGGGTTGGGGTACTCGTCGACGCCGATGCACAGCGCGATGCGGCGGCCGTCGCCGGCAGGCGCAGCAGCGATCGCAGGCGGCTGCGGGGCGGCGGGCTCCAGCGGCGGGACGTAGGGCGGCACCGGCGCCGGGGCGGGACTCGTCGCCCAGGGCGGCGTCCATTTCCAGCCCCAGCGGCTCGCCGGCGCCGCGGGCGCCTGGAAGCCGGCCGGCCAGTCCACCTCCTCCACCCAGCCGCGCTGCCCCTGCACGGGGGGCCGGTACTCGGTGATGGGGTCGGCGTCGGCCTTGTCCAGCACGCGGCGCACGATGCTGTTCATCGTCGGCGCATCGTCGTCGAAGTCGCCGTGCTTGTGCGACCGGCTGGCCGAGCGCCCGCTATCGGAATCGGTGACGGACCAGATCACTTCGTTGCTGCCTGCCTGGGGAGCATCGAGGCCGAAGAAGGCGCGCAGGTCGGCGTCGCGGCGCAGGCTCTCCTCGAGGCCGAGGATCGGCGTCCTGCGCCTGTCCTCCAGCGCGTGGTGGATCAGGTACAGCAGCGACTTGCGGTAGACCTCGGCGCAGTTGTCCTTCAGCTCGAAGTCGCGCAGCATCGTGTAGATCGTCGTCTTCGCGGCCAGCCCCTGCTGCAGCCGCTGCAGCAGCTGCGCCTTGAAGGTGTCCACCCGGATCGCCGGCGCCATCAGGTGCAGGGACTGGAAGGCGGGCACGCCGAGGTCCTGCGCGGCGGGCAGGAACCAGGCGTGGAAGATCGAGCCGGCGCTGTGCCCCACGGCGTGCAGGTCGACGCCCTTGCCGTTGCCGTCGCAGAACTTCTTGAGCTGCTGCGCGACGTACCAGGCGCCGCCGATGGGGGCACCCGGGCTCGGCTTGTCCGCGGCGCGCTCGGCGCTCCATTTCATGCTGCCCCAGATGCGCACGCCCTGCAGCGCGCGCGCCAGCTCCTCGATCATGAAGTCGCTCACATCGGCGAGGCCGCGGCGGCCGCCGACGGCGCGCTCGAGGATCTGCCCGATGGTCTCGAAGAAGCCCGTCTCCCAGAGGAAGTAGATCGGGTAGACGCCGTTGTCCTTCCACCATTGCACGTGCTTGTGCGCGATGCGCAGCCCGCTGCTCTCCGACACCAGGCCGCCGTGGGCGAAGAAGACGACGCGCGCCTTGCCGCCCTGGTGCTGCGCCAGCCAGCGGGGCAGGTGCTGCTGGAAGATCGCGTCCACGTCCTCGGGCGTCGAGCTCATCTCGCCTTCGCTGGAGAACTTGCCGGCGCGCAGGTTCACCAGGTGCGGCCGCAGCGCCGCGAGCGTGGCGGGGTCGAGGCCGGAGTCCCGCGGCTGCGCGCCTTGGAGTTCCACCAGCGCGCCTTCGCGGCCCTGCGCTTCGAGGTGGTCTTCGGCGCACACATGGTCCGCGTCGGCGCGTTCGCCGCCGAGGTCGGTGACGCGGCCCAGCGCACGGATCGCCTGCTGGATTGCGAGGTCGTCGTCGTCGGGGAACGGGGAGCGGGCGCCCGCCGCCTCCACCTCGCGTGCACCCTGCGCTGCCTGCAGCGCCTGCCCCGCCTGGGCGACGCCCTGCAGCACGTCCTGGTACCGGATGGCCGAACCCGGGCAGGTCTTGGGACCCATCATGTTGTGCAGGCGCAGCGTGCCGGGCTCGAGGCCGAACTGCTGCTGCACGAGCGCGATCACCTTGAACGCCGTGTCGCGCTGCGGGCCGTCGAAGGTGTCGTGGCCGGGGCCGGCATCGAAGTCGCCGACCATCTCGAACATGAACGGCCCCGCGGTGCTGTTGCCGTTGTGCCCGCTGGCGCTGGCGGGCGGCAGGTTCCAGTTGCGGCCCAGCCAGATCAGGCCCTGCGGGTCGATCGTGATGTGCTGCGCGATGTCGCTCCACCCGTTGGTCTGGGTGTGGAAGCGCCACATCGCGACGATCGAATCGTGGCCCTTGAACTGCTGGCGGTTCGGCCGCCAGGTGTGGTGCATGTGCACCGCGTTGATCCGGCGGTGGAATGGAAACTTCTGCAGCAGCGCAGCGAACTGCTCGAGGGTCAGGCGCTGGAAGGTGGGCGTGGGCATCGCGTTCTCTCCTCCGGGGGTCCCTGCCGCAATGTAAGTGCCGATGCTCAGGGGGGCCACCCTCGGATGGACGAGAACCTTAAGAGAAACACCTAACACCCGCCCCTCCCAGCCGCCCCTCCAAAGGGGGAGGGGCAACCGCAATAAAAAAGCCCCGACCTTTCGATCGGGGCTGCAGTGCGCGGGTTTTTAGCGCGTTCTTGTTTCGTGAGAGCGATTCTTCTTCTTCGTCGTGGTTCTTCTTATTTCTTGCGCAGGTACTTGCGCAGCGCCGCCATTTCGGCGGCCGCCACGGCAAGCTCGGATTGGGCGCGGGCGATGTCGATGTCGCTCTTGGCGTTCTTCAACGCCTCTTCGGCTGCACGCTTGGCCTCGTTCGCCTTCTCCTCGTCCAGGTCCTTGCCGCGGATGGCGGTATCGGACAGCACGGTCACGCGGTTCGGCTGCACCTCCAGGATGCCGCCGGCCACGAAGATGAACTCCTCGTTGCCGTCGGCCCGCTCGATGCGCACCGAGCCGGGCTTCACGCGCGTGATCAGGGGCGTGTGGCGCGGGTAGATGCCCAGTTCGCCGGCTTCGCCGGGCAGCGCGACGAAGCGCGCTTCACCGGAGAAGATCGACTCCTCGGCGCTCACCACGTCGACGTGGATGGTGTGCGTGGTGTCTACCATGGCTTACGCCGCCAGCTTCTTGGCCTTCTCGAAGGCCTCGTCGATGGTGCCGACCATGTAGAAGGCCTGCTCGGGCAGGTGGTCGCATTCGCCGGCCACGATCATCTTGAAGCCGCGGATGGTCTCGGCCAGCGGCACGTACTTGCCGGGCGAGCCTGTGAACACTTCGGCCACGTGGAAGGGCTGCGACAGGAAGCGCTGGATCTTGCGGGCGCGGGCCACGGCCAGCTTGTCTTCCGGCGACAGTTCGTCCATGCCCAGGATGGCGATGATGTCGCGCAGTTCCTTGTAGCGCTGCAGGGTGGCCTGCACGGCGCGGGTCGTGGTGTAGTGGTCTTCGCCGACGACGTTGGGGTCGACCTGGCGGGACGTGGAGTCCAGCGGGTCCACCGCGGGGTAGATGCCCAGCGAGGCGATGTCGCGCGACAGCACCACGGTGGCGTCCAGGTGGGCGAAGGTGGTGGCGGGGGACGGGTCGGTCAGGTCGTCCGCCGGCACGTACACGGCCTGGATCGAGGTGATCGAGCCGACCTTGGTGGACGTGATGCGCTCCTGCAGGCGGCCCATTTCCTCGGCCAGCGTCGGCTGGTAGCCCACGGCGGAAGGCATCCGGCCCAGCAGGGCGGACACTTCCGTGCCGGCCAGCGTGTAGCGGTAGATGTTGTCCACGAAGAACAGCACGTCGCGGCCTTCGTCGCGGAACGATTCGGCGATGGTCAGGCCGGTCAGCGCCACGCGCAGGCGGTTGCCCGGTGGCTCGTTCATCTGGCCGTACACCATGGCCACTTTCGACTCGGCCAGGTTCTCCAGGTTCACGACGCCGGAATCGGCCATCTCGTGATAGAAGTCGTTGCCCTCGCGGGTGCGCTCCCCCACGCCGGCGAACACCGACAGGCCCGAGTGCGCCTTGGCGATGTTGTTGATCAACTCCATCATGTTCACGGTCTTGCCCACGCCGGCGCCGCCGAACAGGCCGACCTTGCCGCCCTTGGAGAACGGGCACATCAGGTCGATCACCTTGATGCCGGTTTCCAGCAGTTCCTGCGAGGGCGACAGTTCGTCGTACGCGGGGGCCTTGCGGTGGATCGGGGCGGTCAGGGTCTGGTCGACCGGGCCGCGCTCGTCGATCGGGTGGCCCAGCACGTCCATGATGCGGCCCAGCGTGGCCTTGCCCACCGGCACCGTGATCGCCGCGCCGGTGTTGTACACCGTGTAGCCGCGACGCAGGCCCTCCGAGGAGCCCAGCGCAATGGTGCGGACCACGCCGTCACCCAGCTGCTGCTGCACCTCCAGCGTCAGCGCGCTGCCTTCCATCTTCAGCGCGTCGTACACGCGCGGCATCTGGTCGCGCGGGAACTCGACGTCGACGACGGCGCCGATGCACTGAACGATCTTTCCTTGACTCTGAGCCATCTCTAACGCTCCAATTATTTAAACGGCCGCGGCCCCGGACACGATCTCCGAAAGTTCTTTCGTGATCGCCGCCTGGCGCGTCTTGTTGTAGACCAGCTTGAGCTCGTTGATCAGGTTGCCGGCGTTGTCCGTGGCCGCCTTCATGGCGACCATGCGGGCCGACTGCTCGGAGGCCATGTTCTCGGCCACCGCCTGGTACACGAGGCCCTCGACGTAGCGCAGCAGCAGCTCGTCGATCACGGACTTCGCGTCCGGCTCGTAGATGTAGTCCCAGCCCGGCTCGCCCTTGTCGGCCTGCAGCTTGCCCTCGTCGAGGGGCAGCAGCTTCTCGAGCACCGGCTCCTGGCGCATGGTGTTGATGAACCTGGTGTACGAGATGTACACCGCGTTCAGCTTGCCTTCCGCGTACTGGTCCAGCAGGACCTTCACCGGGCCGATCAGGCGCTCGAGGTGGGGCGTGTCACCGAGCTGGGTGACATGCGAGACCACCGGGGCGCCGATGCGGTTCAGGAAGCCGAGGCCCTTGTTGCCGATCGCCACGCTCTGCACGCTCGAGCCCTGCTCCTGCAGTTCGCGCAGCTTCTGGGTCACCATCCGCAGCACGTTGGTGTTCAGGCCGCCGCACAGCCCCTTGTCGGTGGACACCACGATGATCCCCGCCGCCTTCGCGTCGCTGTGGCGCATGAAGGGGTGGTGATACTCGGGGTTGGCCTTGCCGAGGTTGGCGGCGATGTTGCGCACCTTGTCGCTGTAGGGGCGGGCCGCACGCATGCGTTCCTGCGCCTTGCGCATCTTGGACGCGGCCACCATTTCCATGGCCTTGGTGATCTTCTTGGTGTTCTCCACCGATTTGATCTTGCCGCGTATTTCCTTGCCTGCAGCCATTGCCGTCCTTTAGTCAGTTGGGGACAGAGCAGTCGCTCCGCTTCCTGGTCTGTCCCGCAAAGTTGCTGGATGTGGCCTTAAGCGAAGGTCTTCTTGAACGCTTCGATCGCGCTGGTCAGCTCGGCCTCGGCATCCTTGTCGAGGGCCTTGCTGGTTTCCAGCTTGTTCAGGAGCGCCGCGTTCTTGTCCTTCAGGAAGGCGTGCAGGCCGTGCTCGAAGGGCAGCACCTTCTTGACGTCGATGTCGTCGAGGTAGCCCTTGTTCACCGCGAACAGCGAGGCGGCCATCAGCGAGATCGGCAGCGGGCTGTACTGCGGCTGCTTGAGCAGTTCCGTCACGCGGGCACCGCGATCGAGCTGCTTGCGCGTGGCCGCGTCGAGGTCGGAGGCGAACTGCGCGAAGGCGGCCAGCTCGCGGTACTGCGCCAGGTCGGTACGGATACCGCCGGACAGGCCCTTGATCAGCTTCGTCTGCGCGGCACCGCCCACCCGCGACACCGAGATACCCGCGTTGATGGCGGGACGGATGCCGGCGTTGAACAGGTTGGTTTCCAGGAAGATCTGGCCGTCGGTGATCGAGATCACGTTGGTCGGCACGAACGCGGACACGTCGCCGGCCTGCGTCTCGATGATCGGCAGCGCGGTCAGCGAGCCGGTGCGGCCCTTGACTTCACCCTTGGTGAAGGCTTCCACGTAGTCGGCGTTCACGCGCGCGGCGCGCTCCAGCAGGCGGGAGTGGAGATAGAACACGTCGCCGGGATACGCTTCGCGGCCCGGGGGACGGCGCAGCAGCAGCGAGACCTGGCGGTAGGCGACGGCCTGCTTGGACAGGTCGTCATAGATGATCAGCGCGTCCTGTCCGCGGTCGCGGAAGTACTCGCCCATCGTGCAGCCGGAGTACGCCGAGACGTACTGCATGGCGGCGGATTCGGAGGCGGACGCGGCGACCACGATGGTGTATTCCATCGCGCCGTTGGCTTCCAGCGCGCGCACGATGTTCTTGATCGTGGACGCCTTCTGCCCGATCGCGACGTACACGCAGGTCATGTTCTGACCCTTCTGGTTGATGATCGTGTCGACCGCGACGGCGGACTTGCCGGTCTGGCGGTCGCCGATGATCAGCTCGCGCTGGCCCCGGCCGATCGGCACCATGGAGTCGATGGCCTTCAGGCCGGTCTGCACCGGCTGGTCGACCGACTTGCGCGCGATCACGCCGGGAGCGACCTTCTCGATCACGTCCGACATCTTGGCGTTGATCGGGCCCTTGCCGTCGATCGGCTGGCCCAGGGCGTTCACCACGCGGCCGATCAGTTCGGGGCCGACGGGCACTTCGAGAATGCGGCCCGTGCACTTGACGGTGTCGCCTTCGGAGATGTGCTCGTACTCGCCCAGGATCACCGCGCCGACGGAGTCGCGCTCCAGGTTCAGCGCGAGGCCGAACGTGGGCGTGCCATCCGCGGTGGCGGGGAATTCCAGCATTTCGCCAGCCATCGCATCGGACAGGCCGTGGATGCGGACGATGCCGTCGGTCACGGAGATGACCGTGCCCTGGTTGCGGATGTCGGCGCTGGCGGCCAGGCCTTCGATCCGGCTCTTGATCAGTTCGCTAATTTCAGCGGGATTGAGCTGCATGACTCGTTCCTTGTGTCCTTGGGAGCGGGGACAGCCTCAGGCCGTCAGCGCAACTTTCATTTGTTCCAGGCGGGCGCGGACCGAGGTGTCCAGCACTTCGTCTCCCACCACGACACGGATGCCGCCGATGAGGGACGGGTCTTCCTGCACGGTGAGATTGAGCTTACGGCGAAAACGCTTCTCGAGTGCCTGAGCAACGGAGCCCAGTTGCTCCTGCGGGATCGGGAAGGCGCTGTACACCATGGCATCGGATGAGCCGCTCTGCGCGTTCTTCATCTCGCGGAACTGGCGCGCGATTTCCGGCACGGCAGCCAGGCGCCCGTTGTCGATCACCGTGCGCAGGAAGTTCTGCGCCGGCGCGGGCAGCTGCACGCGCGCGACATCGCTGACGACGTCGTACACCTGCTCGTTGCCGACCTTGGGGTTGTCCGCGAACTGCAGCAGCTGGGGCTGGCTCGCCACGACAGCGAGCGCATCCAGCCACTGCGCGGTTGCGGCCAGGTCCTGGCCGGCCGACTTGAACAGCGCTTCGGCGTAGGGGCGGGCGATGGTGGCGAGTTCGGCCATGGCTTCAGGCGAGTTCGGTCTGCAGGCGGTTCAGCAACTCGGCGTGCACGCCGGCGTTGACTTCTCGCTTCAGGATCTGCTCGGCTCCCTTGACGGCCAGCATCGCGACCTGCTCGCGCAGGGCTTCGCGGGCGCGCACGGTCTGCTGCTCGGCATCGGCGCGGGCGGCGGCGACGATCTTGTTCGCCTCTTCCGTCGCACGGCCCTTCGCCTCTTCCACGATGGCCTGCGCGCGGCGCTCGGCATCGGCCAGCAGCTGCGCAACCTCGGCGCGAGACTTCGCCAGTTCCTGCTCCACCTTCTTGTCGGCTTCCTGCAGCTCGGCCTTCGCCTTGTCGGCGGCCGCCAGGCCTTCGGCGATCTTGCGCGCGCGCTCGTCGAGCGCCACGGCGATCGGCGGCCACACGAACTTCATCGTGAACCCGACCAGGATCAGGAAGACGATGATCTGAATGATGAGGGTACCGGTGATGCTCACTTTGTCATCCTTGTTCCCGCGAGCCTCTCGGGTGGCGCGGAAAGGGGTTGGACCATCAGGATGGCGACTTACTTCGGCAGGTTGGCGATCTGGGCCAGGAACGGGTTGGCGGTGGCGAACCACAGCGCGATACCCGTGCCGATGATGAAGGCCGCGTCGATCAGGCCGGCCAGCAGGAACATCTTGGTCTGCAGTTCGTTCATCAGCTCGGGCTGGCGGGCGGCCGACTCGAGGTACTTGCTGCCCATGACGCCGATGCCGATGCAGGCGCCGATGGCACCCAGACCGATGATCAGGCCGGCGGCCAGGGCGACAAAGCTGATAACTTCCATGATTGCTCCTAAGGACTTGGGTTTACGAGGGGAAAAGGGGTAAGCGGGACGGGGGGACGCGCCGTTCTCAGTGCGCGTCGTGGGCCTGGCCGACGTACACGAGCGTCAGCATCATGAACACGAAGGCCTGCAGGGTGATGATCAGGATGTGGAAGATCGCCCAGGCGGAACCCGCGATGATGTGGCCGATGGCCAGGCCGATGCCGGTGGCGGTGAGCGAGAAGGCCCCACCCATCAGCGCGATCAGCAGGAAGATCAGTTCGCCGGCGTACATGTTGCCGAACAGTCGCATGCCGTGCGAGACGGTCTTGGCGACGAACTCGATGACCTGCATCAGGAAGTTGAACGGCCACAGCAGCGGGTGGGCGCCGAAGGGCGCGGTGAACAGCTCGTGCACCCAGCCGCCCAGGCCCTTGATCTTGACGTTGTAGAACAGGCAGATCAGCAGCACCGAGATCGACAGGCCCATCGTCATCGAGAGGTCGGCGGTCGGCACCACGCGCATGTAGGCATGCTCGGGGTCGTGGCCGGCGGCGCCGTACAGCTTCTGCCAGATCCACGGCAGCAGGTCGACCGGCAGCAGGTCCATCGCGTTCATCATGAAGATCCAGACGAACACGGTCAGTGCCAGCGGTGCCACGAACTTGCGGCTGGTGGCGTTGTGCACGATGCCCTTGGCCTGCGCGTCCACCATCTCCACCAGGATTTCCACGGCGGCCTGGAAGCGCCCCGGCACGCCGGAGGTCGCCTTGCGCGCCGCCTTCCAGAGGAAGAAGCAGGTGAAGACACCGATCACGATGCCCCAGAACAGCGAGTCCCAGTTGAACACGGAGAAATCGACCACGTTGGCCGGCTTCTTGTTCTGAAGGAACGTCAGGTGGTGAACGATGTATTCGCCCGCGGTGGGACCGTGCCCCGCGGCAACGATTTCAGCAGCCATGTTTCTTTCAGCTCGATTGCGTCTTCGGGCGCGGCGCGAACGCCAGGGCGACCCAGTAAACCTTCATCGCGAGGATCAGGCCCACCAGCAGCGCCGGCCAGCTCAATCCCGCAACCCACCTCGGCGCGACCATCAGGAGGCCGATCGTCAAGGCGATCTTCACCATCTCCCAAAGCAGGAACCCGACTGCCGCTGTGCCCGCATTGATCGATGAGAACCTTCCGGTCAAGCCCCGCGCGAACACCGCGGCGGGAATGACCACCGCGAAAGCGCCGTACAGGACGGACCAGCCTACGCTCTGCCTTCCAGTCAGGAGCCACCCCAGCAGGGCGGCCACGAGGCCCACGCCTGCCTGCCCGGCGACCACCCACCAGGGTGAAACCGGGGGGTTTTGCTCGCGCACGCGTCGCGCCTGTTCGGCGGTCAGCGGCTTCGGGAGGGATTCCTGCTCGTCGTCTTCAGGAAGCGGGGCCAAGCTCTTGGCATCTGTTCTTGTTGGCATGCCGGCCGCCGGTGTCCTGAATTTCTGGAAAGCCGCTCATTATAGGTAGAAACCACGAGCGGGCTCCAGCCCCCGGACATCAGTTCCCCGTCAGGCTGTCGTGGCTGCACCGCGGCGCCACAATCCGCGGACAACAAGAAACGGAGCCCCCATGCGCAACCTGCTGCTGTTCTTCCACCTCGCCGGCGCCATCTTCTGGATCGGCGGCATGGCCTTCGCCGTGATGGCCTTGCGGCCCGCACTGCACGCGCAGCTGCAGCCCCCGCAGCGCCTGCCGCTGATGGTGCTGGTGCTGCGGCGCTTCTTCGTGGTGGTGATCGTGAGCATCGCCCTGCTGCTCGCCACCGGCGTGCCGCTGCTGCTGCAGGTGCCCGGCGCCGTGGCGCCGCGCGGCTGGCACGCGATGGCGGGGCTCGGGATCGTGATGATGCTGGTGTTCGGCCACATCTTCTTCTCGCCCTGGCGCGGGTTGCAGCGCGCGGTGGAACTGGGCGACTGGCCCGCGGGCGGCAAGCACATGGCGCGCATCGTGCTGCTGGTGAAGATCAACCTCGGGCTGGGCTGGGCCGCCATCGCGGCGGTGATGCTGTGGCACTGAGGGCCTGCGCGCTCGCCGCGGCCGCCGCGCTGCTGTCGCTGGCCGCGCACGCGCACCACGGATACGACGCGGCCCGGCCGCACCACACGCCGGAGGGCTTTCGCAACGTCACCGGAGCGCAGGTGGCCAAGCCCTTCTCGTCGCTGCTGCGGTGGAAGTGGGACGCCTGGCGCGAAGGCCTGCCGCCGGATCCGGGGCAGCCGACGCCGGTCGTGCTGCCGGCGGTGCAGTTGTTGAAGGCCAACACCGAGCCGGTGCGGCGCGTCGGCGCGCAGGCCGCGCGGCCGCCCCTGCCCTCGGCCACCTGGATCGGGCACGCGACCGTCCTGGTACAGAGCGCCGGCCTGAACATCCTGACCGACCCGGTGTTCAGCGAGCGCGCCTCGCCGGTGAGCTTCCTCGGGCCGAAGCGCGCGCAGCCGCCCGGCATCGCGCTGGCGGACCTGCCGCCGATCGACGTGGTGCTGGTCTCGCACAACCACTACGACCATCTCGACCGCCTGAGCGCCGTGCAACTCAACGAGCGCTCGGGCGGCCGCACCCTCTTCCTGGTGCCGCTGGGCATCAAGGCCTTCCTCGAGCGCCAGGGCGTGACCAACGTGGTCGAACTCGATTGGTGGGACGTGCACCGCTTCCAGGGCGTGGAGTTCCACCTGGTTCCCGTGCAGCACTGGTCCGCGCGCGGGCTGGACGACCGCTACCAGACCTTGTGGGGCGGCTGGTCGGTGTTCGCCCCCGACCTGCGCTGGTATTTCTCCGGCGACGCCGGCTACAGCATGCATTTCGCGCAGACGCGCGAGCGCTTCGCCTCGCACGCGCGCGAGGGCACGCTGTTCGACCTCGCCCTGCTGGCCATCGGCGCCTACGCGCCGCGCTGGTTCATGGCCGACCAGCACATGGACCCGGCCGACGCCGTGCGGGCGCACAAGGATCTGGGCGCGCGGCGCAGCCTGGGCATCCACTGGGGCACCTTCCAGCTCACGGACGAGGCACTGGACCAGCCGCCGATCGCCCTGGCCGCGGCGCGCCAGGCGCAGGGCGTGGCGGAACAGGACTTCTTCGTGCTGCCGATCGGCGGCACGACATGGCCCGCCGGCGCGCCCGCCGCCCACGCGAAGCAGTGACAATCGAGGCATGAGCGAAGCCATTCCAGCCCTGCCCTGCTGGCTCAACGGAGAGATGGGCAACATCCGCGATGCCAAGGTGAGCGTGCTCGACCGCGGCTTCATCTTCGGCGACGGCGTCTACGAGGTGGTGCCCGCCTACCAGGGCCGGCCCTTCCGGTTCAACGAACACATGGCCCGGCTGGAGCGCAGCCTGGGCGAACTGCGGATCCGCAACCCGATGGACCGGGCCGGCTGGCGCCAGGTGGTCGACCAGCTGATCCAGGCCTATGCGCAGCACGTGGGCAAGCGGGTGGAGGAGACGAACCAGCTCGTCTACCTGCAGGTGACGCGCGGCGTGGCCATGCGCGACCACGTGATGCCGGCGGACATCGAACCGACGGTGTTCGCCATGGTCAACCGCCTCTACATCTACACGCCCGAGGAGCGCTCGCGCGGCGTGGAGTGCTACACCGCCGACGACTTCCGCTGGAAGAAGGCGCACATCAAGAGCACTTCGCTGGTGGGCGCCGTGCTGGCGCGGCAGATCAGCGCCGACCACGGCGGCAACGAGACCCTCATGTTCCGCGACGGCTGGCTGAGCGAGGCGGCCGCCTCCAACGTGTGGGTGGTGAAGAACGGGGTGGTGCTCGGCGCGCCCAAGGACAACCTGGTGCTGGAAGGCATCCGCTACGGCGTGTTCGAGGAAATCTGCATGCAGCAGGGCATCCCGTTCGAGCTGCGGCGGGTGTCGCGCGAGGAGGTGTTCGCCGCCGACGAGATCCTGCTGTCGTCGGCGACCAAGGAGGTCCTGCCCTGCACGAAGCTGGACGGCAAACCGGTTGGAAACGGCCGGCCCGGCCCTATCTACCAGAAGCTGTTCGACGGCTACCAGCAGGCCAAACGCGCAACTTCCTGAATGTCCGCCTCCATCCATCCGCCCCCATCCGCCCACGACGATCCCCGCCGGGACTCGCTGATCGAGTACCCCTCGCGCTTTCCCATCAAGGTGATGGGCGCGAAGGTGGACGGCTTCGTCCACGCCATCACCACCCTGGCGCGCGAGTTCGACCCGAGCTTCGACGCGTCGACGGTGGAACTGCGCGACAGCCGCGAAGGCAAGTACCTGGGCATCACCATCACCATCACCGCGACCAGCCGCGAGCAGCTGGACGGCCTCTACCGGGCGCTGACCTCGCACCCGATGGTCAAGGTCGTCCTGTAACCAGTGCTCTCCCCAGGGGAAATCAGGCATTTCGTTCGGAGTCATGCGGCGATGATCGGTCGTTGGGCGCGGAGGGCTAAGACTGGACGTCTTAGCCCTTCGCGCACGACGGCCGAGGGCGCCGCAGGGCCCGAACCCTTCGGGCTGCGCCGTATCGGGGCGCATGCCGCGTTGCCGACACAGGCCAATACGTCAAGTATTGGCCTGCGCCGGCGCCTTGCCTGCGCCCCGATACGGCGCAGCGAAATGCCTGATTTCCCCTGGGGAGAGCACTAATGCAGGTCAAGGTGCTGGGGCAGGTCGACTACCTGTCCACGTACCGGGCGATGCAGGCCTTCACGGAGGCCCGCGGCGCCGGCACGCCCGACGAGATGTGGATCTGCGAACACCCGCCGGTGTTCACGCAGGGGCTGGCCGGCAAGGCCGACCACGTCCTGGACCCGGGCTCCATTCCCGTGGTCTCGACCAACCGCGGGGGCCAGGTCACGTACCACGGGCCCGGGCAGGTGGTCGTGTACCCGTTGATCGACCTGCAGCGGGCGGGGTACTTCGTCAAGGAGTACGTGTACCGGCTGGAGGAGGCGGTGATCCGGACGCTGGGGGACGATGGGGTGACGGGGCATCGGGTGCGGGGGGCGCCTGGCATCTATGTCCGGTTGTCGAATCCGTTCTCGCACGAGCGCCTGGGAGTGCCCCCACCCCAGCCCTCCCCCGGAGGGGGAGGGAGTGAAGGCACGGGGCAGTTGCTCCCTCCCCCTCCGGGGGAGGGCTGGGGTGGGGGCACTCCCGCCGCCGGAATACCCCCGATATCCTTCAACGGCCTGGGGAAAATCGCCGCCCTCGGCATCAAGATCACCCGCCACTGCACCTACCACGGCCTTGCCTTCAACGTCGCCATGGACCTGGAACCCTTCCGCCGCATCAATCCTTGCGGTTATGCAGGTCTGGAAACCGTGGACCTTTCTACAATCGGGGTTTCCACCACATGGAACGAGGCGGCCGAGCGGCTGGCCAACAGGCTGCAGGCGCTGCTCGCCCCCTGACCCCCCAAGGACCCCATGAGCTCCACGAACGTCGTGCGCGAGGCGCAATCCGTCGAGACCTACGAAGCCGGCGCCAAGCAGAAGGCCGCCGCCAAGCTGTCGCGCATCCCCGTGAAGGTGGAGCCCGGCGAAATCCTGAAGAAGCCGGACTGGATCCGCGTCAAGGCCGGCTCCGTCAACACCCGCTTCTACGAGATCAAGCAGATCCTGCGCGAGCAGGGCCTGCACACCGTGTGCGAGGAAGCCTCCTGCCCCAACATCGGCGAGTGCTTCGGCCACGGCACGGCCACGTTCATGATCATGGGCGACAAGTGCACGCGGCGCTGCCCCTTCTGCGACGTGGGCCACGGCCGCCCCGACCCGCTGGATGCCGCCGAGCCCGCGAAGCTGGCGAAGACCATCGCCGCGATGAAACTCAAGTACGTGGTGATCACCAGCGTGGACCGCGACGACCTGCGCGACGGCGGCGCCGGCCACTTCGTCGACTGCATCCGCCAGACGCGCGAGCTCTCGCCGGCCACGCGCATCGAGATCCTGGTGCCGGACTTCCGCGGCCGCGACGACCGCGCCCTGGAGATCCTGAAGGCCGCGCCGCCGGACGTCATGAACCACAACCTCGAGACGATCCCGCGCCTGTACAAGGAAGCACGGCCCGGCTCGGACTACCAGTTCAGCCTGAACCTGCTGAAGAAGTTCAAGGCCCTGTTCCCGCACATCCCGACCAAGAGCGGGCTCATGGTCGGCCTGGGCGAGACCGACGAGGAGATCCTCGAGACGATGCGCGACATGCGCGCGCACGACATCGAGATGCTCACCATCGGCCAGTACCTCGCCCCGACCACCTCGCACCTGCCGGTGCGGCGCTACGTGCACCCGGACACCTTCAGGATGTTCGAGGCGAAGGCGAAGGAGATGGGCTTCACCCACGCGGCCGTGGGCGCGCTCGTGCGCAGTTCCTATCACGCGGACCAGCAGGCGCACGCGGCCGGCGTCGGCGCCTAAGCCTTTTCCTCAACCCGGCGATCTTCCCGCGACGGGGCGGATGGAATAAAACGCGCGTTCGCAGCGTTTTTCCCCTGACCCCACCCTCCCGGAGAGCATCGCATGCAAGAAGAACAGGGCCGCCCGGCCTCCGCCAGCCGGCGCGATTTCCTCAGGATCGCCGGCGCCCTGCCGCTCGCCGCCGGCCCCGCGCTGGCCCAGGCGCAGGCCCCCGCGGCGGGCGCGCGCGTGCCGGGCATCGAGGAGGCCGACCGCGTCTTCATCACCAACGAGGACTCGAACACCATCGTCGTGATCGACCCGGCCACCAACACCGTGGAGCGGACGATCAACCTCACCAGCTTCGACGAAGACCCGCGCCCGCCCTTCCGCTACGTGACCGCCGGCGTGGCGCCCAGCCACGCGGCCATGATCCACAAGCCGCTGTACCACGGCTGCATCGATGCGCACGGCGCCGTGCCCTCGCCCGACGGGCGCCTGCTCGCCACCAGCGGCCGCGGCTCCAGCAACATCTACCTCACCGATGCCGCGCAGCGCCGCGTGATCGGCAACACGCCGAACCCGGCGGCGGGCGCCAGCACGAGTCCCGAGCGCCTGACCACCGGCATCCTGGTGGGCCGCGAGCCGCACGAGCCCACCTTCTCGCGCAACGGCAAGGAACTGTGGGTCACGATCCGCGGCGAGGACCGCATCGCGATCCTCGACGTCGACGGCGCGCTGCGCAGCCTGCGCGGCGACGCCTCGGCGCAGGCGATCCGGATGTACGTGGGCACGCTGCCCGGGCCGGCGCAGGTGTGGTTCAACCGCGAGAACACGGTCGCCTTCGTCGCCAGCCAGAAGGTCTCCAAGGTCGACGTGTTCGAGCTGCGCATGGGCGCCGACGGCTTCACCTTCCCGCAGCGGCGCGTGACGCTCGACATCGCGGGGCAGGACAAGCCCGGCTTCACGCCCTTCCTGAAGACCACGCCGGATGGCAACGAGGTGTGGTTCTCGCACAAGCTGGCCGATGCCGTGTCGTGCCGCTCGACGCGCCCCGAGTTCGGCCTGCTCGACGCGGTGCCGCTCGGCGCGAACGCGCGGCCCAACCACGTCGAATTCGTGGAGAACGCGCGCGGCAAGGTGACCTATGCGAGCCTGGCGCGCGTCGACGACAACGGGCCTGGCGGCGTGGCCTCGAGCCAGATCGCGATCATCGACCGCTCGGCGCCGCCGGGCGCGCGCAAGGTCGTCGGCACCTTCTTCACGCACGGCCGCGAGGCGCATGGCCTGTGGACCAACCCCGAGAACACGCTGCTGTACGTGGCGCACGAGCAGGACGAGCTTCCCGGCACGCCGGCCGCGGGCCAGACCGTGTGCACCGCCTTCGACGTGCGCGACCCGCTGCGGCCTGCCTTCATCGCACAGATCCCGCTCGGCTCGCTGGCGCTGCCCTCGGGCGAACTGCGCAACAAGAAGAGCATCAACCTGGTGTACGTGCGCGTCGGCGCGCGGGGGCAGACGGGATGAGGAGCGCCGCACGGCCGCCCGAAGGTGCTCACCCCCTCCGCGTGCGGAGGGGGGAGGCGGAGCACGCAGTGCGGAGCCTGGGGGAGGTTCGATGAGTTTTGCGAGTGAAATGGAGGAAGGCATGGCGCGGATGATGGGCGCCATGCACGCGGCCGCGGCGACCGGCGACCCGGACATCGACTTCCTGGCGATGATGATCCCGCACCACGCGGGCGCGGTGGACATGGCGCGTGCCGTGCTGCGGCACGGGCGCGATGCGGCCACGCGGCGGCTGGCCGAAGACATCATCGCGGGGCAGACCATCGAGATCGAGGGCATGCAGCGCAGGCTGGCGATGCTGCGCCAGCCGCAGCGGGGGCCGGAGTTCCCGGCCCTGGGCGGCACGCGCGGGCCCTGATGCATTTCCTCCCTCCCCCTCCGGGGGAGGGTCGGGGTGGGGGCGCTCCGGCGCTCCGGTTCGCGCGACACGTTAAAGTCCGCGCCCATGTCCCCCCACTGGTACGCCCTGGGCGCGATCGCGCTCTGGGCCTCGCTCGCCGCCCTCGGCGTCACCCTGCGCCACGTCCCGCCCTTCCTGCTCACCGGCCTCGCGCTCGTGATCGGCAGCCTGCCGGCATGGCCGCTGGTGCGGCACTGGAGGGTGCCGCCGCGCACGCTGGCCCTGGGCGTCTACGGCCTGTTCGCGTACCACTTCCTGCTGTTCATCGCGCTGCGCATGGCGCCGCCGGTCGAGGCCAACCTGGTGAACTACCTCTGGCCGCTGCTGATCGTGCTGCTCGCGCCGGTGCTGCTGCCTGACGTGCGCCTGAAGCCCGCGCACGTGCTCGCGGGGCTGGCGGGCTTCGCCGGCGCGGCGATCGCCATCCTGGGCGGCGGCGGCGCGACCGGCACCTGGTCCTGGGGCTACCTGCCCGCGCTGGGCGCGGCCTTCATCTGGTCCAGCTATTCGCTGTGGACGCGCCGCGTCGCGTCCTTCCCCACCGCCGCCGTCGGCCTGTTCGGCCTGGTGTCGGGGCTGCTCTCGCTGGCCTGCCATGCGGTGCTGGAAGACCCGGCGCAGCTGTCGGCGCGCGACCTTGCGCTGATCGCTCTCCTGGGCCTGGGCCCGCTCGGCGCCGCCTTCTTCCTCTGGGACAAGGCGCTGAAGACCGGCGACGCGCGCCACATCGGCATCCTGAGCTACCTCACGCCGCTGGCATCGACGACGCTGCTGGTGCTGGTGACTGGCCGCTCCTTCAGCATCAGCATCGTCGCCGCCGCGGCGCTGATCATCGGCGCGGCGGTGATCGGGACGCGGGTGCGCTAATCGAAGCGGTAGCGCAGCCCCACGAAGGCGTGGTTGCGGCCGATCGACAGCACCAGCGGCGTCTCGCGTCCGCCGGCGTAGTACCCCACGCCGGCGCCGATCGCCCCGCCGGCAACCACGTCGGTGAGCCAGTGCGCCTGCGCCGCCATCCGGCCCTTGGCCATGGTCAGCGGGATCGCCGCCAGCGCCCAGGCCCCGGGGTTGTCGGCGTGGTACTCGCGGATGAAGGGCGTGACGAAGGCCGCCATCATCGCCACCTCGCCGCTCGGGAAACTCCGGTTCTTCGAGCCCGCGAACCAGACGCCCGGGTCGGGGTTGTCGATCGGGCGCGGCCGGTGGAACACGCGCTTGAGCGTTTCCGTGCTCGCGGCCGTCATCAGGGCTGCGTCCATCGACTGCCAGGCCGTGCGCCCGAGCCGCGTCTCGCTGCCCTCCCACAGCGCCAGCCCGACGACGCCGCCGATCGCCAGCAGGTCCGCCCGCTTCTGGTTGGCGCGCGAGAAGATGCCGCCGTCCTCGCGCTCGTCGAAGCGGTCGATCGTCTTCCAGAAATCCGCGCGTGCGGGTGCTGCCGCCACCACGGCGAGCAGCGCCGCCACGCACGCAGCGCGGTATGCCTTGCCCAAATGGCCTCCTGCGCCGCATCGACGGCGCGGGGCGACTGTGGAAGCGAGAACTTAAGCGCTGCTTAAGGGCGGGCCTCAGACCGCGCAGTAGCGATTCTGGATCTCGGTGTCCGCCAGCAGGTCCTCGGCGCGGCCTTCGTGCACCACGTGGCCCTGGTCGAGGATGTAGGCGCGGTCGGAGATCGACAGTGCGCGCTCCACGTTCTGCTCGACCAGCAGGATCGTGGTGCCCTGCTCCTTCATGCGCACGAACAGGCGGAACATCTCGGTCACCAGCAGCGGCATGATGCCCTCGGAGGGCTCGTCCAGCAGGATCATCTTCGGCCTGGCCATCATCGCGCGCGCGATGGCCAGCATCTGCTGCTCGCCGCCGGAGAGCGACGTGGCCTCCTGCGCCAGGCGTTCCTTCAGCCGCGGAAAGGTTTCCGCGATCTCGTCGATCATCGCGTTCGTCTCGCCGCGGCGCCCGCTGGCGAGCAGCCCGAGCTGCAGGTTCTCGCGCACGCTCAGGCCGGCCACGATCCGGCGGTCCTCCGGCACGTAGGCGAGCCCCTGGTGGTAGCGCGCGTGCGCCGGCTGGCGGTGCAGCGGCTGGCCGTCGAAGACGACCTCGCCCGCGCTGCGCGCGAGCAGGCCCATCACGGTGCGCAGCGTGGTGGTCTTGCCCGCGCCGTTGCGCCCCATCAGCGTCACGATTTCGCCGCGGCGGACCTCGAACGCGATGTCCTGCACCACGTGGCTGTGGTCGTACCAGGCGTTGAGGCCGCGGACTTCGAGCAGCGCCGCCATGTCAGCCCTGCCCCAGGTACACGCTGCGCACCTGGTCGTTGGCGCGGATGGCCTCCGGCGTGCCTTCGGCCAGGAACTCGCCGTGGTGCAAGACGATCAGGCGCTGGCAGATGCCCATCACCAGCTTCATCTTGTGTTCCACCAGGATCACGGTGCGTTCGGCCGCGAGGCTGGTGATCAGGTCCATCATCACCGTGGTCTCCTCGGGCGACATGCCGGCCGTGGGCTCGTCCAGCAGCAGCAGCTGCGGGCGCGCGGCCAGCGCCATGGCCACTTCGAGCGCGCGCTGCTGGCCGTGCGCGAGGTCGCCGGCCGGCTTGCCGCGCCAGGGCGCCAGCCCGACGCGTTCGAGCAGGGCGTCCGCCTCCTCCTTCGCCTGCGGCCAGTCCTCGCGCGACTTCAGGAAGTTGAAGCGCACGTGTCGCATCTGCGCGGCCACGCGCACGTTCTCGTGGGCGCTCAGCTGCTTGAACACGTTGGTGATCTGGAAGCTCTTGGCGATGCCCAGCCGCGCATATTCGTGCTGCGGCAGCGCCGTGACGTCCTCGCCGCGGAACAGCACGCGGCCGCTGCTGGGCGCCAGCGAGCCGCTCAGGATGTTGAAGAAGGTGCTCTTGCCGGCGCCGTTCGGGCCGATGATCGCGCACAACTCGCGCTCGCGGAAGCCGGCGGTGACGTTGGACAGCGCCTGGAAGCGCCCGAAGCGCATGCCGATGCCGCGGGCTTCGAGGATCGCGTCGCTCACGGGCGCACCTCCCCGGCCGGCGCGGCTTCCACGGGGGCGCCCACGCCGCGCGCGGCGGCAGCCTCGCTGCGCTGCGTGCGCCGGTGCAGCACGTGCAGCACCGTGCCCCAGATGCCGCGCGGGAAGAACAGCACGAAAGCCATGAAGACGATGCCCACCACCAGCATCCAGTGCTGCGTCAGGGTGGTGACGACATCCTCCAGGTACAGGAACACGCCAGCGCCCACGAAGGGGCCGAAGAAGGTGCCCATGCCGCCCAGCAGGCACATCATCACCGCGTGCCCGGAAGTCAGGTAGTGCAGCGAATCGATCGGCACCACCGACAGGTGGATGGCCCGCAACGATCCGGCGAGCCCGCACAGGCCCGCGGACAGCACGAACACCAGCAGCTTGGACCGCGGCACGTCGTAGCCGCAGGCCGCCGCGCGGCGGTCGTTCTCGCGGATCGCCTCCATCACGGCGCCGAACGGCGAGGCCAGGATGCGCGAGACGAGCCACAGCGCCGCCGCGACGAACACCAGGATGACGTAGTACTTGGTGGTCGGGTTGGTGAAGTCCAGGCGCAGGCCGGCGAACTCGATCGGGTCCACGCGCACGCCGCGCAGCCCGTTCTCGCCGCCGGTCCAGCGCTCGGCCTTGTAGAAGCCGTAGTACACGATCTGCGCGAGCGCCAGCGTGACCATGGAAAAGTAGATGCCGCGGCTGCGGATGGCCAGGAAGCCGACCGCCGCGCCGACCACGAGCGAAGCGGCGACACCCGCGGCGATCGCCACCGGCCACGGCAGCCCCGCGTGCACGATCGCGATCCCGGTGAGGTAGCTGCCGACGCCGAAGAAGGCGGCGTGGCCGAAGGACAGCAGCCCGGTGTACCCGAACAGCAGGTTGAAGCCGACTGCGTACAACCCGAACACGAGGATGTTCACGGCCAGCGCCTCGTAGGGCATGAGCAGCGGGAACACCAGAAGGAACAGCAGCACCGCGGCGACGCGGTGGCGTTCGACGAGACGGACGAAGCTTGCCAAGGGGGCGCCCTCAACTCATGAGCCCGGCCTTGCCGAACAGGCCCTGCGGCCGCACGAGCAACACCAGCGCCATCAGCACGAAGATGGAGAGTTCGGCCAGGTCCGGCGCCAGCAGCGAAGTGAGGCTGAACACCACGCCCACCAGCAGGCCCGCCACCACCGCGCCGGGCAGCGAACCCATGCCGCCCACCACCGTCACGACGAAGGATTCGGCCAGCACCGTGATGCCCATCTCCGCGTTGACGGCGCGGGTGGGCGCGGCCAGCACGCCGGAGATGCCGGCAATGGCCGTGCCGATGCCGAACACCATCCACCACACGCGGGCGACGTCGATGCCCAGCACGCGCACGATCTCCGGGTCGCGCGAGCCGGCGCGGATGATCAGGCCGTAGCGCGTCTTCTCGATGAACAGCCACAGCGCGCCGACCACGACCGCCGTCGCGAGGATCAGGAACAGCCGGTACAGCGGAAAGTGGCCGAAGCCCAGGTCCACCGCCCCGCGCAGCGCCGCCGGCGTGCTGGAGGCCATGCCCTCGATGCCGAACACGATGCGCACGCCTTCGATGATCACGTAGCTCAGGCCGAAGGTGAGCAGCAGCGGATAGTCGATCCCGCGCCCGTACAGGGGCCGCACCAGCAAGCGCTCGGTCACGAGCCCCACCGCGCCCACCACCAGCGGCGTGATCACGAGGCTCAGCACGAAGCTGCCGGTGAGGCCGTAGAACCAGACGCCCAGGAAGGCGCCCAGCATGAAGAAGGCCCCGTGCGCGAAGTTCACCACCGTCAGCATGCCGAAGATCAGCGACAGGCCCACCGCCAGCAGCGCGTAGATCGCGCCGAGGGCGATGCCGGTCACGAGCTGCAGCGCCAGCAGCGACAGGGTGAGGTGCTCCACGGGGCGCGCGGCCTCAGACCTTGTGGCCCAGCTCCGCGCAGGTGCGCAGATTGGCTTCGTTCGGCTCGTCGACGTGCACGACGTTGAACACGTCGTTCTTGTCCTTGTTCCCCTTGCTCTTCGACTCGATGATGAAGACCGACTGCACCGCCTGGTGGTCGCAGGCGCGGTAGTACTCGGGGCCCTTGTACCAGTTGTACTTCATGCGCGTCATCGCCGCGCTCACCTGGTCCGACTGGGTGGTCTTCGCATCCAGCACCCCCTGCAGCACGCTGCGCACGCCGGCGTAGGCGAGCGAACCGTAGTCGGAAGGCACGGCACCGTTGTAGGCCTTGCGGAACTTGTCGTTGAAGACCTTGGCCGCGGGCACGTGATCCTCGATGCCCCAGTAGTAGGACGTGCCGCCGACCACGCCGTCGAACACGTCGGCGCCGCCGGTCTGGCGCGCCGTGAACAGCAGCACCGGCGTGATGATGCGGGTGGTGGACTTCAGGCCGAAGTCCGTGGCCTGCTTGAGCGCGTTGAGGAAGTCGCGGCCGAAGTTGTTCATCACCAGGATGTCGGGCTTGAGCGCCTGGATGCGCGGCAGGAAGGCGGAGTAGTCGGAGGTGCCCAGCGGATGCCGGATGTCCGCCAGCGTGGTCGCGCCGAAGGCCTTGCCGGCGCGCTCGAAGCCGCGCACCATCTCGTGCCCGTACGCGTAGTCGGCGGTGAGGTAGGCGATGCGCTTGCCGAACTTCGGGAAGGCGTAGCGCGCGACGGCGCCGGAGGTGACGTGCGGGTTCAGCGCCTCGTGGAAGGTGTAGGGGCTGAAGTCCTTGACCTCGTTGATCGCATCGGACTGGCTGATCGAGACGAAGATCACCTTGCGCTCGCGCGTGACGGCGTTCATCGACAGCTGCGTGGCCGCCGACAGCGAACCCGCCATGAAATCCACCTTGTCCTTCTCGATCAGTTCCAGCGTGCGCGTGGCGGCCTCGCCGGCATTGAGCTTGTCGTCGCGCACCAGCAGTTCGGCCTTGCGGCCGTTGAAGCCGCCGGCGTCGTTGAATTCCTTCACCGCCAGTTCGGCGGCGCGCACCTGGTCCTGCGCTTCCGGCGCGTAGGGGCCGGTGAGCGGGACGAGGAAGCCGACCTTGATGGGAGCGCCCTGCGCCCGCACGAGGTTCGCGGCGAAGGGGGATGCTGCCAGCGCAGCGCCGGCGGCGCCGGCCTGCAGCAATCGACGGCGGGAAGGTTCAGGCGTGCGGGGCGGTTGCGGTGCGGTCATTCGTGTTCTCCTCGTTCAGGTCCAGGGTGTCGAGTTCGACGGCGGTTTCGTTCATCGCGGCCAGCGCGTCGCGCTCGTGCACCACGCCGTCCTGGCCGCAGGCCTGCATGTAGGCGCCCAGGCGCCGGCCGCGCCGCACCACCTGCAGCGCGATGCCGGCGCGCTCCTGCGCGTAGGCCTGCAGCGCGCGCGGCGTGGCGCCGTGGGTGCGCAGGGCGCCTTCGAGCGCCAGTGCGTCCTGCATGGCCTTGGTCACACCCATGCCCACGTGCGGTCGCGCCACGAAGGCCGCGTCGCCGAGCAGCGCGATGCGGCCGCGCGCGATCTCGCGCGAGGCCACGTCGTGGATCGGCTGCAGGAAAGGCTGGCCGCATTTCTCCACGACCTCGGCGAACTGCGGCGCGAGCAGGCGGCGCGCGTCCTCGCGCATCGCGGCGACCTCGCGCCACGACACCTTGTTCGGCGGGATGCCCTGCGGATAGTGCGTGCCGTCGGCATCGGTGAGCAGTTGCGCGAGCCGGTCGGGCGCGGGCGCGGCGCGGTACCAGACGAAATTCCAGGAGCGGTGGCCGGGCTCCATGCGATGGCCCGGGCCGGCCACCGGGTAGCCCAGCATCTGCTCGCCCGGGGGCGTGCAGAAGGCGAACTGCGGAAACAGCGTGGCGTGCGCGCCGCGCGAGAGCACGGCCTCGTCGCACAGGCCGCGCCAGGCGACGTAGCCGGCGTATTCCGGCTGCACCTCGGGCCAGCACTGCTGCCGGATCGCGGAGCGGATGCCGTCGGCGGCGACCAGCAGGTCGGCCTCGAAGGCGCCGGTGTTCGTGTGCAGCCGCACGCGCTCGCCGACCTCCTCCACGCGCTGCGCCGTGGTGCCCTGGCGGTAGGTCGCGGAGTCGGGCAACAGGCCGTGCAGCAACTGGTACAGGCGGCCCCACGACGTGAGGATCTGCGGCATGTCCAGCGAGCCGAGGACGCGGCCGGTGCTGTCGAGGGTGATGCGGCCCGGCACGCGGATGCCCAGCGCGGTGTCCGCCGGCATGTCGCAGCGGCGCAGCCCTTCCTCCAGCACGCGGTGGCTCACGATGCCGGCGCCACGGCCCTCCATCGGGCCGGCGGCCTTCTCCAGCACGGTGACTTCGTGCCCGGCGCGCGCGAGCAGGTTCGCGGCCATCAGCCCGCCGAGCGATCCCCCCACGACGAGCACTTGCGCCATTCAGCCTCCGCCGAGCCGCCTCAAGGAGGCTGAAGCCCCCTCGGGGGGCAGCGACGACACGAAGTGCGGAGCGTGGGGGTGCATGTTCCGCGGCATTGTTGGAGGGGGGTCCTGGAGCGGCATCGGGATCAACCCGTAAGACCTTCAGGGCACCACGCCCAGCGCGCGCAGGATCTTCTGAGGCGTGATCGGCTGCGACCAGACCTGCGCGCCCAGCGGCGCCAGCGCGTCGTTGATCGCGTTCATCACCGCGGCCGGCGCACCGGCGGTGCCGGCCTCGCCCGCGCCCTTGGCGCCGAGCTGGCTGGTGCGCGTGGGCGTCTGCACGTGCGCCACCTCGATGTCCGGCATCTCGGCGCACATGGGAACCAGGTAGTCCGCGAGATTCGCATTGAGCATCAGCCCCTGGTCGTCGTAGAGGCACTCCTCCAGCAGCGCGCCGCCGATGCCTTGCACGATCGCCCCGCGCATCTGCTCGTCGACGAGTTGCGGGTTGAGCACGCGCCCGCAGTCCTCCACCACCCAGTGCCTGAGCAGGCGCACGAAGCCGGTGTCGGTGTCGACCTCCACGTACGAGGCCTGCACGCCGTTGGTGAAGATGAAGGGGTAGTCGCGCTGCGCGTAGTGGCGCGTGACCATCAGTTCCGGCGTGCAGTCGCGCGGCAGCGTGTCGGAACGGTAGTAGGCGACGCGCCCCAATTCCGCCAGCGGCAGCAGCGGCTCCTGCGTGGCCGCATCGACCACCTGGCCGCGGCGCACGGCGAGCGTGGCCGCATCGCGCTGGAGCATCACCGCCGCGAGCTTGAGGATGTTGGCGCGCAGCGCCTGGCCGGCCAGCAGCACCGCCTCGCCGGCGATGCCCGCGCCGCGCGAGGCCCAGGTGCCGCCGCCATAAGGGGTGATCTCGGTGTCGCCGGTGACCACGCGCACGCGCTCGAGGTCCACGCCCACCGCATCGGCGGCGATCTGGCGGAAGATGCCTTCCGCGCCCTGGCCCTGCTCGCCGACGCCCACCATCGCCACGACCGCGCCGGAGGGATCGAGCCGCAGCGTCGCACCGTCCTGCGAGGCGATGCGCGCACCGCCCACGCCGTAGAAGGCCGCGCTCGGATTGGTCAGCTCGATCACGGTGGCAAAGCCGATGCCGCGATGGATGCCGCGCTCGCGCAGCCTGGCCTGCTCGGCGCGCAGCGCGCCATAGTCGATCATCTCCTCGATGCGGCGCAGGCAGGCCTGGTGCGACAGCACCTCCAGCTTGATGCCGCTGGCCCCGGTGGCCGGATACGCATCGTCCGGGATCACGTTGCGGCGGCGGAACTCCAGCGGGTCGATGCGCAGCTTGCGCGCGGCGAGGTCCACCAGCCCTTCGGTCACCGAGCAGGCGATCGGATGGCCGACGCCACGGTACTGGCAGGTGGGCGTCTTGTTCTGGAACACGACGTCCACGCGCGCGCGGTACTGCTGGTGCCGGTACGGGCCGCCCACCAGGTTCACCACCTGGTTGCCCTCGATGGCGCTGGTGCGCGGGAACATGGAATACGGGCCGATGCCGGTGAGGTCGTCGATCTCGAAGGCGAGGATTTCGCCCTCGCGCGTGGCGGCGATGCGGCCCTTGACGCGGTGGTGGCGCGCGTGGATGTCGCTGGTGAAGGACTCGATGCGGTCGGCGACGAACTTCACCGGCCGGCGGCACAGCAGCGCCAGCGCCACCGTCGCGAAGTCGTCGGGGTAGGCGTGGACCTTGATGCCGAAGGAGCCGCCCACATCCTTGCAGATCACCCGCACCGAGGACTCGGGCAGGTCGAACTGGCGCGCGTACAGGTCCTGCATCATGTGGGGCGCCTGGCAGGAGTGGTACACCGTCAGGCGCTGGTCGGCCGCGTTCCAGTCGGCCACCTGGCTGCGCGGCTCCAGCGTCACGCCGGTGTGGCGGCCGAAATCGAAGGTGGCTTCGACGACGGCGTCGGCGCGCGCGAAGGCTTCGTCCACCGCGCCAGTCGCCAGCGAGCGGGTGAAGCACAGGTTGTCGCCGAGCTCCGGGTGGATGACCGGCGTGCTCGCGGCGAGCGCCGTTTCCATGTCCACCACCGGCGGCAGCTGCTCGAAATCGACCTGCACCAGCTGCAGCGCGTCCTCCGCCTGCTCGCGCGTTTCGGCCACCACCGCGACCACGGCCTCGCCCTGCCAGCAGGCGCGCTCGATCGCGAGCGGAAACTGCGGCGCCGACTTCATGCCGGCCAGGTGCGCCAGCGTGGCGACCCATGGCTTGCAGACGGTGGCGATGTCGCGGCCGTCGGCCACCAGGATCACGCCGGGCATCCCGCGCGCCGCGTCGGCGTCGATCGCCAGGATGCGGCAATGCGCGACGGGGCTGCGCCAGAACACCACGTGCGCCATGCGCGGCAGCTCGATGTCGTCGACGTAGGTGCCCTGGCCCTGCACCAGGCGGCGCACGCCGGGGCGCTCGTGCGTGCTGCCGATGTAGCGCGAGTCGTCCGTGACGGGGGCCAGCGGCTGCTCGCGCTGCCCGGGGCGTTCGACGATCTCGGTCATTGGGAAACCTCCCCCAGGCTGCGCACTTCGTGCTCCGCCTCCCCCCTCCGCGAGCGGAGGGGGCGAGCGCCTTCGAGCGGCCGTGCGGCGCTCATCTCACGACTCCCGTGCCTGCGCGCCCGGCACGCGCGTCCAGCGTTTCGCAGATCGCATCCACGATCGCGTGGTAGCCGGTGCAGCGGCAGTAGTTGCCGCCCATCCACGCGCGCACCTCGTCTCGCGTGGCGTCCGGCTTGTGCTCCAGCAGTTCCTTGGCGGCCATCACCATCCCGGGCGTGCAGAAGCCGCATTGCAGCGCGTTGCGCCGCACGAAGGCCTCCTGCAGGTCGGTGGCGTCGCCGTCCTGGCTCACGCCCTCGATGGTGCGCACACTGCGGCCGTCGGCCTGCACCGCCAGCGTGAGGCAGCCGCGCACGATGCGGCCATCGACTTCCACCGTGCAGGCGCCGCAGACGCCGTGCTCGCATCCGAGGTGCGAGCCCTTCAGGCCCAGCGCCTCGCGCAGGAAGTCGACCAGGTGCTGGCGCGGCTGCACCGCGCGGCGCACGGCCTGGCCGTTGACGGTCAGTTCGATGGTGCGGGGATCGGCCATGCGTGTTCCTCCGGGATGCGGGTCAGCCTGCGAGCGCCGCGCGGCTCGCGTGCGCGGCGGCCAGCAGGCGACGCGCCAGCACGCTGGCGAGGTGCCGCTTGGTGGCGCTGGCGTGATGCAGGTCGGCCACGGGATCGAGCTCCGCCTTCAGCGAGGCGAGCGCGATTTCGACCGTCGCCGTCGTGAGCGGTTTGCCCGCGAGCAGGGCCTCGGTGCGCCGCGCGCGCAGGGGCGTGGCGCCCATGCCCAGGAACGCGAGGCGCACCTGCTGCGCGACCGCGCCCTGGAAGCGCGCCGCCACCGCCAGCCCCGCCACGGCATAGTCGCCATGCCGGCGCGCGAGTTCGTCGAAGCCGAACCAGTCGGCCGCGGTGGCGATGGGAACATCCGCGCCCAGCAGCAATTCGTCGGGCCGCAGGTCGGTGGTGTAGAGGTCGCGGAAGAAATCGGCCGCCGCCACGCGCCGCTCGCCGGCCGGCCCGCGCAGCGTGAGGACGCCATCGAGCGCGAGCAGGCAGCAGGGCCACTCCGCCGCCGGATCGGCGTAGGCGAGCGAGCCGCCCCAGGTGCCGGCATTGCGGATCGCGCGGTGCCCGATGTGCGGCGCCGCGGCGCACAGCAGCGGCGCTGCTTCGGCGACCAGCGCCGAGGCCTCGATCTCGCTGTGCGTGGCGAGCGCGCCGATGTGCAGGCGCTCGCCACGGCGCTCGATGCCGCGCAGGCCAGCGATGCCGGTGATGTCGACCAGCAGCGCCGGCTCCGACAGGCGCATGTTCAGCGTGGCCAGCAGGGTCTGGCCGCCGGCCAGGATGCGCGCGTCGTCGCCGTGGCGCGCCAGCAGCGCCAGCGCCTCGTCGACGCTGCCCACCTTTACATAGTCGAAGTCGGATGCCTTCATCCGAGCACCTTGGCGAGCCAGACGCCGAAGCCGGTGGAGGCGGCGCCCAGCAGGAACCACAGGACGCGCGTGGCTTCGGTGGTGAGGCCCGGGGCGGAGGCGACGGCAACCGGCAACGGGGGAGCGGCGGCGGCCACGGGTGGTGCGGTGGCTGCAACGCCAGCCGGCGCAGCCGCGGGAACCACTTCGGGGGCGGGCAAGCCCTCCGGCACCGCCGCAGGCGGCGCGAGCCGCACCCGCAGCGCCTCGAAGAACTGGTCGGCCAGCTGCTTGGCGGACGCATCGATCATTCGGCCGCCGACCTGCCCGAGCCGGCCTCCCACGGAGGCCTTCACCGTGTACGTGAGGTGCGTGTCGCCGTCCTGCTCGCGCAGTTCCACCTGCGAGCTGCCGGACGCCACGCCGGCCGCCCCGCCCGAGCCTTCGAAGCCCATCACGCAACGCTCGGGCGCCTCGACCTCGGACAGCGTCATCCGGCCGCTGAAACGCGCCCGCACCGGGCCCACCTTCACCATCACGCGCGCCTTGCGCACGGTGGCCGACTCCTCGACGACCTCCTCGCAGCCGGGGATGCACGCCTGCAGCACGGCGGGGTCGTTGAGCGCCGCCCACACCCGCTCGCGCGAGGCGGGGATGGCGACTTCGCCGGTCAGTTCCATGTCGTTCCTTCCGCCTTCAGAAGACGCCCAGGTGGCGCGTCGCCGATTCCGGATCGGCGAGCACCTCCTGCGCCGTGCCGCTCATGGCCACGGCGCCGGTATGGAGCACCACCACGTCGTCGGCCAGCCGCATGGCCAGGTTGAAGTTCTGTTCGACCAGCAGGATCGAGAGCCCCTCCTCCTTCAGCCGCGCGATGCCCTGCGCCACTTCGTGCACGATCATCGGCGCCAGGCCCTCGGACGGCTCGTCGAGCAGCAGCACCTCGGGATTGCCCATGAGCGCGCGGCCGATCGCCAGCATCTGCTGCTCGCCGCCGGAGAGCGTGCCGGCGCGCTGGCGCACCCGGGGCTTCAGCAGCGGGAACAGCTCGTACACGCGTTCGGCCGTCCACTCGCGCGGGCCGGGCTTGCGCTGCGCCGCCACCGACAGGTTCTCCTGCACGCTCAGGCTGGGGAACAGGCGCCGCCCCTGCGGCACCAGCCGCACGCCGCTGCGCGCGATGGCCTCCGGCGCCAGCGCCTCGATCGCGCGGCCCTCGAAGGCGATGCGGCCGCCGGTGGGCTTGAGCAGGCCGGCGATGGCCATCATCGTGGTGGTCTTGCCGGCGCCGTTGCGCCCCAGCAGCGCCAGCACGCCGCCGCGGCGCACCCGCAGGCTCACGCCGTGCAGCACGTGGCTGCGGCCGTAGTGCGCGTGCACGCCCTCCAGCACCAGCGCGTCAGCCGCCAAGGTACACCTCCCGCGTGCGGGGATGCGCCACCACCGTCTCGCGGTCCCCTTCGACGATCAGCTCGCCGTAGTGCAGCACAGAGATCTGCTCGGCGAAGGCCAGGGCCACGTCCATGTCGTGCTCGATCATCACGATCGTGGTTTCGCGCGGGATGCGGGCGATCAGGTCGCGCACCAGCGCGCGCTCGTCGCGCGAGAGGCCGGCCAGCGGCTCGTCGAGCAGCAGCAGGCGCGGCTTCTGCGCCATGGCGACGGCGATCTCGGCGCGGCGCTGCTCGCCGTACGCCATCTCGCCCGCGGGGACGTGGGCGCGATGCGCCAAGCCCACCGTCTCCAGCACCTGGAAGGCGCGCGCGTGCAGTTCGTCCTCACCCGCCAGCCGGCGCAGCGGCCGCAAGCGCAGCGCGTGGACGCCGAGCATGCCCAGCACCACGTTCTGCAGCAGCGTGTCGCGCGCGAACAGGGTGATCACCTGGTAGGTGCGGCTCACGCCGAGGTGCGCGCGGCGGCGCACGGGCAGGTGCGTCACGTCCTCGCCGAAAACGTGGATGCTGCCGCCGTCGCTGCGGATCTCGCCGGCGATCTGGTTGAACAGGGTGGTCTTGCCCGCGCCATTGGGGCCGATGATCAGGCGCCGCTCGCCCGGCTGCACCGTCAGCGACACGTCGTGCGTCACCGGCACGCCGCCGAAACTCTTGCGCAGCTTGCGCACTTCGAGGGCGGCGGTCATGCGCCTTCCCCCGCGGGGCGCTCCGCTTCGGGCGAGGGAAGCCGCTGGGCCCCCGCCGGCGCGGGGACGACGTCCTGCGGAGCGCGCCGGCGCAGCCACGGCAGCCCCGCGGCCAGCCCGCCCGGCATGAACACCACGATGAAGATGAACACCAGCCCCAGCATCAGGTTCCAGCGCTCGACGAAGGCCGACGCGTAGTTCTTCAGCAGCACGACCACCAGCGCACCCAGCGCCGGCCCGTACACCGTGCCCGGCCCGCCGGCGATCACGCTCAGGAGCGCCTCGGCCGACACCGAAACCGACATCACGCTGGGATGGATGTACTTGTGGAAATACACGTACAGCAGCCCCGCCACCGCGCCGAAGAAGCTCGCCGCGACGAAGGTGGTCCAGCGGATCGCCCACACGTGGAAGCCGAGCGCCTCCATCCGGCGCGGCTGCTCGCGCGTGCCGCGCAAGCTGGCGCCGAAGGGCGACTCCACCAGCCGCTTCATCGCCCACAGGCAGGCGCAGGTCACGACCAGCGCGAACCAGTAGAAATTGCTGCTCGCATCCAGGTTCCAGCCGAAGGGATGCGGGCGCGTGAGGCCGGACAGGCCGTTGTCGCCGTTGGTGACGGACACGAAGCGGTAGCCCAGGCCCCACACGATCTGCGACAGCGCCAGCGTGAGCATCAGGAAGCCCAGGCCGCTGGCGCGCAGCGCGATCCAGCCGAACACCATGCCGGCGGCCGTGGTGACCAGCAGCGCGGCCGGTGCCGTGACGGCATGGCCCAGGCCCAGCTTCAGCCCGAGCCAGGCGCTCACGTACGCGGAGATGCCCAGGAAGCTCGCATGCCCCAGCGACGTCAGCCCGCCGTAGCCGGCCAGCAGGTTGAGGCTGGAGGCGAACACCACCGCGATCAGCACCTGGCTGCCCAGGTTGACGAAATACTCGCCGGCGGCCAGCGGCAGCAGCGCGAGCAGCAGGGCGACGGCGACGGGCAGCCAGCGCTTCATGCGAGGCTGCGCCCGAACAGGCCGTGCGGCCGGAAGGCCAGCACCACCACCATCGGCAGGAACAACACCACGTACGCCAGGTCCGGCACCAGGAAGATGCCGAAGGTGTAGATGAAGCCCACGATGAAGCTGGCGTAGAAGGTGCCGGCCAGGCTGCCGATGCCGCCGAGGATCACGACAATCAGCGCCAGCGGCAGCATCTCCGCGTCCAGCCCGGGATACGCATTGAAGATGGGGCCGGCGAGCGTGCCCCCCAGCCCGGCCAGCCCCGCGCCGATGCAGAACACGGTGGTGAACAGGCGCGAGGCCGGGATGCCCGCGGCGCGCGCCATCGGCATGTCGTCGACGCCGGCGCGGATCATCGCGCCCAGGCGCGTGCGCTCGATCATCAGGTACAGGCCCAGCGCGATCAGGACCGCGATCGCGAGCACCACCAGCCGATAGGTCGGGAAGCTCATGCCTGCCAGGCGCAGCGGCGCCTGCAGGATCGCGGGCGTCGGCACCGGGATCGGGTCGCCGCCCCAGATCATCAGGCACACGTCCGCCGCCACGAAGGACAGGCCCAGCGTGGCGAGCACCTGGCCCTGCGCGTTGCCGCCCAGGCGCCGCAGCAGCACGCGCTCCACCACGCCGCCGAGGAAGGCCACGGTGAGCATGGCCACCAGCGCGGCGAGCAGCAGGCCGGCGCCGGTGCGCACCATGGTCGCGGCCACGTAGGTGCCGATCATGAACATCGAGCCGTGCGTGAGGTTGGCCACGCGCATCAGCCCGAAGATCAGGGCGAATCCCGACGACAGCATGAACAGCAGCCCGCCCAGCGCGAGGCTGTTCAGCGTCTGGATCGCCCAGATCTGCATCTCAGCGCCCACCCGGCCGCCCGAAGGGCGCCGACGGCCCCCTCGGGGGGCAGAGGGTTGCACGAAGTGAACGAACGTGGGGGCTCATTCCTTCAGTTTTCCAGGTTCTTCGCCGGCGGCCAGTCGCGCGAATAGACCGGGTTGGCCAGGAAGTCCTTCGGGCTGTACTTCCAGAACTGGCTCACGCCGGGATAGGTCTTCTCCACCGCGTTGACCAGCCGGCCGTCCTTGCGCACCACGCGGCGGATGTAGACGTCGCCCACCACGTTGCCGTACTCGTCGAACTTCACCGGGCCGCGGGCGGTCTGCACGTCGGTCTTGCGCAGGGCCGCCATGAAGGCGTCCTTGCTGGCGATGTTGCCGTTCACGGCCTTCATCGCCGCTTCCAGCACCGCGCCGTTGGTGTACGTGGCCGCGGCGTAGAAGCCGGGGTCGTAGCCGAACTGCTTGCGGAAGGCCGGCGCGAACTTCGCGTTGATCGGGTTGGCCAGTTCGGCCGAATACCAGCACGCGGTCTCGATGCCCAGCGCCTCGTCGCCCATGTTGCGCAGCACCGATTCGTCGATGGCCGTCATGCCGCCCACGATCGTCATCTTGCCGCGCAACCCGTACTCGTTGAACTGGCGGATGAAGCGGAAGCCGTTGGAACCGGCGAAGCCGAGGAAGATGGCGTCGGCGTTCGTCTTCAACTGCGCCAGGAAGCTGCCGTAGTCCGGCGCGGTGAGCGGCGGGAACATCTTCTGCACCACCTTGCCGCCGTTCTCCTCGAACACGCGCTGGAAGCCGGCGTTCATCTCCTGGCCGTAGGCGATGTCGTCGGCGATCACCACCATGCGCTTGTACTTCAGGTCCTTCGCGCAGTGGTCGGCCATCACGTGCGCGCACTGCGCCGAGGTGGAGGTCGCGCGCACGAACCAGGGATTGGGCTTGCGCTGCGTCATGTCTTCCGCCGCGGCGACGGACAGCGTGGGGACCTTGTGCTCGCGCAGGTAGTCGTCGATGGCCAGCGCCTCGAAGGCCGCCAGCGGGCCGATCAGGACGTTGACCTTGTTCAGCTCCACCAGCTCCTGCGTCTTGGCCTTGGCGTTGGCGGGCACGCCGCCCGTGTCGGCGACAACGAGCTGGACCTTGCGGCCGGCCAGCATGTTGCTGCGCTCGGCCAGGTACATCTGCAGCGCGCGCTCCATGTCGATGCCGCCGGAGGCCAGCGGCCCCGTCTTGACGGTGAGCAGGCCCACGCGGACTGTCTCGCCCGCGGCCTGCGCCTGCGCGAGGCCCGGCACCGCCACCGTGGCGGCGGCGGCGGCCGCGCCCTTCACGAAATCGCGTCTGTTGTGCATGGATGTCTCCTTGTGGTCGCGTCGTCGAGGAACCGGATCCCGCTCGGCATGCCGGCGGGATCACGGGCAGCAGGAGCCATGCGGCATGGCGACGGGCACGTCCCGGTCGATGGCGATCGCCGGGGCCATGGCTCAGGCCGCGGGCGTGGCGTGTTCGGCAGCGGGGTAGTTCAGTTCCACGACCACGCCGTTCGGGTCGTCGAGGAACAGCTGGTGCAGGCCCAGGGCGGGCACGGTGCGCTCGCGGGCCTCGATGCCTTCGGATCGCAGGTGCTCCCGCATCTGCGCCAGGCCGGTGGCGAAGAAGGCGACGTGGTCCACCGCGCCGCTTCCCCGCAGCGACGACACGTCGCGGTCGCCCAGGTACTTGCGCAGCCCCACGGGATCGTTCGGGTCCATGCCGATGATGTGCACGACCGCGTTGGCGTAGTCGCCGTGGTCGCCGCGGTACATCCACAAGCCGGGGAACGGAAACGGCGGGCGCGGGCCCACCGTCAGCTGGAGCACGCGCTCGTAGAAATCGCGCGTGGCGGCCATGTCCAGCGTGCGGATCGAGAAATGATTCAGCGTGAGGCCCACGTGCATTCCCCCTTTGGCGGTGCATGGCGCGCGACACGCCAGCTCGCCTCACGCGGGAGTCGGCGGGGCACCATGCGGGGGCATTGTTGGAGGCGGCGCCCGCCGCCTGCATCGGGGCCAACCCGTAGGCTGGCGGTGAGCGCCGAAGGCCGAACCCCAGCGCTGCCGGTGCCGCGAACGCCGGGGTTCGCGCAGCTCGCCTTCGGCGGCTGTCGCCGCCCCAGCCTGCGAAATCCTCAGCTCGCCATCGCCTGCGCCGGATCCTCGGAGTCCACCACCTCGCGCGCCCAGGTCTCCAGCCGGCTGGCGTCGGCGCGCAGCACCTCCTGCTTGACCGCGAGGATCTGCGCCGGGTGCATCGAGAAGCTGCGCAGGCCCAGCCCCAGCAGCAGGCGCGTGAACTGCGTGTCGCCGGCCATCTCGCCGCACACGCTCACGCCCTTGTTCTGGCGCCGGCATTCCGCGATGGTGTCCGCCACCAGCCGCAGCACCGCGGGATGGCAGGGGTCGTACAGGTGCGCCACCGATTCGTCGGAGCGGTCGATGGCCAGCGTGTACTGGATCAGGTCGTTGGTGCCGATCGACAGGAAATCGAAGTACTTCAGGAAGGTGCGCAGCGACAGCGCCGCCGCCGGGATCTCGATCATGGCGCCGATCTCCGTCGGCCCGTAGGGCACGCCGCGGTTGTCCAGTTCGGCGCGCGCGAAGTCGATCAGCGACAGGGTCTGCCGGATCTCGGTGGCGTGCGCGATCATGGGGATCAGCAGGCTGACCTTGCCGTGCGCGGCGGCGCGCAGGATCGCGCGGACCTGCGTGCGGAACATGTCGGGCTCGGCCAGGCTCAGGCGGATGGCGCGCAGGCCCAGCGCGGGATTGAGGTGGGCGAAGTCGCGCCGCGATTCGTCCAGCGGCTTGTCGGCGCCCACGTCCAGGGTGCGGATCGTGACCGGCAGGCCCTGCATGCCTTCGATCGCGCGCCGGTACGCCTCGTACTGTTCGTCCTCGTCCGGCATGTCGCCGCCGCGGCCCATGAACAGGAACTCGCTGCGGAACAGGCCCACGCCCACCGCGCCGGCCTTCAGCGCGCCGACGGCGTCTTCCGGCAGCTCGATGTTGGCGAGCAGCTCCACCTTCTGGCCATCGAGCGTGACGGCCGGCGTGTGGCGCAGGCGGTTGAGGCGGCTGCGTTCCAGTTCGGCCTGGCGCTGCTTGAAGCCGTATTCGGCCAGGATGATGGGCGACGGGTCGACGATCATCACGCCGGTGTCGCCGTCGATGATCACCCAGTCGTCCTGCCGCACCAGGTTGCTGGCGGAGCGCGCGCCCACCACGGCAGGGATGTCCAGGCTGCGCGCGACGATCGCCGTGTGCGAGGTCTTGCCGCCCACGTCGGTCACGAAGCCGGCGAACACGCTCTGCTTGAACTGCAGCATGTCCGCGGGCGACAGGTCGTGCGCCACCAGCACCAGGGGCACGTCCACGTTGTCGTCGAGCAGCAGGTCCTGCTGCGTCTTGCGCCGCACCGGCGGCTGCGTGACGGGCGAAGGGATGCCCTTCATGTAGCGCAGGATGCGCTCGGCGACCTGTTCGAGGTCCGCCTTGCGCTCGCGCAGGTACTCGTCCTCCATGTCGTCGAACTGGCGCGAGAGCACCTCGAGCTGCGTCGTCAGCGCCCATTCGGCGTTGTAGAGGCGGTCGGTGATCCAGTGCTTGACGCCCTCGATCAGTTCCTCGTCCTGCAGCAGCATCAGGTGCACGTCCAGCAGCGCGGAGAGTTCGTGCGGCGCCTCCTTGGGGCCCATCGTGGTGATGGTCTGCTGCAGGCGCTGGATCTCCTCCACCACCGCATCGCGGCCGACGCGGATGCGCTCGATCTCGGCCTCGACCTGGTCGGGCTGGATGAAGTAGTGGACGACGTCCGCGCGGCCGGAGCCGGTCACGACCGCGCGCCCGATGGCGATGCCACGGGCCACCGCAATGCCGTGGATCGCGAAGGTCATGGAGCCCCCACGCTTGTCACTTCGTGCATTGCGCTGCCCCCCAGGGGGGCTTTCGCGCCTTCGGGCGGCCGTGCGGCGTTCACTCGCCCTCTCCGAACTTGTCCGCGATCAGGTGCAGCAGCGCGTCCATCGCTTCCTGCTCCTTGTCGCCATTGGTCTCGATCGTGATGTCGGCGCCCATGCCGGCGGCCAGCATCATCACGCCCATGATGCTCTTGCCGTTGACGCGCCGCTCCCCGCGGCTGACCCAGACCTCGCACGGGTAGCTGCCCGCCAGCTTGGTGAGCTTGGCCGAGGCGCGCGCGTGCAGGCCGAGCTTATTGCTGATGGTCGTTGTGGTCTTGATCATGGTTGCGTCGGGGCTGGTTCTGCGGTGCCGTGATGGCCACCTGCATCACGCCCTGGGTGCCGCCGATCACCGCGCGCGAGACCAGCGTGTCCAGGCCCTCGTTGCGGTAGCTCACGCTGCGCAGCAGCATCGGCAGGTTCACGCCCGTGATCAGGCGCGAGGACACGCCGTCGACGAGCTTCTGCGCGACGTTGCTCGGCGTGGCACCGAAGATGTCCGTGAGCACCAGCACGCCCTGCACGTTGCCGGCGGAGGTGAGCTGCTCCATCGCGATGCGCGCGGCCGCCAGCGTTTCGTCCGGCGAGAGATTGGGCTGCACGTCGATGGCCGTCACCGCCGCGCCGCAGTCCGGGAAGACGTGCAGCGCGCACTGCCGCAAGGCGTTGGCCAGCGGCGCGTGGGCGATCAGCAGGATGGCGTTCATGGGCTGTGTGACCGATTATGGCTTTTGCTCCACAGGAACCATGCGTAGGACAGCATGCAGCACGCGAGGAAGATGGCGAAGGCGAAGCGAAATGCAGACACTTCGACCGCCCCGAGGGCCACGAACAGGTCCACCAGCAGCCCGATGCCCCACTGGATGACAAAGACGCCCAGGAAGATCACCAGGTTGTACGCCGACAGCGCCCGGCCGGCCACCGCGGCCGGGAAGGCCATCCCCACGGCCGGCTGCGCCAGCGACACGAAGGTGGCGCTCACGCAGTAGAGGGCCAGCAGGCCGGCGCCGGCCGCCGGCCCGGCGACGATGACGGCCGCCGTCGCCACGAAGTGCAGGGGCACGCCCCAGGCGATCAGCGTGTCGGCTTGGATGCCGCGGCGCTGGAACCAGGGCGTGACCCACCCCCAGCTCCAGAACGTGGCCAGCATGCTCAGGTTGATGGTGAACAGGCCGCCTGCCGCGGCGACGGCGTCGTAGCCCGCAACGCGCACCATCCAGGGCCCGGCCCACAGGGTCTGCACCGCGATCAGCCCGCCGTAGACGAAGAAGCCGATCGGCGCCATCTGGCGGAAATAGCGATGCCGCCACACCTCGCGGTAGCTGGCGCTCGCCGCGCCCGGCCGGGCGGCGGCCTGCCAGCCCGGAACGAACAGGGCGATCACCACCATGGACAGGCCCAGCAGGCCGGCCAGCGCCCAGAACAGCGGCCGCCAGCCGGCCAGCGGCAGCAGCCATTGCACCGGCAGCGTGGAGGCGAGCATGCCCAGCGAGCCCGTCATCAGCATCCAGGAGTTGGTGCGCAGCTGGGTGGCCGGCGTGAACCAGCGCCGGAACCCGGTCAGCGGCGCCATCAGGCAGGCGCCCAGCCCGGCGCCACAGAGGACGCGCGCCGCCAGCAGCGCCTGGAAGCTGGTCGCCAGGGCGAAGGCGAGGCAGCCCAGCACCGCCAGTACCATGAACCACAGCAGCACCTGCTTGGGCCCGTGCCGGTCGAGCCAGGTGCCCAGCGGCAGCTGGATGGCGGAAAACCCGAGGAAGTAGCCGCCGGCCAGCAGGCCGAGGTCGCGGGCATGGAGGTGGAATTCCTGCGTCAGCGTCGGCGACAGGGTGGCCGTCACCGCCCGCAGCAAGGCCGAGAAGAAATAGGTGAAGGCGAACGCGAGGAAGACGGCCACCGCCTGGCGGCCCGCGAGCAGGGACATGGATGTTTCTTGGAATGCGGCCGCGGCCTGCGCCGGACCGCTGGTGCCATTATCCGTTTCCCCATAATGGCATGCATGAATGCTCTCGATGGAATCCGCGTGCTCGACCTGTCGCGCGTGCTGGCCGGCCCCTGGTGCACGCAGACGCTTGCGGACCTCGGCGCCGACGTGATCAAGATCGAACGGCCCGGCACGGGCGACGACACGCGCGGCTGGGGCCCGCCCTTCCTGAAGGACCGCGCCGGCCAGGACACGCACGAGGCCGCCTACTACCTGGGCACCAACCGCAACAAGCGCTCCGTCACCTGCGACATCGCGCAGCCCGAAGGCCAGGCGCTGGTCCTCGAGCTGGCCAGGCACTGCCACGTCTTCGTGGAGAACTTCAAGGTCGGCGACATGGCACGCTACGGCCTCGACTACGCCGCGTTGAAGGCGGCGAACCCGGCCATCGTCTACTGCAGCGTGACGGGCTTCGGCCAGACCGGTCCCTACCGCGAGCGCGCCGGCTACGACTACGCGATCCAGGGCATGGGCGGCCTCATGAGCGTGACGGGCGAGCGCGACGACATCGGTGGCGGCCCGCAGAAGGTGGGCGTGGCGGTGGCCGACCTGTTCACCGGCATGTATTCGTGCGTGGGCATCCTGGCCGCCCTGCGGCATGCCGAGCGCACCGGCGAGGGCCAGCACCTCGACATGGCCCTGCTCGACACGCAGGTGGCCATGCTCGCCAACCTCGGGGCCAACTACCTCGTGAGCGGCAAGGTGCCCGGGCGCGCCGGCAACGCGCACCAGAACATCGTGCCCTACCAGGTGTTCGAGGTCGCGCCGGCCGAAGACGGCCACAAGGACCACATCATCCTGGCCGTGGGCAACGACGGCCAGTACGCGAAGTTCTGCCAGGTGGCCGGCCGGCCGGAGCTGGCCACCGACCCGCGCTTTGCCAAGAACCAGGACCGCGTGCGCAACCGCGCCATCCTGGTGCCGATGCTGGAGCCGGTGATGAAGGCGCGGCGCAAGGCCGACTGGCTGGCGGCGCTCGAGGCGGCCAAGGTGCCTTGCGGCGCCATCAACAGCATCGGCGAGGTGTTCGCCGATCCGCAGGTGCGCGAGCGCGGCATGGTGCACCAGTGGGAGCATCCGCTGGCGGGTTCGCTGAACCTGGTTGCCAGCCCCCTGAAACTCAGCGCGACCCCGGTCCGCACCGACCTGCCGCCGCCCTTGCTGGGGCAGCATACGGAGCAGGTCCTGGGCGAAGTCCTGGGCTGGGGCGAGCAGCGCATGCGCGAACTGCGCGCCAAGGAGGTGATCTGATGGCGAATTTCGTCCTCGTGCACGGCGCCTGGCATGGCGCCTGGGCCTGGCGGCGGGTGGTCGATGCGCTGCATGCGCAGGGCCACCGCGCGATCGCGGTGTGCCTGACCGGCGTCGGCGAGCGCGTGCATCTCATGTCCTCACTGATCACGCTGGAGACGCACATCGCGGACGTCGCCAACACGATCGAGGCGGAGGAACTGCAGGACGCGGTGCTGGCCGTGCACTCGTATGCCGGGATGATAGGCACGGCGGTCGCGGACCGCATGCCGCAGCGCCTGAAGCACCTGGTCTACGTCGACGCGGTGGTGCCCAAACCGGGCGAGAGCTGGAGCAGCACGCATGCGAGCGCCACCCGCGAGGTGCGGCTGGCCGCGGCCCAGGCCTCGCCGGACTTCGCCTTCCCGCCGCCCGACCCCTCGGTGTTCGGGCTGGCGGCCGCGGACCACGACTGGGTGCAGCGCCGGCAGACGCCGCATCCGGGCCACACCTACCAGGCGCCCCTGCAGTTCGATCCGAAGCGCGTGGCCGGCGTGCCGCGCACCTTCATCGACTGCGTGCAGCCGCGGCTGGCGACGATCGACTCGATCCGCCCGCGCGTGCGCGACGCGAACTTCTGGGACGGCGAGTGGATGCGGGGCGGCGGCGCGCGGGTGCTGGAGCTGGCGACCGGGCACGACCCCATGGTCAGCGCGCCGCAGGAGCTGGCGCGCCTGCTGGTGGGCTGCGCGGGCTGACCTGCATCAGGCAGGCGATTCCGTGTTGCGCGAGAATCGGCCCATGGCAGCGCGCAGGCAATGGATCCTCGGTGCGGCCGCGGTGGCGATCGCCGCCGCGGGCGCCTTCTTCGCGGTGGGCGGCACGCAGGCGGCGCCGCAGACCACCTTCGTGCTGCTGGATGGTTCGAAGCAGACCACGGCGGACCTGAAGGGCAAGGTCACCCTGGTGAACTTCTGGGCGACGAGCTGCGTGACCTGCGTGGCGGAGATGCCCCGGATGGTCTCCACCTACGAGAAGTACCACGCCCGGGGCTACGAGCATGTCGGGGTGGCCATGAGCTACGACCCGCCCAGCTATGTCGTCAACTTCACCGAGACGCGCAAGCTGCCGTTCAAGGTCGCGATCGACAACACCGGCGCGGTGGCCAGGGCGTGGGGCGAGGTGCAGCTCACGCCGACTTCGTATCTCGTGAACCGCAAGGGCGAGATCGTCAAGCGCTATGTCGGCGAGCCGAACTTCGCCGAACTGCAAGAGTTGATCGAGAAGCTGTTGGCGGAGTCCTAGGTTGTCACCCCCGCGCAGGCGGGGGCCCAGGACTTGCAGAAGAAAAGCGGCCGTCGGCCGCTTTTGCATTGGGGCGCCCTGGATTCCCGCCTCCGCGGGAATGACGGGGGCTTACTGGTTGCGGAAGTTGTCGTGGCAGTTCTTGCAGGTGCCGGCGGTGTCCTGGAAGGCGGCCTTCAAGGTATCCATGTTGTTGGTCTTGGCGGCGGCGGCCAGCTTCGGTGCCGCGTTCTGCAGCCGCTCGGAGGCTTCCTTGAACTTGGCGGCGTCGGTCCAGATCTCGGACTTCGCCTTCTGCGACAGCTTGTCGGTGTTGGCCACGAAGCCGGGCCAGGGGAGCCTGGCCATCTCGGCGACGATCTCGGCGCTGAGGGCGGCGGCGGCCGGATCGTACGGCGCCTTGCCGTTGACCATGGCGCCGATGCGGCCGAAGTTCTGCCCCATGATGAACATGGCGCTCTGGCGGTACTTGACCGCGTCCTCGGGCTTGGCGAACTGGGCGGACGCCGGGGTGGCGAGGGTGAACGCTGCGGCGGCGACGGCCAGGGTGGCGACAACTTTCATCGATTCTTCTCCGTGGTTAGAGTGGCGGGTGCCACAGCGGCAGACTACAGGGCGTGATAAAAGTTCGCCTCGGCGTTTGCCAGTGCGGGAATCTACTGAGCAAACCCGCTCCTTGCGAAATACCTATGTCACTTGACAACGACAAGCACCGCAACTCCCCGCCCCACCGGGTGCGCGTGTGGGACCTGCCCACGCGTTTATTCCATTGGTTACTCGCGATTTGCGTCATCGGGCTCGTGGTCACGGGCAAGGTGGGCGGCCCCGCCACCGAGTGGCATGCGCGCATCGGGGCGACCGTGCTGGCGCTGTTGCTGTTCCGGCTGGTGTGGGGTTTCATCGGCGGGCGCTGGTCGCGCTTCCGCACCTTCGTCTACGCCCCCGGCAGCGTGATGGCATACATCTCCGGGCGCGCGCACCCGGACCACCTGGTGGGGCACAACCCCCTGGGCGCGGGCTCGGTGTTCGCGATGCTGCTGGTGCTGCTGGCGCAGGCCGCCACGGGCCTCTTCACCGACGACGAAGCCGGCTTCACGGGCCCGCTCAATCGCTTCGTCTCCACGGCGCGCGGCCTGGCGCTGACTTCCTATCACCGCAATGCGGGCCAGTGGCTGGTGCTGGCGCTGGTGGCCCTGCACATCGCCGCCATCGTGTTCTACGAACGCCGCAAGCGCGAGCAGCTGGTGCGGCCGATGATCACGGGCGACAAGGAGGTCGCGCACCCGGCGCCCTCCGCCCGCGACGACGCCACCTCGCGCACCGTGGCGGTGGCGGTGGCGCTGGCCTGCGCCGGCCTGGTCACCTGGATCACCCGGCTAGGATAAAAACGTAAAGCTCATCCATGTCGACCGGCTAAAATTCGCCGTCCATGGACTTGCTTTCCGGACCTTGGACACTGCCCCCTTGCCGGTCATCGAGCTGACCACTCCCGCGGGGCGCGAACTCGACGAGGTGCGCGCCATCTTCCGCGAATACGCCGAAGGCCTCGGCGTCGACCTCTGTTTCCAGAACTTCGAGGAGGAACTCGCCGTGCTGCCCGGCGAGTACGCACCGCCGCGGGGCGCCCTCTTCCTGGCGCGGGTCGACGGCGAAGTCGCCGGCTGCTGCGCGCTGCGTCCGATGGACAACGCCGACTACCCCAACGCCGCCGAAATGAAGCGCCTGTACGTGCGCCGGGCCTTCCGCGGCTTCGGCCTGGGCCGCCAGCTGGCGGAAGCGGCGCTGGATGCCGCACGCCGCGCCGGCTACGACTGCGTGCTGCTGGACACGCTGGACGACATGGAGGCGGCGCGCGCCCTGTACGGCGAGCTGGGCTTCGAGGAAATCCCGCCCTACTATCACAACCCCATTGCGGGGGCGCACTACCTGAAGGCGGACCTTTGGGTGACCGGGCCCGCGCCGCTGAGCAGCCGGAGCTAGGCCTCCACTCCCTCCCCCTCCGGGGGAGGGTTGGGGTGGGGGCGCTCCCGGTGCCCCCGAAGAGCACGGTGATCGTACGGGCCCCGCAGCGCCCCCACCCTGCCCTCCCCCGGAGGGGGAGGGAAACAGAGAGCCTTTACGCCTTCACCTGCGACAGCAGCGTCCCCGCGTCGCTCACCTCGAACTTGCCCGGCGCTTCCACGTTCAGGCTGGCCACCTTGCCGTCCTTCACGAGCATCGAGTAGCGGTTGCTGCGCAGGCCCATGCCGCGGCCGGTGAGGTCCAGCGTCAGGCCCGTTGCCTTGGCGAAATCGGCGCTGCCGTCGGCCAGCATGCGGACCTTGCCGCCGCTCTTCTGGTCGCGCGCCCAGGCGCCCATCACGAAGGCATCGTTGACGCTCACGCACCAGATCTCGTCGACGCCGGACTTCTTCAGCTCGTCGAACTTCTCGACATAGCCCGGCACGTGCTTGGCCGAGCAGGTGGGCGTGAAGGCGCCGGGCAGCGCGAACAGCGCGATGGTCTTGCCCTTGGCGGCCTCGCGCACCTTCACGGGGTTGGGGCCGATGGAGCAGCCATTGCCCTCCACTTCCGAGTATTCCTGCAGGGTGACGTCAGGGAGTTGGTCGCCGACCTGGATCATGTTGCTCTCCTCGTGCAAAGTTTGCGGACAAAACAAAAACGGCCCACGATTGTGGGCCGTTTCCGCATTGCCTGCAGGGCAGCGAGGGTTCTCGGGCTCCTCCCCCAGGCTATGCACTTCGTGCTACGCCTCCCCCCTCCGCAGGCGGAGGGGGCGAGCGCCTTCGGGCGGCCGTGCGGCGCTCAGACCGCCTCGGCCTTCTCGACCAGCCGGGTCGCGACCCAGTTCTTGGTCTTGGAGATCGGCTTGCTCTCCTGGATCTCGATCACGTCGCCAGTGTGGAACTGGCCCGTCTCGTCGTGCGCGTGGTACTTGCTCGACTTGATCACGATCTTCCCGTACAGCGGGTGCTTCACGCGGCGCTCGACCAGCACGGTCACGGTCTTGGCGCGCTTGTCGCTCACCACCTTGCCGACCAGAGTGCGCTTCAGCGACGTTTTGGCTTCCGTCATGTTGTTCACTCCTTCGCCTTGGCGGATTCCGCACGCTTTTGCGCCAGGATGGTCTTGGCGCGGGCGATGTCACGGCGCGTGGAACGCAGCGTGGCGGTGTTGTTGAGTTGTTGCGTGGCCTTCTGCATGCGCAGGCCGAAATGGGCCTTCTGCAGCGACTTCACTTCGGCTTCCAGGCCGGCGACGTCCTTCTGGCGGAGATCATTGGCTTTCGACATTTGCATCTCCTCCTCAGGCGCCGATCATGCGGGTGACGAACGTGGTGCGCAGCGGCAGCTTGGCGGCAGCCAGCTTGAACGCTTCGCGCGCGAGTTCCTCGGGCACGCCGACGATCTCGAACACGATCTTGCCCGGCTGGATCTCGGCCACGTAGTACTCCGGGTTGCCCTTGCCGTTACCCATCCGCACCTCGGCGGGCTTCTGGGAGATCGGCTTGTCGGGGAACACGCGGATCCAGATGCGGCCGCCACGCTTGACGTGACGGGAGATCGCGCGACGCGCGGCCTCGATCTGGCGGGCGGTCAGGCGGCCGCGGTCGGTGCACTTCAGTCCGAAGTCGCCGAACGCCACGGAATTGCCGGTGGTGGCAATGCCCGTGTTGCGGCCTTTTTGCTCTTTGCGGTATTTCCGGCGAGCAGGTTGCAGCATTTCTTCTCTCCTTTACCGTCGGGTCAGCTCTTGCTGCCCGGCGCGGGACGGGCCACGCGCTTAACGGTAGATTTCGGCGCTTCCGCGCCTGGGGTTGCTTCAGCGGGCTTGTCGCTGCCTTCGGCCGGCGCGACGTTGGTGGTGCCGACGTCGCGGCGGGGGCCGCCACGTCCGCCACCGGGGCCGCCACGGCCACGATCGCCGCCAGGGCCGCCACGGCGGTCGCCGTCACGGCGCGGGCCGCGCGGGCCACGGCGCTCTTCGCCTTCGGGACGCGGCGTGGAGTCGAGCGACGGCAGGTCGGTGCGACCGAGCGTGTCACCCTTGTAGACCCACACCTTGACGCCGATGACGCCGTAGGTGGTCTTGGCTTCGGAGAAGCCGTAGTCGATGTCGGCGCGCAGCGTGTGCAGCGGCACGCGGCCTTCGCGGTACCACTCGGTGCGCGCGATCTCGATGCCGTTCAGGCGGCCCGACGACATGATCTTGATGCCCTGCGCGCCCAGGCGCATGGCGTTCTGCATCGCGCGCTTCATCGCGCGGCGGAACATGATGCGCTTTTCGAGCTGCTGGGTGATCGAGTCGGCGATCAGCTGGGCATCGACTTCGGGCTTGCGCACTTCCTCGATGTTCACCGCGACCGGCACGCCCAGGCGGGTGGCGAGTTCCTTCTTCAGGTTCTCGATGTCCTCGCCCTTCTTGCCGATCACCACGCCGGGACGGGCGGAGTAGATCGTGATGCGGGCGTTCTTGGCCGGACGCTCGATCAGCACGCGGGAGACGGCCGCGTTCTTCAGCTTGGTCTTCAGGTACTCGCGCACCTTGATGTCCTCGGCCAGCATGCCGCCGAAGTCGCGGTTGCTCGCGTACCAGCGGGAGTTCCAGTTGCGCGTGACGGCCAGGCGGAAGCCGGTCGGATGGATCTTCTGTCCCATGTTCTTCCTTAGTTCCCGACGGTCACGTACACGTGGCACGTGCCCTTGCTGATGCGGTTGCCGCGGCCCTTGGCGCGCGCGGTGAAACGCTTCAGCACGGTGCCTTGTTCCACGTAGATGCTCTTCACGCTCAGCTCGTCGATGTCGACACCATCGTTGTGCTCGGCGTTCGCGATCGCGGACTCCAGCACCTTCTTGATGATGACGGCACCCTTCTTCTGGGTGAAGTTCAGGACGTTCAGGGCCTGGTCCACCTTCTTGCCGCGGATCAGGTCGGCCACGAGGCGGCCCTTGTCGACGGACAGGCGCACGCCGCGGAGGATCGCTTTGGTTTCAGCCATGGTTCATCCTCACTTCTTCTGGACTTTCTTGTCCGCGGGGTGACCCTTGAAGGTGCGCGTCAGGGCGAATTCGCCCAGCTTGTGGCCCACCATCTGGTCGGTGATGTAGACCGGCACGTGCTGCTTGCCGTTGTGCACGGCGATGGTCAGCCCGATGAAATCGGGCAGGATCATCGAGCGGCGCGACCAGGTCTTGATCGGCTTCTTGTCCTTGGTGGAGACGGCCTTGTCGACCTTGGCCACCAGGTGGTGGTCCACGAACGGACCCTTCTTGAGAGAACGCGTCATGTTGCGGACCCCTTACTTCTTGCGGCGCGAGACGATGAACGTCTGCGTGCGCTTGTTGTTGCGAGTACGGTAACCCTTGGTCAGGTTGCCCCACGGGTCGACCGGCTGGCCGCCGGTGCCGGTGCGGCCCTCACCACCACCGTGCGGGTGGTCGATCGGGTTCATCGCGACGCCGCGCACCGTCGGGCGGATGCCCATGTGGCGCTTGGTGCCGGCCTTGCCGATCTGGCGCAGGCTGTGTTCTTCGTTGGCCACTTCGCCGATGGTGGCGCGGCATTCGATGTGGATGCGGCGCACTTCACCGGAGCGCATGCGGACCTGCGCGTAGGTGCCTTCGCGCGCCAGCAGCGTCGCGGAGGTCCCGGCGGAACGCGCGATCTGCGCGCCCTTGCCCGGCATGATCTCGATGCAGTGGATCGTGGAGCCCACCGGGATGTTGCGGATCGGCAGCGTGTTGCCCGCGCGGATCGGGGCCTCGGCACCGGACAGCAGCGTCGCGCCGACTTCCAGGCCGCGCGGGGCGATCACGTAGCGGCGCTCGCCGTCGGCGTACACCACCAGGGCGATGTGGGCCGTGCGGTTCGGGTCGTACTCGATGCGCTCCACCTTCGCCGGGATGCCGTCCTTGTTGCGGACGAAATCCACCACGCGGTAGTGGTGCTTGTGGCCGCCGCCCTTGTGGCGAACCGTGATGTGGCCGTTGTTGTTGCGGCCGGCCTTCTGGAACTTCTTCTCCAGCAGGGGCGCGTACGGGTCACCCTTGTACAGGTGATCGCGCGAGATCTTCACCACGGCGCGCTGGCCGGGCGAAGTCGGTTTCATCTTGATGACTGCCATGATTAAGCGGTCTCCCCGGAGAAGTTCAGCTCCTGGCCGGCGGCGAGCGACACATACGCCTTGCGGATGTTGTCGCGGCGGCCGACCGAGCGCGCCGTGCGCTTCGTCTTGCCCTTGATGTTGGCAACCGAGACGCCCGTCACCTTCACGTTGAACATCAGTTCCACGGCGGCCTTGATCTCGGGCTTGGTCGCATCCTGCAGGACCTTGAAGGTCACCGCGTTGGTCTTGTCCGCGACGTGGGTGGCCTTCTCCGAGATGATCGGGGCGACCAGCACCTGCATCAGGCGGCCTTCGTCGTACTTCTTGGGAGCGCTCATGCGAACATCTCCTTGAGCTTGTCGATCGCGCCCTTGGTGACGAGCACTTTCTTGTAATGGACAAGCGACACCGGGTCGGCGTAGCGCGGCTCGACGATCAGGACGTGCGGCAGGTTGCGCGACGCCAGGAACAGGTTCTCGTCGACTTCGTCGGCGATCACCATCACCGACTCCAGGTTCATCTTCTTGAACTTGGCGGCCAGCTGCTTGGTCTTGGGGCTGTCGACCGTCAGCGACTCGACGACCGCCAGGCGGCCATCGCGCGCGAGCTGGGAGAAGATGGACGCCATGCCGGCGCGGTACATCTTCTTGTTGATCTTCTGGGTGAAGTTCTCTTCCGGGCTGTTCGGGAAGATGCGGCCGCCCCCGCGCCACAGCGGCGAGGAGGTCATGCCGGCGCGGGCGCGGCCCGTGCCCTTCTGGCGGAACGGCTTCTTGGTCGAGTGCTTGACCTGCTCGCGGTCCTTCTGGGCGCGCGTGCCCTGACGGGCGTTCGCCTGGAAGGCCACCACGATCTGGTGCACCAGCGCTTCGTTGTATTCGCGGCCGAACACCGTCTCAGGAGCGTCGAACTTGGACGCTGCCTGGCCTTGCTCGTTCAGGAGTTCGAGTTGCATTTACTTCTTCCCCTTCTCGGCCTTCGCCGTCGGGGCGGCAACCGGCTTCGGCTGGCCCTTGGCGGCGAGGCGCACGGTCACGAAACCGTTCTTCGCGCCCGGAACCGCGCCGCGGACCAGCAGCAGGCCACGGGCCTCGTCCACGCGGACGACGTCGAGGTTCTGCACGGTCACGGTCACGTCACCGAGGTGGCCGGACATCTTCTTGCCCGGGAACACGCGGCCCGGGTCCTGCGCCATGGAGATCGAACCCGGCACGTTGTGCGAACGGCTGTTGCCGTGCGAGGCGCGCTGGGAATGGAAGTTGTGGCGCTTGATGGTGCCCGTGAAGCCCTTGCCGATCGAGGTGCCCTGCACGTCGACCAGCTGGCCGGCGGAAAAGACGTCCTGCACCGGCACGGTCTTGCCGGCGGCGTACTTGCCGGCGGTGTCGGCGTCGACGCGGAATTCACGGATGATTTCACCGGACTCGACCCCCGCCTTGGCGAGGTGTCCGGCGATCGGCTTGGTGACGCGCGAGGCCTTGCGCGCACCGTACGTGACCTGCAAGGCCACGTAGCCGTCGTTGTCCTGGTTCTTGACCTGGGTCACGCGGTTGTTGGACACGTCCAGCACCGTGACGGGGACAGCATCCCCCTCATCGGTGAACAGGCGCATCATGCCCACCTTGCGGCCCAGCAACCCGAGGCTGCTCAGACTCATGTTGTTACTCCGTTGCTCTCGCCGCGGCCGCTGCAATTGGCTGCCACGTTTGGGGTACGAGAGAGGGTTGAAAAAAGCTTCGCGCGCTGCAAAACGAGCGAAGCCGACTATTGTAGCAGTCTTCCCGAAGACCTGCCACCCTGCCCGGCGGGAGGGCTCGCTGGTGGCTGCGTAGCAGAAAACGCCGCGCTTGCCGAGAGGGATCCGGGAAGGAGGGGCCCGGCATTTCTCTGCTTTACCTCGGCCGTTGGCGCGCTACGCTCGCACCACTGCCGAGATCATCATGAGCCATTCGTCCATCCTCCCCGCCTTCGAGGACAGCCAGGCCCCCGCCGCAGTCCTCCCGGAGGACCTTGCCATCGTCGAGGGCCAGGGCCGCCACGATCCCGCGAGCCACGCCGTCACCCGCTTCCTTCTCCTGCGCCTGGCGCCCTGGTCCGTCCTGCTGCTGTCGGTGGTGGCGTCGGTCGCGACCCTGCGTCACTGACTCCCCGAATCGCTTCCCGCGCAGGGCCACCCGCCAGAAAAAAGGCCGCCCGGAGGCGGCCTTTCTCGGGGGCAAGCGGCAGAGTTACTGCAGCTTGATCTCCACATCCACGCCCGCCGGCAGGTCCAGCTTCATCAGGGCGTCGACCGTCTTGTCGGTCGGGTCGACGATGTCCATCAGGCGCTGGTGCGTGCGGATCTCGAACTGGTCGCGGCTCGACTTGTTCACGTGCGGGGAGCGCAGGATGTCGAAGCGCTTCATGCGCGTCGGCAGGGGCACGGGGCCCTTGACGATGGCGCCGGTGCGCTTGGCGGTGTCGACGATCTCGGCGGCGGACTGGTCGATCAGCTTGTAATCGAAGGCTTTGAGGCGGATGCGGATCTTCTGCTGTGCCATCTC